>NZ_JAGQCX010000001.1:0-398933 GCF_024346415.1 Cyanobium sp. Aljojuca 7D2
CGTCCGACGGCCAACGCTTGAAATCCAGGCCCAGCGCCTGGTTAAGCTCCTGCCGATGCCGTTTGGCAAACGCCTCGAGATCACGGGAGCTCCTGCTGCCACTCAGGATCCCGAGCACCGCCACCAGCAACAGGAACCACTGCGGGTAGCGCACCCCGCGGCGGTACCGCCCATCAGGGATGGCCTTGAGAAAGCTGATCAAGTCGCTGGAACCAAGCTGATCAGCCGCGGCGTCAGGGATTTGGGGCATGGAGGTAAGCCATTCCCGCCGACCAAAACCAATGCTGCCAGACCCCGCCAGCTTCCGTGGTCACACTTTTAGGCGGCCCTGATCCAGAAGGCTGGTCAGGGTTCGTGCCAGCGCCCCATAGGAATAGCGCAGTGCAGAATCAGCTAAGAACCGGCGACCGCGATCTGCATGCTCCACCGCTTGTTGATCTGTCACAGCAAGGCCTTTTGCGACACTCATCAAGTCAGCGTCTTCAATTTCTACAAAGCGATCTTCAAAGTGAAAAGGCACACAAGCTGCACAGCGCACTTCTGGGCGATTGGCAAAGGCACGGTTTGCTACGCACTCCACAAAGCGCCTAGGGCTTGGCTCAATCAGCAGGCCAGTCCATCCAAAATGCTTCTGAAGCTTGTAAGTATTTGACTGACTGACTCCGTCGTTTGCGCCCAACTCAACAAAATAACCTTTTCTTTCAGCATTAATGGCGGAGATCAGCTTTAGATCAAGTTGATTAAGGCCATAGCTTTCACCGTAGAGCAATTTTCTTGCCAATTTCTTTTTTAGTTTAGCGATCAAAGGCGGAAAAAAGTCGCCAGCGGATAAGTTCATAAAAAGAAGTCCTCAGCTTGAGTGGATTTGTAATATTAAACAAGCTTGATATGGCTATCACATTGATTGTATTTTATACTAACGCGCAGCTTTCAATATTTGGCATCTTATTTTATCGAACGCTTGAAGAAAAAGGTTAACAACAAGAAGGCGAAAGGCTCAACACTGAGGCTCTACTTTTCGTGACTACTCAACTATTTTTCTCACTGATTTAAGCTTTTGCATAGGCTAACTGCAGTGAGACACCAAAAAGAAGTTTATATTCCTAATAAGTTTAGGAAATGCTTGCAAAAAAGATGCATATCTTTTTGGGAAGCCTTCGCAAGATTCAAGCAAGAACTAGAGGGAATGGTGTTCATTAAAAAACAAAGTCTAGAGTGCACTAGATACTACTTAATTTGTTTTCGTTTAAAAGGCGGGAATAAGGTTTAAATGCTATTGACCTGTAAGTAATCTATCGTTTTTGATTGAGACAACGGCGGATACCATTTTTTCATTCTATGCCCAGACCAGTATAAGGGAGCCAGAGCATGACGGACTTTCCCATCAAAAAAATTTGACATCACGTAAGCAGACCAGGAAAAGCTGCTGGAAAGCACGAGATAATCAGAATTGAAAAGGAAACTAAGTGTAGCAACTGGAGATAAATCTGGAACCGAGAAATATACACTAGAGGATTCGGGGACAAATTTTTTTAATACAAAGACCAAATCAGAAGCATAATCAAAATCGTCACTAAAAATAAAAAAATGTCTGCAATTAAATAATTGGTGAATCCTTAGAAAGCTATCAACATAAAACGACATTGGCAGAATTGCGCGTGACTCTTTCGAAGGCCATAAAGAATAGTCAGACCTTCTGACATGTATGCTACATTTTGAAGATGCAAGCTCGACCAACTGCTTACTATAGTCAAGAGATATGAATGAATGGCGCAAGGAAATATTGAATGGAATTTTACTGGAATCAAAAAACCTTTCCGATTGGAAGTATGATCGATATATTAAATTAACCACTGGAAATCTGATCAATGGTTTCGTAACGCATTTAACTACTCCAACTTTTTTGTCCTCACAAAATCTGAAAAAAAAGGTTTTTGATAATAATGTGTAAACAGTGATGGCGCATGGTATTTTTCTGAGTAGATACCATGCTTTCCATAGAAATGTATTTGTATGGATGCAAATACAATGACTTGGAAGGCTAAAAATATCTTCAATCTCTGGATCTGATCCCCAAATTAAAACTAATGATTTTTTCTCAAGAAAGGAAATTGTGCCAAGCATTTGAAAGATCTGATTACCAGTTCTTCCACTGGTCACTAAAATGTAAACTTTCATTTAGCCGCCAAAAGTTTTCTGACTAGTCTTTTCACTTGATTAATCTTAGATCTTTTATTTTTGCCATGTTTTCTCCATTCTTCAGTAATCATGTCTTGCATTAGAGTGCTGATCTTGTCTGTTCTTGGCAAAATATAAATGACGTCATTCCAGACGTATAAAGCATATTTTGAGGGAATGATATTTAAAATATTAGCTAAGCTAGGCCAATTTAAGCTGATATGAGGATGAGGTGGCGGGGCCATAAAGAGACGTGCATCGTCTATAAGTATTGCATGGTTAAAAGTTTTATTTTTAAAAATTGAATTTAATTCTTCCAACAATGGACACTCATCATCCTCTCCATAAGTTTCACCGCCAGACCAATGAGCATCAAGCCAAAAGAAAGTATCTTGTGTTACGAGTCTTTTTTCATCAGACAACGCTTCTCTTGTATCGCCTTTAATTAATTGAATATTACTGATATGCCCTATTGAGCTCATTGCCTTAGCATGCATTGCCTCAGATGCTTCCACCGTAATGACTTTTTTAAACATATTAGACATTTGGGCTGCAGTACCACCTAAATAAGTTCCCTCTTCAAAAAAAATATCTATTTGAAGGATTTCATTGATTCTTGTCACAGAATCAATGGGTATTCCAAAATTGACAATGCCCATGACTATTTTGCAGGTAAAACAAATGAAGGGAACAAATTAGAAATTTGTAATAATCTAAGGCAGTTTTTTCGTGTTTTGTAATAGAATAAATCTAGCGCAAAGCATGTTACAAATAAAGATGCTACAGTGGCTATGGCGGCACCAACCCCTTCATACAGTGGAATGAGAACAATATTTAAAGCGATGTTAATGAATGTACCTATTAGCATAGTTTTAGAACCAAAAGCTAATATGTTATTATTCAACAAATATGATCCTCGCACAACTCCGTAATGGGCAAGCAGAAGCCGTAGGCTCATTATCACAAGAATAGGGATTGATTCAGAATATGCTTCTCCGTACAATATTCTTACAGAATATGAGGCAGTAATCGCGATCAATATTGCAATAAGAAAACCAATAGAAATTGATATATTGGCATATTTATAATACTCAGATAGAATTAAACTACTTTCTTCAGATGTAGCAGAAGAGTCGTTTTTTTTTGTAAATCTAGGATAGTAAGCTGTAGATAAAGAAATGCTTACAAAAGCTAATCCCTCAGGGATTTTCAAAGCAGCAGTATATATTCCTACAGAATTGTCACTAATCATGTTTGCGAGCATAACCTGATCAACTCTCGCTTGAACCATTAAAGTTAAACTAGAAAAAATAACTGGTGCTGATGCTTTAACTAGCCGTTGAGAATCAGCGAAAATATTATCAAATCCAATGCTTAATATATTTTTAAGCATTGGTTTTGTCGCAGCAACTAGTAGAGTGAAATTTATTAAAACTCCAACAAGAGATGCAATTGCGAGGCTAGTAAGGCCATTGTTTGTGGTTATGACAATTATCTTTAAGCCACAAGCTACCAATGTTGCTGTTAGAGATGAAATGAGTATAGGAAGATTGTTTTCTTTCGCCTCCCAAAAAGCCTCTAACGGCTGCGTTGAAGTGAATGGCAACTGCAAGCCTAGTATAAAGACAATCAATAATAAGAGTGAATTATTTGGCTGTACTAAATAAGCTATTCCCACAGCGACAAATAATGCAATTAGGCCAGAGAGCGAGCTTAAAATAATTGACAAAGAAATAATATGATTAGATTCCTTGCTTGTTGTTGTAAATTCTTTCAATAAGATCGGCTTTAACCCAAGCGAGCTAATTCCTTGAACTATACTAACTATCGATAAGGCTAAACTGAATAACCCAAATTGGCCTGGACCTAGGTATCGCGCAACCCAGGCTCCAATGAATACACTTGATATTATATCAACTATGTATCTTGTCGCCACAAATAAAAAGTTTTTGGCTGTTTTCATAAAGACTGATTATTCAAAGCAGATGGTTGCAGGTATTCGGCATAGCCTCTAAAATACTGACTAAACTTAAGAGAAGTTGTAATCACAAATCAGGATATTGGGCATGTCCAGTCATAGTTAGATGAGGTCCAAACAAGCATTCTTACATGAAATGCACCAATTAAACGCTTCTAAGAAAGTTGTGCTCAAAGTTTAACTTGTCACATGCTTCAAAACGCTAAAACCTGAACAGCATCAATTGTCAAAGTCTTACCGTCTTTTCCTTTATCTGTTTTCTGAACAATGCAACTGTGTCAGTTAAACCCTCTTTCAAAGCAATGCTTGCATGCCAACCAAGCAAAGCCAGGTGGCTCACGTCCAGCTGTTTCTTGGGGGTGCCATCGGGTTTGTTGCTATCCCATTCGATCGCGCCTTGGTAGCCCGTGGCGCTGGCCACCGCCTCCGCCAGCTCGCGGATGCTCAGGTCCATGCCCGTGCCCACATTCAGATAGGTGAGCTCACCTGGAGTCGGGATCCAGTGCTCCAGGGCAAACACGCAGGCCTCGCCGAGATCGTCCACATGCAGAAACTCGCGCAGCGGTGAACCGGTGCCCCAGCAGGTCACGCTCGGGGCATCCGCCTCGGAGGCCTCATAGAAGCGGCGGATCAGCGCCGGCAGCACGTGGCTGTTGGTGGGGTGGTAGTTATCGCCTGGCCCATAGAGGTTGGTGGGCATGAGGCTGATCGCATCAAAGCCGTGCTGCAGCCGCAGCGCTTGGCACAGCTTGATGCCGGCGATCTTGGCGATCGCATACCACTCATTCGTGGGCTCCAGCGCTCCGGTGAGCAGTGCTTCCTCGCGGATCGGCTGCTCGGCGAACTTCGGGTAGATGCAGCTGCTGCCCAGAAACAACAGCCGCACCCCCGAGCGCCAGGCCGTTTCGATCACATGGGTCTGGATCTTGAGGTTCTCCAGCAGAAAGTCCGCCGGGTAGCTGCTGTTGGCCTGGATGCCGCCCACCTTGGCGGCGGCGAGCACCACCACCGTGGGCTGGTGTTTGGCGAACCAGGCTTCCACCGCAGCGCCATCGAGCAGATCGAGCTCAGAGCGGCTGGCGGTGAGCAGTTGGTGGTAGCCGGCGCGCTCGAGGGCGCGGCAGATGGCGCTTCCTGCCATGCCGCGGTGGCCGGACACGAAGATCCGGTCGGCGGGGGTGATGAGGCAGGTCATGCGGGTTGGAGCCAATGCAGGCCCTGGAAACGCTCGAAATCCCGATCGAAACTCACCAGCCTCCATCCATTGGCCATCGCCAGGGCCGCCAGATAGGCATCGGTGCAGAGCCTGGTGGGCAGATCCTTACTGCGCAGCAGCTGGTGAAACACCTCAAAGCCATCGTGCTCCGGCCTCGCCATGCTCACCCCAGGCTGCCGGCAGAACGCCTGCAGCAACTCCGAAGCTTCTGTGGCGTTCATCGCGACTGCGCCCATCAGTTTCGGCTGGCACACCAGGCGCACCAGCCCAAGAGCCGTCACTGTGCAGAACAGCACCCGCTCGGCGGCCTGCTGCTCCCAATCGTGCACGGCCTTGCGGTGCTCACGCGTCGAGCAGATCGAAGAGTGCCGCATTGCTGAGGGGCCCTGCCTCACGAACGAAGGGAACCTCCAGCCGAGGCAGGCCTGCCGCCGATCGTTGCAGCGTGGTTTCGGACGGTGGAGTGTTCAAGCCTTTCTCCACATACCTCTGCAGCAGATGCTTGAGGGAGACGCGCTCGCTTGCCGTCAGGGGATTGGTGGGGTCGCCCAGCAGGGTTTCCACCTTCGCCGGTGTCGGCGCGGAGGCCGGCCACATCGATGCGGTCGGCGGGGGTGATCAGGGGGGGGGCACGGCACAGATCTCATTAAAGGATCAAGCTCGCATCGCGTCGGGCCAAAAGATGCTCTATTTATCACAGACTTATCAAATGCGAGATAAGTCGTTGGGTCTAAAAATCTTATCTACAGATCCTCGCTGCAATCCTATAATGCGGTCGCAGTCATCCAAAGTGCTGAGCCGGTGGGCGATCATCACAATCGTGAGCTCTTTGCTTAAAGCCTCAATCGCCTGCATCAGCGCTCGCTCAGTGCTGGTATCCAGCGCACTCGTGGCCTCATCGAACACCAGCACACACGCCTGCTTGTAGAGCGCCCGGGCGATGCCGATCCGCTGGCGCTGCCCGCCACTCAACCGAATGCCTCGCTCGCCCACAAAGCTCTGGTAGCCCTCCGGGCTGGCCTCAATGAAGCTGGCGATCTGGGCCTGCTCCGCCGCCTGCCGCACCCGTTCTAGATCGATCTGGCCTTTGGGCACGCCAAAGGCGATGTTCTCGGCGATCGAACTGTCGGCCAGGTAGATGCTCTGGGGAACATGGGCGATCGCTGCTCGCCAGGCCGCCAGCCGTTCGGGATGGCCCGGATCGTGCAGATCCGCCCCATCCACCAGGATCCGCCCCTGGCTGGGCGCCAGCAGACCCATCAACAGATCCACCGTGGTGCTCTTGCCGCTGCCGGTGCTGCCGATCAACCCAATCCGCTCGCCGCGGCGGATCTCCAGATCCAGCCCGCGCAGCACCTCCGGCTGCTCTGGGCCATAACGGAAATGCACCCCCTCCAGGCGGATGGCCTGGTTCAGGGGCAGCGGCGCGGCCACCGTCACCTGCGGTGGCAGGGGCTGGTTGAGCATGGCGAGCACCGCCGCCATGTTGGCGTTGGCGCCCTTCAAGGCCGCCCAGCAGCGGGATCACCGCAGCGCCGGCACCCTGCTGCAACACCAGCAGCCCGCCCAGCAGGGCAATCGCCACCAGGCCCAGGGCCTCCACCGCGTAGCGCGGGAACGCCCCAAGAAACTGGTTTTTGGCCTGCAGCTGCCGCTGCGGCCGGTCGGCCTGGCGGTAGATCTCCACATAGGTGCGCTGGTTGCCATCGAGCAGCACATCGCGGATCGCCCCCAGCCCCTCCTGCAGCGCCTTGATCTGCTGCTCCGCGGCTGCGGCGATCCGTTGGCTGTTGCGGCGCAGCTCCTTTCGCGCCGTGATCGCCAGCAGGCCATACACACTGCCAAACAGCGCCGCCGCTCCCAGCGCCACCGCCCAATCGATCAGCAGCAGGCCCGTGAGCAGTCCCAGCGCCACCACTGCCGCCGTGATCAATTGCAGCAGTGCGGTGAGCGCCACCACCGTGCGGCCGATCTGGGTGGTGGTGCCCGTGATCACCGCCGCGCTGTTGCGCTGCACATGCACGCCATAGGGCTGATACAGCGTGCGCCGGTAGGCCTCACAGCTCAGATCCGAACCCACCGACGCCGCCAGGCGGCCATTCAGCCACAGGTTCGCCAGCCGGATCAGCGCCGCCAGCACCGCCGCCGCCGCAAACGCCAGCGTGGCCGGCAGCAGCAGATCGCTCGCCGACGTGAAGCCCAGCCGCGGCGCCAGCGACTGGGTCAACGGCTGCTGCCACAGCCGCTCCGGATCACTGAGCACCGCCAGAAACGGCAGCACAGCCCCGAGCGACACGAGCTCGGCCAGGCCACTGGCCAGCATCACCAGCAGCAACACACACAGTTGCAGGCGGCGGCGGCGGCTGAGGTGGCCCCAGATGCCGCGCAGCAGGGTGCGGGTGGATTGGGGTTGTTGATCCGTTGCCATCGTCATCGTTCAGCCCTCCCCCACGGACGACACCTGCAGCCCCGCCGCAGCCGCTGGCTTCTCGCGTCGCGCATTGCAGCAGATGGTGGTGACGGGGGTGAATGGTGGCATGGAGGTCGCGCGGGGATCGGGTGCTTGCCGGCGGCTCAGGGGGACGGCAACAAAAAGCCCCGCTGCCAGGGCAGCGGGGCTGGGGCTGGTGGCCTTGTGGTGTGGCGTCAGGCCGGGGGCGCGGCGTTGGCGGCCCGCCAGGCGGCCAGGTCGGCCGGGCCCTGGAAGTCGAGCAGGGCGTCAGCCAGGGCCTCGAGTTGCTCCAGGGGCAGCGCCTGGATCTGGGCAGTGGTGGCTTCTGAGAGGGGGCCGCAGCGGCGGTTGAGTTGGCGGAGGGTCATGGCTGCAGCCTCATCGCGCCGCCCTTCTTCCAGGCCTTCCTGCCGGCCAGCTGCAAGCCAGTCTTGAGCTGCCCGGGTGTGGCGCAGCTCCTCCATGGGAATGCCAGCAATCACCATGATCTCCTCGTTTGTGAGATGGGGAAGCCTTTGCATCAGCATAGGCAGCACAACCTGGTCCAGATCAGGCCGACTGGCCAGAATCTGCTGACTGTTTGCCGCCAGTTCGCTTTCGGGCCGGATCGGCAGGGTAAGCAGGTTGAGCAAGGGATCCAGCTGGCTCCTGCGGCTTAGCACTTCCAGGTTGATCCAAGCCACCTGCTGCAGAAACAGCTGCAAGGCTTGGCTTGGGCCGAGGTTGAGGCGGTTGTGGGGAGTGATCACCACCACGCTCCAGTGCTCCACCTGCGAGTGCTGCTGCAGAAAGCGGTAGGTCTGCGCCGCCAGGCGGTGGTGGAAGCCGGGATCGGGGTGCATCTGCACTTCCAGCAGCACCACCGGAAACTCTGCACTGCCGGTTTCAGAGCAGCCGGTGCTCTCCCTGGGCCAGAGGACGCCATCGAGGCGATGGCTCAGCTCTTTGAGTTCGAGGGCCGCAAAGCGGTAGAGCCGATCGCCGGGTGCTGCGGGATCGAGGCCAAGATCAGCCGCCGGGGAGCCTGAGCCGGAGAGGAGTGCGCGGATCAGGTCGGGGGCGCTCTGGAAGACGCGGTAATACCAGCGGTCGGTATTCAAGGTTGCGAGCGCTGGCTGGCGAAAAGTTAGCCGCGGCTTGGGGGTGGGGCTGCAGCCCGTGAGGGGCTTGTTGCGTGTGGAGCCTCGTTGGCGGGTGGCGGCTGAGCAGTTCGTTCGGGCTGGGGCTCCTTGCGGCTCAGGGGGAAGCCCACGCGGTGGTTGTGCTGCTGAAGGCCAGAAGCCCACGCTCATCAGAGCTCTGCAGGATTCTGTACAGGCTGTACAGAATCCTGGAGGGTGCCGCTCACCTGATCTCCGGTGGCGTCAGGCGTTGGCGGCCAGCCAGGTGGCCAGGTCGGTCGGGCCGTGGAAGTCGAGCAGGGCGTCGGCCAGGGCCTCGAGTTGCTCCAGGGGCAGCGCCTGGATCTGGGTGGTGGTGGCGGCCGTGAGGGGGCCGCAGCGGCGGTTGAGTTGGCGCAGGGTCACTTTGGCTTCACCGAGGGCTTCGCCTTCTTGGCGGCCTTTGGCTTCACCTTCTGCCAGCCAGTCCTGCACCGCCCTGGTGTGACGGATTTCTTCTCGGGGGATACCGGCAATCACCATGATCTGCTCCTCGCTCAGCTGGGGAAACCGTTGCACCAGCATAGGCAGCACAACCGTGTCTAGATCAGGCCGACTGGCCAGGATCTGCTGACTGGTGGCTGCCAGATCGCTTTCAGGCCGCACCGGCAGGGTGAGCAGATTCAGAAGCGGATCGAGCTGGGGCCGGCAGCTGAGCTCCTCCAGGTTGAGCCACATCACCTGTTGCTCCAGGAACAATTGCAGCGCCTGGCTTGGGCCGAGGTTAAGGCGGCTATGGGGCGTGATCACCAGCACGGCCCAGTGCTCCACCCGGGGGTGCTGCTGCAGAAAGCGGTAGGTCTGCGCCGCCAGGCGATGGTTAAAGCCTAGATCGGGGTGCATTTGCACCTCCAGCAGCACTACCGGGAAACTCGGGGCTGCCGGTTTCGGCGCAGCCAGTGCTTTGGCGCGGCCACAAAACCCCATCGAGGCGGTGGCTCAGCTCTTTGATTTCAAGAGCTTCAAAACGGTAGAGCCGATCGCCAGGAGCACCTGGGTCGAGGCCCAGCGCGGTGACCGTGGCATCCGAACCAGGCAGGAGGGCACGGATCAGGTCGGGGGCGCTCTGGAAGACCCGGTAGTACCAGCGGTCGGTATTCACTGTCTGCGGGCGCTCGTTGGCGAAAGGTAGCCGCAGGTTGGAGGAGGGGCTGCAGCCCGTGAGAGGGCTGGTGGGTTTGGGGCCTCGTAAGCGGCAGGAGGCTGAGTGGTTTGTTCGGGCTGGGGTGCCTAGTGGCTCAGGGGGAAGCCTCGTCTGATCAGCCAGCCGCCCGTTCAGCAAAAGGTTCTGCAGCCGGATCGGCGCCGCCAGCGCCGCCGCCCCGCAGGTTGCAAAAACCGTGGCGTGAGCGATTCGGTACAGGCTGTACAGAATCCTGAACAGCTGATCAAGTCACCCTTCAGCGGTTGGCGGCCAGCCAGGCCGATAGGTCGGCTGGCCCCTGGAAGTCGAGCAGGGCGTCGGCCAATGATTCCAGCTGCTCCAGCGGCAGCGCCTGGATCTGGGCGGTGGTGGCTTCTGAGAGGGGGCCGCAGCGGCGCTTGAGGAGGCGGAGGGTCATTTTGGCGGCTTCACTGGCCTTTCCCTCCTGCAGGCCCTCCTGGCGGCCCTCCTGGCGGCCCTCGGCCAGCCAGTCCTGCGCCGCCCTGGTGTGGCGCAGCTCTTCCATGGGAATGCCCGCGATCACCATGATCTCCTCGTTACTGAGTTGGGGAAGCCGTTGCATCAGCATAGCCAGCACAACCTTGTCAAGATCAGGCCGGCTGGCAAGGATCTCCCTGCTGCTGTTCGGCAGCTCGCTTTCTGGGCGGATTGGCAGCGTGAGCTGGTTCAGGAAAACCTGAAGGGCCTGGGTGGGGCCGAGCTTGAGACGGTTGTGCGGCGTGATCACCAGCACGGCCCAGTGCTCCACCCGGGGGGGGTGCTGCAGAAAGCGGTAGGTCTGCGCCGCCAGGCGGTGGTTAAAGCCTGGATCGGGGTGCATTTGCACCTCCAGCAGCACTACTGGGCCAAAGCACGCCGTCGAGGCGGTGGCTCAGCTCCTTGAGTTCGAGGGCTTCAAATCGGTAGAGGCTGTCGCCGGGAGCTGAGGGATCGAGGCTCAGCGTGTTGGCGGCGCCGGCCGAGCCCGGCAGCAGCGCGCGGATCAGGTCGGGGGCGCTCTGGAAGACGCGGTAGTACCAGCGGTCGGTATTCAAGGTTGCGAGCGCTGGCTGGCGAAAAGTTAGCCGCGGCTTGGGGGTGGGGCTGCAGCCCGTGAGGGGGCTTGTTGCGTGTGGAGCCTCGTTGGCGGGTGGCGGCTGAGCAGTTCGTTCGGGCTGGGATCCTGGCGGCTCAAGGGGAAGCCCCTCCAAGAGGCTTACGGATTGAGGAGCTGGGGCCTCAGGCGTTGGCGGCTAGCCAGGTGGCCAGGTCGGCTGGGCCCGGGATGGTCAGTGGCCAAGGCCCACAGGAAGTTGCTGCTTGATCGGTTCTGCCAGCAGGCGGCCCAGGGCTCCTGGATCGATGATGTCGAGGCAGAGCAAGGTAGGACCGATGAATTCCATGGTGTAACCGTCTCCCTCCACCACCAGATCGGGGATGCCCTGGAGGGTTGGATGGCGAAACAGGATCGCGCCGGTGTCTGCATCCACCGACTGGCGCATGCTCCGCAGCTGATCCGGCAGGGTCAACGGTTCAGAAACAGCCATCGGCCTCCGGCCCGGCGGGCCTCCACGGTGCGTTGATCGGTTGGATACACCGTAATCACCCTGGCGTCATCCGGAGTGAGCACGGCCACCCAGGGACGATCCAGAAATTCGAACACCCGTGCCCGGCTGCCGCCCCGGTTGAGATCGAGAAAGGTCTCACCGCTTGCAAGGGCGTCTTGCACAAGCTCGGGGTTGACGCCATAGAGCGCGCATTTATCGAGGGCGTGTTGGCTGAACTGCATGGGAGATCAGCCAGTCGGCATCCTTCCAAGAATTTGGTTGCAGGCTGTCTTCCCTGTTGCCTCCAGGGTTAACTCGATCACCTCACGCACACGCTCCATCAGCTCGTCGAGGGATCGTGCCTGGGTGTGGCAGCCCGGCAGGCTCGGCAGCGTGGCCACGAAAAAACCTTCGGCGTCGCGCTCCACCACCACATTGAATTGACGCGTCATGACCCGTGCTGGCGATGGTTTCAGGTTAGGGCTGCAGGCCGTGCAGGGGCTGGCGCGGGTGGAGCCTCGTTGGCGGCAGCAGGCCGAGCGTTTCGTTCGGGCTGGGGCTCCTGGCGGCTCGGGGGGAAGCACCTCCAAGAAGCCCTATGACGGCATCAGAGCAACGAGTTCAGCATCCTGGATGTCGCGGATCAGCCGATAATCGTCTATCAGATCTGATCGATCCCTTCAGGCCGCCCAGATCTCAGCCAGTTGCAGCGTCAAGCCGGGGAATTCGGGGGAAGCGGTGAGAACCGCTGGATGTTCAAGGCGCTGCGGATCACGAGCCGGATGCCACACCTCAACCGAGCGCTCCTCAGGCAGAAACAGCCAGCCGAGGCGGGCACCGTTGCGCTGATAGGCCGCCATCTTCTGGCGCAACGCGTGCACACCTCGTGGCCCCTGATCGCTGGGGCTGGCCAGTTCCACCACCAGGTCTGGGCAGAGGGGGGCGAAGCGTCGACGCTCATCGGCGCTGAGGGCCCGCCAGCGATCCAGGCGAACCAACGAGGCATCGGGGCTCACCACCGAACCGTCGGGCAGCCGAAATCCGCCTGAGCTCTCAAACACTTTCCAGTCGCCGCTTGCTTTGGCGTACTGCTGGAGCTGAAACAGCAACTCACTGTTGCGTCCGCTGGTTTCACTGCCCGTGGGCGTCATCGCAATGACACGACCATCCGCGGCCAACTCAAGCACCGCCTCACGGTTCTCAGCGCAGACAAGCTCGAATTGCTCAGGCGTGAGACGCAGCCCTGAAGGAAACTTCAGCGGCAGCACATCCGGAGTCGCGCTGGGGGTGAGCGTCATCGTTGATGGCCTACACCTCCCCTACGCTAGCTGGAAAGCGCGCCGCGCAACGTCGGCAGCGGTGCAACCAGCGCTGTCGCGGGTTCTGAACAGGGTTGCGGGTTCTGTACAGGCTGTACGGAATCCTGGAGGGTGGTGATAGGCGATTGGGGCTGCAGATTGGAGCTGAAGCTTCGGGCCCTTGCGATCAGCGTCAGGCCCCGCGATCGGCCGATTCAGCTGTTGGCGGTCAGCCTGGTGGCCAGGTTTGCCGGGCCCTGGAAATCGAGCAGGGCATCAGCAAGGGCTTCTAGCTGATCGAGCTGCAGGGCCTGGATCTGACCGGTGGTGGTTTCGCTCAAGGGTCCGCAGCGGCGGTTTAGTTGACGAAGGGTCATCGCTGCGGCCTCATCTTGGCAGCCCTCCTGGCGGCCCTCTGCCAGCCACTCCTGAGCAGCGCGGGTGTGGCGCAATTCTTCGTGGGGGATACCAGCAATCACCATGATTTCCTCCCTGCTGAGCTCTGGATACCGCTGCATCAGCATAAGCAGCACGACCTGCTCGAGATCAGGGCGGCTGGCCAGAATCTGCTGACTGCTGGCCGCCAGTTCACTTTCGGGCCGGATCGGCAGGGTGAGCAAGTTGAGCAGGGGATCCAGCGGAATCCTGCGGCTCAGCTCTTCGAGGTTGATCCACGCCACCTGGCGCAGGAACAGCTGCAGCGCCTGGGTGGGGCCCAGGCTGAGCCGGCTGTGGGGCGTGATCACCACCACCGCCCAGTGCTCCACCTGGGGGTGTTGCTGCAGAAAGCGGTAGGTCTGTGCCGCCAGGCGGTGGTGGAAGCCAGGATCTGGGTGCATCTGCACCTCCAGGAGCACCACCGGAAACGCGGGGCTGCCGGTTTCCCCGCAGCCGGTGCTCTCCCTGGGCCAAAGCACGCCATCGAGGCGATGGCTCAGCTCTTTGATTTCAGGGGCTTCATAGCGATAAAGGCGGTCACCGGGTGCTGATGGGTCGAGGCTCAGAGCTTCTGAGGTGGGCTCCGCACCGGGCAGGAGTGCACGGATCAGGTCCGGGGCGCTCTGAAAGACGCGGTAGTACCAGCGATCAGTGTTCAGAGGATGCGAGCGCTGGCTGGCGGCAAGGTGAGTTTCTTCGGGGTTCGTTTATGGGGGATTAAAAGCGCGCCACTTGAAAGCCCATGCTCGCGGCAGCGTCGGCCATCACCTTATCGGCCGTGGCCAGAACAGACACACCCTGATCGGCAGCCACTGTGAGATGAAGCGCATCAAGAGTGCGCAGCGGATGATCTGGATAACGCGCGATCAAGTTCGTTGCTTCGGCAAAACGCGCATCACTCACCGAGGCCTGCAGCAGCCAGCCACGATCGATGTCGCTGAGGAGTGCTGCAAACAGCAACGACTCCAGCTCAACCGAAAGATCGCCCATGCGGCGCCGGCGGCTCAGCAACGAGCGCATCTCCGTGACCGTGAGGGTGCTGATCACGGCCGACCCGAGTCCCTGCAGAAACTCAACAAACGACTCAGACCCAACTTCGTTGAGGTACCACTTCGCCAGCGCGCTGGTGTCGAGATAGGCGCGTTGCTCAACGCTCATCGCGCTCAGCGCGGATCAGATCAGCGGCGCTGGATCGAAGCAGCGGCATCCGCTCGCGCAGCTCGGCATGGTCGGGACGCCGGCGTTGCGGAACCATCGGCAGCACCCGTGCGATTGGCTCTCCTCGCCGGCTGATCAGCAACTCACCCTCTGCAGCAACCAGCTCCGCTAGCTGTCCGAGGCTGGCTCGCATCTCTCGGATGTTGAGCTCCTTCACGCCTGCACCTCCATGTGCTGCAATTTTAGCGCCTGCAGCACATGCATCACCTGTCGTTAAAGCCGCACCAGCTGCTGCGCCAGCTCCTCGCGAAACAGCGCCACCGTGCTCGCCAGGCCTTCCGCCAGTGGGATCCGGGCCCGCCAGCCCAATGCCGCCAGCCGGCTCACATCCAGCTGCTTCTTCGGGGTGCCATCGGGCTTGCTGCTGTTCCATTCGATTGCGCCTTGGTAGCCCGTGGCGGTGGCCACCGTCTCCGCCAGCTCGCGGATGCTCAGGTCCACGCCGGTGCCCACGTTCAGGAACTGCTGGTCCTCAGGCCCCGGCTGCCAGCGCTCCAGAGCGAACACGCAGGCTTCCCCCAGATCGTCCACATGCAGGAATTCCCGCAGCGGCGTGCCCGTGCCCCAGCAGGTCACGCTCGGGGCGTTGACCTCGGCGGCCTCATGGAAGCGGCGGATCAAAGCCGGCAGCACGTGGCTGTTGGTGGGGTGGTAGTTGTCGCCCGGGCCATACAGGTTGGTGGGCATCAGGCTGATCGCATCGAAGCCGTGCTGGCGGCGTAGCGCCTCGCACAACTTGATGCCGGTGATCTTGGCGATGGCATACCACTCATTCGTGGGCTCCAGCGCTCCGGTGAGCAGCGCTTCCTCGCGGATCGGTTGCTCAGCGAACTTCGGGTAGATGCAGCTGCTGCCCAGAAACAAAAGCCGCCGCACCCCCGAGCGCCAGGCCGTTTCGATCACATGAGTCTGGATCTTGAGGTTCTCCAGCAGAAAGTCGGCCGGGTAGCTGCTGTTGGCCTGAATGCCGCCCACTTTTGCGGCGGCGAGCACCACCACTGTGGGTTGGTGTTTCGCGAACCAGGCTTCCACGGCGGGGCCATCGAGCAGGTTGAGCTCAGAGCGGCTGGCGGTGAGCAGCTGTTGGTAGCCGGCGCGCTCGAGAGCGCGGCAGATGGCACTGCCGGCCATGCCGCGGTGGCCGGCCACGAAGATGCGGTCAGCGGGGGTGATCAGGGAGCTCACGCAGCCCCTCCAGCCGCCTTGATGGATTCCGGGTTCGTCGGCGGATTTTCCATCGAGCCCACCACCTGGAAGCCCTTGCGTTTGAGGTAGGCCTCTTTTTTCGCGTCTTCCTGGTCTGCGGCCACCATCTCTGCCACCAGTTCTTCCAGAGTGGTGGTGGGCGTCCAGCCCAGCTTGTCGCGGGCCTTGGTGGGATCGCCCAGCAGGGTTTCCACTTCCGCTGGGCGGAAATAACGCGGGTCGATGCGCACCACCATGGCGCCGGTGTCGGCGCGGGTTCCGGTTTCCTGGAGGCCTTCGCCCTGCCACTGGATGCCGCCCCAGCCCAGCTCGGCTGCGGCCAGCTCAATGAAGCGCCGCACTGATTCCTGCCGGCCCGTGGCGATCACAAAGTCTTCCGGGATGCCGGGCTGCTGCAACATCCGCCATTGCATCTCCACGTAATCGCGCGCGTGGCCCCAGTCGCGCAGCGAATCGAGGTTGCCCATGAACAGGCACTCCTCCAATCCCTCGTTGATGCGGGCCAGGCCGCGGGTGATCTTGCGGGTCACAAAGGTTTCACCGCGCCGCGGTGATTCGTGGTTGAACAGGATGCCATTGCAGGCATACATGCCGTAGGCCTCGCGGTAGTTCACCGTGATCCAGTAGGCGTAGAGCTTGGCCACGCCATAGGGGCTGCGCGGATAGAAGGGCGTGGTTTCCTTCTGGGGGATCTCCTGCACCAGGCCATAGAGCTCGGAGGTGCTGGCTTGATAGATGCGGGTTTTGTGGGTGAGCCCGAGCATGCGCACCGCTTCGAGAATGCGCAGGGTGCCGAGGGCATCGCTGTTGGCGGTGTATTCAGGTGCCTCAAAGCTCACGGCCACATGGCTCTGGGCGCCCAGGTTGTAGATCTCGTCGGGCTGCACCTGCTGAATGATGCGGATCAGGTTGGTGCTGTCTGTTAAATCGCCGTAGTGGAGCACCAGGCGAGGGTCGCTCTCGTGGGGGTCTTGGTAGAGGTGATCGATGCGGGTGGTGTTGAAGCTGCTGGCGCGGCGCTTGATGCCATGCACCACGTAGCCCTTCCCCAGCAGCAGTTCGGCCAGATAGCTGCCGTCTTGCCCTGTGATGCCGGTGATCAGGGCGGTTTTGGCGGGGGTGGGGGGCATCGACGGCATTGCAAGCATTCAGCAAAGAGAGGTGTGTTAAGCCCTGCTGTGTTCTGTACATCTGCACCACAAACCGCAGAGCCACTGCTTGAGGTGGCGGGGCTCTCCACCTGGACGAGATTGGATGCGCGAGCGGGAAAGCAGCTTCCTCAGCATTGGTCCTACAAAAAACAGGATTTACGGGCAGACGGCTCGCAGGCAGGCCTGCGCGTGCCGGCCAGCAGACACACCAATCCCGTGAAGGGTGCAGCCCGGGCGCGAGCAGGAGCTCCAGCAGCCACAAAGCAGACCTCTCGCATCATTTCCGCAGCAGCGTCATGCAGCTGCAGCGCATCGCAGCTGCGCATATCGAAATGCGCAGACGCAGCAAACCATTCAGAAACTGCAGTTTTTTGGGCAAAGCCATCCGCTTCAGCCCGGCAGTTGCTGCAGCAAGGCCAGCTGTTGCGGGAGGGGATTGGTGCCCGGATGGGTCTGCATCAGGTAGTCGAGGGCCCGCTGGGGGCTGAGGCGATGGCGGGTCACCAGCCAGGCCATGCACACCAGCGGCGAGCGTTCCATCGCCGCCACGCAGTGCACAAACACCGGGCCGCGCACGCGCAGCTCGGCCAGCACGGCTAATGCCTGCTCCAGCTCCGCCAGCTTCATCGCCCGGCCGGTGCGATGGTCGGGCAACACCAAGCGGCCGCAGGCAAAGCGTTGCTGCAGGCCCGGGGGTGGGGGCGCCTCCTGCTCGCTGCAGAGGCTCAGCACCGCCGCCACCCCCTCCTGGTGCAGCCGATCGAGATGGCGCTCGGCCACAGGGGCCGGCCCCACCGCCAATTCACGGGCCAGCAGCCAACTCAGGCGAAACCGCGAACGCGGAGCTGGTGGCACAGAGGCCACCTCAGTTGCGGTTCACGATGTCGATCAGGGCCAGGATGCTGGCCAGGCCGGTGAGCGGCGTGGTTACGGCGTTGATCGTGTCGGTGGCCACGGCCATGCCACTGCGGTTCACGATCACCGTGTCGCCGTCGCGCAGGGGCGGGTTCTGGGCATTGGAGGCGCCCTGGGCCAGGTTGAGCCGGAAACGCTGACGCGCCGCCGTGCCGTTGCGATTGATGCGGATCAACTCCACATTGCTGTCGCTGGCCCGGCCAGCCCTGGGCCCGCCCGCCGCCAGCACCGCCTGCACCAGCGGCAGGCTGGCGGGCACCTGGATGCGCCCGGGGCTCACCACCTCGCCCACCACATTCACCTGAATCTGCTGGGGTGAGAGGTTGGCGGCCGCCACTTCCACCGCTTCCTCCACCGGCTGCTCAGCTTTGCCAATCCGAATCGTGTCGCCATCAAACAGGAAGGGGTTCTGCTGCTGATCGCCCTCGCGGATCAGCGCCAGCAGATCCAGCCGCGCCCGCTTGTAGAGCGGCGCATCCCCCGGCAGACGCCGCTGCAGCTGCACCTGGCGCAGGTTGGCGTTGAGGGTGATGCCGCCAGCCTTCTGAATCGCATCCACCACCGTGGGCAGGCCGCTGAGGGTGAGAGCAGGGCCGCCCTCGGTTTGGGCGGTTTCACTGGTGGTGAGCGAGTAGATGCCAGGCCGCTCCACCTCGCCCACCAGCGCCACCCGGATCGGCCGGGGCCGCACCACCCGCAACAGCAACTCGGGCCGCTGCAGCTGGCGCGCCATCAGGGTGGAAAACCACTGCTGGGCTTGGCTCAGCGTGAGCCCCACCACCCGCACATTGCCGATCAACGGCAGCGACACGCTGCCGTCGTTGAGCACATCGAGGTTGCCCGACAGCTCGGGGGCATCAAAGATCTGCAAGCCGAGCACATCCCCTGGGCCGAGGATGTAGGCGTCGTCGGCTAAAGCCTGCACAGCTCCCGACGGCACTTTTTCAGCTTGGGCTGCCCCAGCAGCTGGCTGGGGCTGCGCCATGGCAGCAAGCCCCGGAATCTGGGCCAACGCCAGCGCCGAGAGGAGCGGGGCCGCCAGCAAGCCACGCACGGGCGATGACAACGGCGGGAGCAGCATGCACTCACTTCAAGCAAAATTCGTCTAATCGGAGCAGGCCACGCTCTTGCTCAACTGGTCAATCGGTGCATAGCGCTATGCGCGCCCTAGGCATGCCGCCCCCAGGCCGGCGGCACCGCTTAAACAGGAGCCGTTGACTGGAGCTGAGTGTCCAATCTCATCTCTCGGCCAGGCTTTTCGCCGGGCGCGCCCCTGGCGGAGCCCACCCAATGGGTGCAGGTGCGCGAGTTGCCAGATGGGCCTGCGGTAGCGGCCTCCGGCGGCAGTGGTGGCGGTGGCGATGATGAGATCGACCTGCGCGAGCTCTGGCGCGCCCTCCGCCGCCGCCGCAAGTGGGTGGCGGTTACGGCTGCCGGGGTAGTGGGCCTCACCCTGCTGGTAACCGCTTACCAGCGCCTGTTTCGGCCGGTCTACGAGGGCAGCTTCTCGCTGCTGATCAGCGACCCGATCAACAGCGAGGGCCGCAGCTCAGCCAACGCCGCCCTCCAAGGCGGCGTGTTTGAAGAGCTCGCCCGCAACACCACCCAGGCCGACCTGCCCACCCTGATCGAGGTGTTGCGCAGCCCGGCCCTGCTGCAGCCGATCACCCAGCGCTACAACCTCACCGCCGCCCAACTGGCCGACCGCATCGCCATTGCCCCCGGTGGCGAGCGCAACAAGCAGGCCGAAGGGGTGTTGCACGTGACCGTGACCGGCCGCGACCCGGTGGACGACGAACGCCTGCTGGGGGATCTTTCGGTCGCCTACCTGCAGGCGGCCCTCACCCAGCGGCAGCAGCGGCTGGCCGATGGCATCAACTTCCTCGACCGCCAGGCCCCTCAATTGCAGCAGCGCAGTGCCGAGCTGCAGCAGCAGCTGGCCGCGTTTCGCGAACGCCACAACCTGCTGCAACCCAGTGAGGAGGGCACCGCCCTGCGCGGCAAGGTGGTGGAACAGGGCGATGCCGTGCGGGCCTTGAACGCCGAGCGCAGCCGGCTGCAGGCCGTTCGCCAATCGATTGCCAATGGCACGATCACGGCCACCGGCTTTCAGGAAGCGATCGGCACCGGCCCCAGTACCGCTGGGGGCGGTCAAAACCAGGGCCTGAGCGTGGCCGATGCCAACCAGGGGCTGCTGGAGCAGCTCACCAAGCTCGACCAGCAGCTGGCCGATGCCCGCGCCCGCTTCACAGCTGATTCCTCGATCGTGCAGGGGCTGGAGGCGCGCCGCCGCCAGCTGTTGCCGCTGCTACGCCGCAACCAACTCGAGGCCGTGGATTCGGCCCTCGGCCTCAACGCTGCCCGCCTAGCGACGGCTCGCCAGCAGGAACAGCAGCTCAATGCCGACTTCCGCCAGCAACCCCAGCTGATCCGCCAATACGATCAGTTGCAGCAAAGCCTGCTGATCGCCAACGACAACCTGGCCAGCTTCCTCAAAACCCGCGAAACCTTTCAGCTCGAGCTGGCCCAGCGCAGCTTGCCCTGGCGGGTTATCTCTCCGCCCACCATCAACCCCAATCCGGTGAGCCCCTCGGTGCCGCGCAACCTGGCGCTCGGTACCCTGCTGGGGCTCGTGGCTGGGGCCGGGGCCGGCCTGCTGCGCGATCGGCTCGATCACGTGTTCCACAGTCCGGCCGAGCTACGCGAGGAGCTGCAGCAGCCCCTGCTCGGCCACATCCCCCACGTGCCCTTTTTTGCGGGGGTGCGGGAGCAGAAGCGCTTCCTGCTCGAAGAGCTTGACCGGGGCATCGCCGGTGCAACGGGCGCCGAATCAGCGGACCCCGCCGATGAAGCGGCTGAACTGCTGAAGCTGAGCGGCTACCAACGCTTTTTTTATCAGGAGGCCTTCCGCAACCTGTTCACCAGCTTGCGCTTCCTCAACAGCGACAAGCCCTTGCGCTCGGTGGCCCTCACCAGTTCGATCCCCGCCGAGGGCAAGAGCCTGGTGAATGTGTTGCTGGCCAAAACCCTGGCTGAGATGGGCCAGCGGGTGTTGCTGGTGGATGCCGTTATGCGCAAGCCCCAGTTGCACCACCGGCTTGGCCTCAACAACCTGGTGGGCCTCTCCAACCTGCTCACCGAAGACGATCTGCACTGGCGCGATGTGGTGCAGACCATGCCCAACTACGACGGCTGGACCGTGCTCACGGCGGGCCGCCGGCCGCCCGATCCGGCCCGGCTGCTCAGCTCGCCACGCATGCACCAGCTGGTGGCCGAGTTGGCTGCCAGCCAGGCATTTGACCTGATCCTTTACGACACTCCGCCCGTGCTCGGCCTGGCCGATGCCGCCCTGCTCGCCGAGCAACTCGATGGCCTGATGCTGCTGGTGAGCCTCGAACGGGTCGACCGCGGCCTGCCCCGCGAAGCCGTGGCCCGGATCCGCAGCTCCGGAGCTCCCCTGCTGGGATTGGTGACCAACGCCATCAAGCAGGACAGCCATGGCGCCCCGGCCTATGGCTATGGCTATGGCTACGGCCAATACGGCTACGGCGCCTACAACGCCGGCAACGCCTATGCCTACTACGCCACCAGCGAGCCCACCCCGTCGCCAGCGGCCGCCAGCGGCCCAACGCCATCGGGCCCCTTTGCTCGCGCCCAGGGCCAGTGGCGCCGCTTTGTGCGGTGGGTTGATCGCTGAATGCCAAGGCGTGGCTGGCCCCTGATCACGGCCATGGCCGCAGCAGCCGGCTGGCTAGCTGCGCCGCTGCAGGCCCTGGAGTGGGAGCTCATCCCGCCTGAGCCAGGCACCGAGGCCAAGGCCGAGGCCCCGCGCTGGGAGCTCGTGCCCGCTGATGAGCTGATCGAAGAACCAACCGATCCGCCGATCGCTGCTCCTGCTCAGGAGGTCGCCCCGCTCGACCTTGCCACCCTGCGCTCTGCCGCTGCCCTGGGGCCGCCGCTGCAGCTCGGCCTGGCGGTGCCCACCGCCAACCGGCTCGACGACGCCCAGCTGCAGGTGCGGTTCACTCAGATCTGGGCCGATGGCCGCGGCGAATCCAGCGGCACCGGCAACCAGAACTACGCCGTGCGCGCCGACTTCAGCCTGAGCGATCGCTGGATGGTGTCGGGTTTTGCCAGCCAGGCCGACGACCCGCTCTACGCCGCGATCGCCGGCAAGGCCAACCCGGTGGCCAATCTCTGGCAGGTGTTGGGCGGCTCCAGCCGCGTGCGGCTGGCTGGGGATCGGCCGCTCTGGCCCCAGCGGCCCGGCTGGGAGCTGGCCCTGGAGGGTTCGCTGGAGCTGTTCACGGTGGCCAGCGGCTGCGGCGGCAGCGTGAGCTGCGGCTCTAGCGGCGGCGCCAACATCTTCAACAACTCCGGCAGCAAGGTTTACACCAACAACGTGGTGGGCTCACTGGCCCTTCCCCTCAGCTGGCGGGCCACCGACAGCCTGCAGTTCACCCTGGTGCCGGGCATCAGCGTCCTGCCCGACAGCCAAGGCGCCGGACAAGGTGGCGCCGGCACCTTTTATGGCACCAATGTGACCCTGGGGGCTGGAGCCAGCTGGCGGGTGCTTCCAGAACTGGAACTGCTCGGCTCGGTGCTGGTGCCGCTGGGCCCCGGCCGCAACAGCTTCAACAGCGCCCTTGAGTTTGCGCGGGTGCCCATCATCAACCTGGGCGCCAATGTGATCTTCAATCCACGCATCAGCCTGCAGGGCGCCCTCACCAATGGCTTCGGGGCCACCCCGGCCACGGCCCTGCTGGCCCTGCCCTCCGACAACCGCCTCCTCTACAGCGCCAGCTTCCGCTGGAATCCCGGTGAACCCGATACCCCCCAGGGCCCGCTCAGCTCGCGTCAGCGCTCCTTCAGCATCGGCGGACTCAGTGTGAACACGGCCTGGGTGCCGCCCTCCGGCAGCTGGCAGGTGTCGGCCAACGCCGACAGCCGCGGCAACGTGTTTGGGTTTCTGGGCTGGTCGGCCTCCAACATTTTCCAGTTCGAGTTGTTCAACGGCGGTGTGTTCAACGACGTGCAGCCGCGCAATGCCCTCGTTGACACCTACGCCAACAACGGAGGCTTCAACACGCGCATCGGCGGCAAGTTGTTGGCCTTCAGCCAGCTGCGCGGGGCTCCCTTCACCGGTGCCGGCCGCATCAGCCTCGGCCGCAACAACGACGACAACTTCCAGGGCTACCTGTTTGGCGAGTGGATGGGCACCTGGGAGGCCAGCGACACGCTGGCGATCAGCCTGGGCCCCAAGCTGGCCTGGAGTGGCGTGGAGAGCCCTTGGGGCTTTGGCCTGGCGGCCAACATCCAGCTGGGGGAGCACTGGCAGCTGATCCCGGAAGCCAACCTGGTGGCCTCCGACTTCAGCAGAAGCAATGGCACCGTGGCCTTGCGCTGGCTGGCCAACCCCAACACCTTTGTCGACGTCTACGCCAGCACCGCCGCAGGCCTGCTCGACGTCGGCACCCTGCTCAGCAGCGATCAGGTGCGGGTGGGCACGCGGATCAGCGTGCTGTTTTGAACCGGGGCACCAGCCGCACGCGGATGCCATTGCGGGAGCGCAGCGTCAGCCGCCCCACCAGATCGGGCGTGTGCTCCGGCACCGGCAACACCGTGAACCGCTCCAGCAACTCCGCCAACACCAACACAGCCTCCTGCTGGGCAAACGCCGCCCCCGGGCACTTGCGAGGCCCCAGGCCATAGGGCAGGAAAGCGTCCCGAGCCAGCCGCTGCTCTCGATCGCCGGCACTGCTCAAGAAGCGCTCGGGCCGGAAGCAGTCGGGATCGGGCCAATGGTCGCGATGGCGCTGGATCAGCCAGGGGGAGATGGTGAGCAGCGCCCCCATGGGGCAGCGCTGGCCGCCCAGCTCGGTGTTGCGGCTGGCCTCGCGAATGAAGAAGCTCACCGGGGGGTAGAGCCGCAGGGTTTCGTTGAACACCGCCGCGTGCCACTCGAGCTGGCGCAGGTCTGCATAGGCCAGCGGGCGCCTGGCACCGCCCAGCGTCTCCTGGCGCTCCTGGCGGAGCCGCTGCTGCAGCTCTGGGCAACAGCTCAACAGGTACACCGCCATACCCAGGGAGCTGGCGGAGGTTTCGTGGCCGGCCAGAAACAAAAAACAGAGCTGATCCACCAGCGCTTCATGGCCAAAGCGCGCACCGCTGGCCGGATCGCGGGCCTCAATCAAGGCCTGCAGCATGTCGTTGGGGGGCTGGGCGCAGGCCAAGCGGCGATCCACCGCTGCGGCCATCCAGGCGCGGATCGGTGCGGCCGCCTGCAGCAATCCCTGCTCCAGCAGCAGTTTCGGCCAGCGGAGCAACCGCCACACTAGGGCCCGGGCCGCCCGCTGCTGATAGGCGGCAAAGGCCGCAAAAATCGGCGCCGCCTCATGCGGGCTGAGCGCGGCCGAGGTGAGGGTGCGCACGATCACATCGGCGGTTACCAGCGTCATCTCCTGATCGATCTCCACCGGCCGGCCATCGGCCAGGGGCGCCAGGCGCGCCAGCGATGCCGCGCAGGCCTCCGCCATGCGTGGGAAGGCTCGCTGCAGTTGGGCCAGCTGAAAGGCCTGATCCACCAATCGCCGCTGCTGCTGCCACTGCGCGCCGTTCACGGAAAAGATCGCCTCGCCGATCAGGGGCTGGAGCGTCCAGGAGGTGTAGGGATGTTTTGGGAATGCCTCCACCTCATCCACCATCACCCGACGAACCGGCTGAGGGGCGTTCACCACGAAAAACTGGCGCCCCAGGAAACGCATCGAGCCCAGCGGCAGCTCGTAGTCGTAGCGGCACAACAGGGCAAACCAGCAGTGGAAACCGCGCCACAGCCGCAGCCAAAACGGCCGGCTCGGATCCCCAGGCTCCGGATGGGGCGGCACCCAGCCGCGGGTGAGATCATCCAAGGCGTGCAGACCCGCAGCAGGAGCCACTGCCAGCGCGCGGCAACCACTGCCAGTAGTCGAAATGCAGCTGGAATTGCTGGCTCAAGCGGCCCCAGAAGCCCTGCAGCCCGGCGGGAATCCCGCGGCGGTTGGCCAACGGCAACAGCAGTTGTTCTGGATAGTTGCCGGCGCCATCCGCCAGGCCCACCACGGCCAAGGGATTCACCCCGGCAAAACAGAGCCAGTCGTCGGCGGAGCTCCAATCCCGCCAGGGCAGGCGGGGCTGCTCCAGCAACTGGGCTAGATCGGCGCGAAAGGGGCGGGCGGCGGGCAACAGGGCCAGATGTGGAATGTTGTGGCCGAGGGTGAGCAACGACAGCCGCTGCACCAGAGCTGCCGCCTCCGGCCGGCGCCGCAACTCGGCCGCCAGCATCACCGCCACAAAGCTGCCGCAGCTGTGGCCCACCAGCTCCAGCTCCGCAGCGGGACACCGCTGCTCCAGGGCCACGATCTGGTCGGCCCACACCCGCAGCCGCTGCGGCAGCTCCGGCACCCGCTCCTCCGCCAGCCGGTGGGTGAAGCGCAGGGTGCGAAACAGCCAGCCCACCGCCAGCCGCTCAGCCAGCTGCCAGCCCAGCACCAACACCACCCCAGCCGCGGCCAGCGCCCACCACACCCCGCCAATCCCGCCGGCCAACCAGGCCGCAGCCCCCGCCAGCGCCGCCAGCAGCACCACCACCAACACCGGATAGAGGCCGGTGAACGCTGCACCTGGTGCCAGGCGTGCCACCTGAGGGAATCCCCCACTGCCCAGGTACCACTTGTAGAGATCCCAACCGTCTACCAAGAGGGCAAGGGGCTGGCGCGGCCAATGGCGGCGGGCGATGTCATCCCAGTGGAGGCACACCAGCTCCTCGCCGGCCAACTCGGCCGCAGCACCAGCTGGCTCCAGCGGCCAGCGGCTCAGCCATCCCTCCTGCCTCGGCCGGGCGCCAAGAGGAAACACCTGCTTGAGCAGGCGATGCAGGGGAGCGGCACCGCGCGGATCAAAGCCTGAAAGCACATAAAGTCTTTGTTCCACAACAGCGGATGAACTGGCCATGGCAGCCGTGCTTTCGGCAGCAGCGGTGGTTCCGGCAGCGGCGCTGCTCATCGCTGCTGCGGTGCCTCACACGTCTGCATGGGCGATCTCGGGAGCTGGCGCGACGCTACGCAGCACCCCTGCGGCATATCCGCAGGATGCAAAGGCTGCATGGAGCCATGCATTAACCCAAGCGCCGCCCGGCGTCAGCCTGCGGGGCAGCCGCGGCCGCTATCTGGGCAGTGTGTTCGTGCCCGTTTCAGCGCAGAAGGCCTGGACCCTGCTCACCAGCTACAGCCAGCTGCCGAGCGTGGTGCCCGACATCAAGCGGGTGCGTGTGCTGAGCCGGCAGGGCAACCGGGTGGAAGTGGAGCAGGTGTATCAGGCGCCCTACACCTTTGGTCTGCCGATTCAGGCCAGGTTGCTGTTCGAGGAACAGGCCCCGCGCAGCCTCAGTTACAGCCTGCTGCAGGCCGATCAGATCCGCCGTCTGCAGGGGAGCTGGACCGTGGTGCCCGCCCAGGGTGGGGTGGTGTTGCAACACCGGATCGAGCTCGAGCCCAACCTGCCTGCGGCCCTGCTGCCCAGCTACTACGCGCTCAACGAAACCAGCCTGCGGCAGGCGCTCGAATCCCTGCGCCGGGCGCTGCTGCGCGGCTGACGTGCCAATGCCCGCCCTGCCGTCGCAGCGCGTAGCAGCTGCCGCGCCATTCCACCTGTTGCGCGCAGGCCGCTCTCAAGGCGGCCAGGCCATAGATGAGTTGCGTGAGGGCGACCCAAAGCGGCAACGCCAGCAGCTGCCGCGGCGCTGGCTGCCCAAGGGCTCGGCCCAAGCCCCACAGCAGCCCAGCCCACAGCAGATCCGTCGTCAGCAAGGCTGCCAGCAAGGCTCCCTTGGGCGCAGGCGCCATCGCCCATAGCCCCGGCAGCTGCCCGAGCCCCAGCAGCAAAACGGCCACGAGCGACAGGGTGCTGGTGGCAACAGCATGCGCCGCCAGCCAGGGCCAGGCCGGATGGTGCAGACGAACGAGCAGCAGCTGCCGGCTGATCCAGCGCTCGAGTGCGGGCAGGTCGTGCCAGCGCAGATCGTCGCAGTCGCAGGAGAGCAACTGGGGCAGCAGCCCGTAGCGCCAGCCCGCCTGGTGCAGATGGTTCAGCAGGGGCGTGTCTTCGCAGAGGGACGTGCGCAGCTGGCTGAGCCAGCCGGTGCTGGTGAGCAGCTCGCGGCGCAGGGCCAGCGAACCGGCCCAGGGCACCTGCATCCACCCCATCAGCAGCAGCGCACCCGCATTCCAGATCGCCCGCACCTGCCCCACGCCGCTGCCCGTTGCCGGCGCATACCAGCGGTTGCCCGACACCGCCCCCACTCCCGGCTGGAGGCAAGCGGCCACCAGCTCGCTCAGCCAATTGGTGCCGATCGCCGCATCCCCGTCCACCAAAGCCACCACCAGCGTGGAGGGATCCAGGGCTGCAAACGCCTGCAACAACGAAGCGCATTTGCGCGATGCGGCGCCCTGGGGATCGGCCAACGCGGTCAGCCGCGCCTCCTGCCAGCTGGCCTGCGGCCCTCGGTGCGCCAGGGCCCTCTCCACCACCAGCCAGGCCCCATCGGTAGGGGAATCCACCAACACCTGCAACCGCCAGGGGCCTGCGTAGCTCTGCGTTGCCAGGGATCGCACCAGATCCGGCAAGGCCGGATCGGCGCCCCGTAGGCAGAGCACCACCTCCGCTGCTGGCCAGCTGGAGGGTTCAGCCAGGGCTGCGCTCACAGGGCTTGGGGCGCTGCCCCGCAGAAATGGCCAGGCCAGGCGCAGGTGCAAGACGACCAACCCAGCCATGAGGGCCGCCACCAGCCATGCAACGCCCTCCAACCCGCCCGGCTGCAACGCCATCAATCGAGCAACCCCTGCAGCACCAGCTGGGGATGGCAGCGCAAGCGTTCGGCGGCAAAGCGCCGCCGCCGCGCGGCGTAGGCCTCCGGATCATCCAACCACAGGCGCACCACGTTCACCAGTTGCCCTGGGGAGCGCACCGAGGTGTCGAGGCCCCGGGCCGCGAAGTAGCGCGGCGCCAGCAGCTCCTGGGGCATGGTGCTGCCGTAGCGGTTGAAAATCAGCGGGCAACCCATCACCAGCGCCTCAGTAGCCGTGCGGGCACCGGGGCGGGCCACCATCGCCCAGGCTCGCCGATACAGCTCCGCCATCGCCGCGGCGTCCTGAAACCCCCGCACCTCCAACTCCAGCTGGGGATGGGCCAAACCCCAGGCGAGCAGGGAGCGGCGCGCTGATTCCCGCCGGCCGCACAGCGCCACCACCCGCAAGCGCCCAGCCAGGGGCAACAGCAGCTCCAACAGGGCCGTGTGGTTGTTGGCCCCATTGGCGCCACTGCCCAACACCAACACCGGCAGCCCAGCCGGGGGTTCCGCGGGCGCCACTGGCCCCTGGTGGAAGGCGGGATAAAGCAGCGGGCCCAGGCCTTGCAAGCGCTGAGCCGGCAGGCGCCGCCAGACGTGCTGATGCGCCACGTGGCGGTCCACCTCCGGGGTGAGCGTCCAGAAGCGATCGCAGGCCAGGCTGATCCAGTTGCGGCTGAAGCCGAAGCCTCCATCCAGTTCGGTGCAACAGGTGATGCAGCGCAGTTGCGGGCCGAGCACCCGCTTGGCCAGATCGAAGTGGCCCCGGTTGAGATGGGGGTGGGTGGCGATCAGCACATCGGGCCGAAAGCGGCGCAGCAACCGGGCGGTGTAAGCCCTGCCAAAGATCACCGTGCGGGGTTTGATCAGGTCTTCCCACTCCGCCAGGCGCCAATAGCCCTGCATCAACCAGGGGGCCCGCTTCTGGATCCAGTTGTAGAAGCTCACCCCCAACCGCATCATCACGCTGGCGTTTTCAAGCAGGTGCTCCACCAGCACCTCTGTTTCCGGACGGCTTTGCTGGATCCACTGCTGCAGCGCATAGGCCGCCGAGTCGTGGGCCGTGCCTGCGCTCGAGGTGATGATCAGCACGCGCAAGGGGAAGGGCTTCGGCAGGGTCATCGGTTGCACTTCATCGCAGCCAGGGCACCACGGCCAACAGCAGGGCTCCCACCGCTGCCAACGCAAATGCTTCTGCCTGTCCTTCAGCCACTGCGGGCCGGAACACCCCATCCACCAGCACTCCAGCGCTGAGCAGGCCCAGCAAGCGGGCCAACCATTCGCCCCCAAAGCGCGCAGCAAAACAGCGGGGCTGATCCATGGGCGCAATCAATCGCTGCCAGCGACCCTGCACGGCAGCCAAAACAATCGGAACCGCAGCAGTAAACGTCACCACACCCCAACTCCAGAGGAGCGGGAGCTGGGTGATGCCAGGCAGAGCTGCACCCAGCAACATCAGCCCCTGCCACCCCAGCAGGGCAGGCACGAGCAGCCGACGATCACCCAACCGAAACCAAATCACCGTGCCACAGCCATAGGCCAGCCCATTGAGCAGCAGTGCCGGCATCAGCCAACCTGCTCCCAAGGCCATCAACACCCACGCTGGGAAGACCACCTCGGTGCAGGCCAGCACAAACGAAACCGCCATCGAAGTGCTCAATAACCCTCGGCTGCGCCGACCCTGCCAAAGCTGCTGAACCGTGCTCCACATGGGTGGTTGCTGCCTCGGTGAGTGCCTGCCGCCGCTCGGGGCACGGATCCAGGGCGGCACGTTCACCAGGGCCACACATCCCATGCCGATCAGAAAGCTGAAGGCATCGAGACCCACCACTGCTGCGACCCCACCCGTCGCCACAACTGCAGCGCCAAGGGCAGGAGCTGAGAGTTGCACGAGCGCCTCACTGGTGACCAGCCAGCCGTTCACCTGCGGCAGTTTTGGGGGAGGCACCACAACGGGCAGCAGGGTGGCAAGCGCCAACACAAGAACGGCTTCCGCTGCGGCCGCCAAAGCCAAAAGCGGCAGCAAGCTGACTGGAGGCCATCGAGCCCAAACCAGCAGCGCTGCCATCGAGAGGGTCGCCACTGCTGCCACCGCATTGGCGGTGAGCAACACCACGCGCCAAGGCCAATGAAGAAGGCGCGGTGCGATCCAAGGAAGGATGGCTGTCTTGGACAGCTGCACCCCCACGGCCACAACAACCAACGGTTGCAAGGTTTGCTGCTGTTGCAACAGCCAGACCCCCAATCCATACAGGCTGGCTTGGGTGCCGAGATTGGAGAGCACTTGCCCGCCCCAAAGCCACTGCAGAGGAAGGCGTGCCGTTGGGAGAAGGCAACTCACGTGGCGTCTTTGCGTGTGCCGCGGAGCAGAAGGCTGATCTGCTTGCGGTTCGGCTTCATCTCAACCTGGTTGGTGCACCCGCTGCTCACCTTGAAGTTGCTGTTCAAGGGCCTCTGGGTGGAGAGGCATAGTTTGCAGTAGCTCTTGGCTTCCAGCAGGGTCCTCCACAACGCCACGGGGTTGGCGCTGCCCTGGTGCCGAGGCGGGCCGGGGTTGTGCGCCAGAGGCTCCTAACCTTCAGCGCATTGCCGCACCACCCGATGGCCTTGGGGGCCCTGCTCTGGGACGTCGACGGCACCCTGGCGGAGACGGAACGGGACGGCCATCGCCTCGCCTTCAACCGCGCTTTTGCCCAGCTGGGTGTGCCCCTGCACTGGGATGGAGAGCGTTACGGCGAGCTGCTGGCCATCAGCGGCGGCCGTGAACGCATCACTGCGGCCCTGGCGGAGCTGCAGGGCGCCCCGCCCGAGCCCGCGCTGGTGGCCGATCTGCAGGCCCGCAAGCAACGCCATTACGCCGCCCTGGTGGCTGCCGGTGAGCTGCAGCTGCGCCCTGGCGTTGCGGAGCTGATCGCCGCGGTTCATGCCGCCGGTCTGCCCCAGGCGATTGTCACCACCAGCGGCCGCTTGGCCGTGGCCGCCCTGGCCGAGCATCTGCTGGGTCCTTTGGCCCCCTGCTTCAGCGTCTGGGTGTGCGGCGACGATGTCGCCCGCAAGAAGCCCGATCCCGAGGCCTACCAGCGCGCCCTGGTGCAGCTGGGATTGCCCCCCGGGGCGGCGCTTGCCCTGGAAGACTCCGGCAATGGCCTGGCGGCGGCCGATCAGGCCGGGGTGGCCTGCCTGCTGACGCTCAGCCATTACGGCAGCGCCGAACCGCCCGAGCGGTTCAGCCGGGCTCGGGCCGTGGTGACACAGCTGGGCAGCGGTGCCAGCGTGTTGCGGGGGCCTGCTTGCCAGGGCGGGCAGATCACGCTCTCCTATCTGCAGGATCTGCTGGAGGCTCCACAGCTGTGACGCGCCTGCCCCTTCAGCGCACCCGCTTCAACCAAGCCCTGGAGCAGCTTGGAGCCCTGCTGCTCGGCAGCCTGCGCGGCAACTGGCGCCATCGCAGCACCGTGCTGCTGGCGCTGCTGCTGGGTTTCTACGCCGGCAGCAACGTCACCGCCTATGTGCTGTTGCTCATCCCTGGGGGGCGGCCCATGGCGGTGTTGCTGATGGTGCTGCTGGTGGAGCTGATCGTGCGGTTGCGGGGCCGGCTGGTGAAAACGGCGCCTGGCCTGGGTTGGCTGGTAGTGGACAACCTGCGCGTTGGGGCGGTGTATGCGGTGGTGCTGGAGGCCTTCAAACTCGGCACCTGATGGCCTCCCCTGCCATTGATCCAGGCCTGGATCGCCACTGGCTCCAGCCCCTGCTGGCGGAGCTCACGCGCCTCGGCGCTGGCGGACAGAGGCCGGTGGTGGCCCTCAATGGACCGGTGGGCGCCGGCAAGAGCACCCTGGCGGCGCTTCTGCGTCAACGGGCTGCCGCTCGGGGCCTGAAGCTGGCTGTCGCCTCCATCGACGACTTCTATCTGCCCTGGGAGCCGCGCCGGCTGGCCCTGGCCGGCAATCCCTTCGGCGTCTCGCGGGTGCCTCCGGGTAGCCACGACGTTGCCTTGGCACTGGCCTGCCTGCAGGCCTGGCGGGCTGGAGGCCCGTTGCACCTGCCACGGTTTGACAAAACTCTGCGCGGTGGCCAGGGCGACCGGGATGGGGTGGACGGCCGTGAGGCTGAGGTACTTCTGATGGAAGGCTGGTTGCTGGGCTGCCGGCCGCTGGGGCCAACCCGGCTCCTGGAGCTTCAGGCCCATGGGGTGGCGGGCCTGAGCAGCGACGAACAAACGTGGCTATCCCGCTGGGATCAGGCCTTGGAGGCCTACCAGCCGCTCTGGGATCAATGCAGCCAGCTCTGGTTGCTGCGTCCGCAGTGGTGGCACCTGCCGCGCCGCTGGCGTTTTCAAGCAGAAGCCAGGCAACGCCGCCGTGGCGCTGCCTGGCTTCCATCCGATGCGCTCGAGCGGCTGGTGCGCTCCAGCCTCTGCTCGCTGCCCCCGGGTTACTACCAGGATCCTCTAATCCACAAAGCCGCGGGTTTGGCTGTCCTGGATGGACGCCGCCGCTGGTGTGGTGGCTGGATCAGGGATCAGAACGATCAGCTTTCGCCGTCGTCGCCCTCTTCATCCACGGGATAAACAAAGCCTTGGGCACGGCCACTCAGCACGGCCTTGCCGATCGAGAGCGCTTTCTGGGCCGCAACAGCAGCTTTGCCTTTCCAGGTGGCGTGGCGCTGATTGCGCTTGCCCTTGGAGGTTTTCTTCTTGGGAACAGCCATCCCCGCACACTCACTGCCAAACCAAGATCTTCCGTTGTCACCTGGCCTTTCGTCAAATCGCTAAGCTCCTGCCAAAGCCTGAACTCAGTGAGCGACAGCCTTCCTCCGGACGCTTCCACTCCGGGAAGTCTTCCTCCGGGACGCCTGTCTTTAGACAGTTCTGCTCCGGGCAGCTCTCCTTCAGGCCCGCAGCCCTTTCGCTTGGACGCCCTGTCGGCCCGTGAACCGGTGCCCTCCTACAGCCAGCTGCTGAAGGATCTGCGGGCCGGCAAGGTCAAGGACCTTGAATTGTCGTTGCGCCAGCGTGAGGTGCAGGTGCGCTTCGAGGATGGCCGCCAGGCCTCCGTGCCGGTGTTCAGCAACGACCAGCTGCTGCTGCGCACCGCTGAGCAGGCGAAGGTGCCGCTCACGGTGCGGGACGATCGCGCCGATGGGGCCTTGGCCGGATTGGTCGCCAACGGCCTTTTGGTGCTGTTGTTGCTCGGCGGCCTGGCCCTGCTGATCCGTCGCTCAGCCCAGGTGGCCAATCGGGCGATGGGATTTGGCAGCAGCAAGCCACGCCTCCAGGCGGATGGTGCTGTGACGGTGCGCTTTGAAGACGTGGCAGGCATCGCCGAAGCCAAGGAGGAGCTTCAGGAGGTGGTCACCTTCTTGAGGGAGCCCGAACGCTTCACCGCAGTCGGAGCCAAGATTCCCAAGGGGGTGCTGCTGGTGGGGCCACCCGGCACCGGCAAAACCCTGCTCGCCCGAGCCATCGCCGGTGAGGCGGGGGTGCCCTTCTTCTCGATGGCCGCCTCCGAATTCGTCGAGATGTTCGTGGGCGTGGGGGCCAGTCGGGTGCGAGACCTGTTCCGCAAGGCCAAAGCCAAGGCGCCCTGCATCATTTTCATCGATGAGATCGATGCGGTCGGCCGCCAGCGCGGCGCTGGGATCGGCGGCGGCAACGACGAACGGGAGCAGACCCTCAACCAACTGCTCACCGAAATGGATGGCTTCGCCGACAACTCCGGCGTGATTCTCTTGGCCGCCACCAACCGCCCCGACGTGCTCGACGCGGCCCTGATGCGCCCGGGGCGCTTCGATCGCCGTATCACCGTCGACCTGCCCGACCGCCGCGGCCGCGAGGCGATCCTGGCGGTCCACGCCCGCAGCCGTCCGCTGGCGGCGGCGGTGTCGCTGTCGGCCTGGGCCAGCCGCACCCCGGGGTTCTCCGGAGCCGACCTCTCCAACCTGCTCAATGAGGCGGCCATCCTCACGGCGCGCCGTCACCAGAGTGAAATTGACGATGCCGCCATGGCTGGCGCCCTGGAGCGGATCACCATGGGCTTGTCAGCGGCCCCCCTGCAGGACAGCGCCAAGAAGCGCTTGATTGCCTACCACGAAGTGGGCCATGCCCTGCTCACCACCCTGGTGCCCCACGCCGATCCCCTCGACAAGGTGACCCTGCTGCCGCGGGCAGGCGGTGTTGGCGGCTTCGCCCGGATGATGCCCGATGAGGAGATCCTCGATTCCGGTTTGATCAGCAAGGCCTACCTCCGCGCCCGTCTGGTGGTCGCCCTCGGGGGGCGCGCCGCCGAACTGGTGGTGTTTGGTCCTGGGGAAGTGACCCAGGGGGCCAGTGGTGATCTGGACATGGTGACGCGCATCGCCCGCGAAATGGTCACCCGCTATGGCTTCTCCAGCCTGGGTCCGGTGGCCCTGGAGGGAGATGGGGCAGAGGTGTTCCTGGGGCGCGACTGGTTGCGCTCCGAGCCCCACTACTCCCGGGAAACCGGCAACCGCATCGACGGCCTGGTGCGGGATCTGGCCCGCGGAGCCCTCGATCAGGCTGTGGAGTTGCTGGAAGCGCGCCGCACTCTGATGGACGAGCTGGTGGAGTTGTTGATCCGGGAGGAAACCATCGAGGGCGAAGCCTTCCGGGCGGTGGTGGACCGATCAGAGGCTGCTCTGGATGCCGCCGCCAAAGCGGATGTCGAGGCTGCGCAGATAGGTGTGTAGGCCGGCGTCCTGAATCGGCAGCAGCCGGGCCAGGCGACCGCTGCTGTTGACGTGGGCGTGCCAGTGGCCCGGGGGGGTGATGAAGGCTCCGCCGGCCTGCCAGTCGATGCGGCGGGCATTGGCGATGGCGCCGCTTGCATCGAGCTCGGTGCCCACCAGCGTGTAGCAGCCAGGGTCGCAATCGATGATCAGATCCAGGGCCACCGATTGGTGTCGGTGCGGCGGCTGGATGGCCCCCGGCGGCACGATCCCGAGCATCGCCCAGAGGGTGTGGGTCACGGTGCGGCTCTGGGGCAGGTCGCTGTTGGCCAGCAGCAGGCTGAGGCGATTGCTGCGGGCGGCCGTGGGATCGGCCAGCAGCTGGTCGAGTTCCTGCTGCAGCCAGGCCGCCGGGTAGTTGGTGGGCTCAAAACGGGCCTGGGTCGCCTCCACGCCGAGGTGGCTGAGCAGGGGGCCGTCGTGCACCCAATAGAGAACGCTGGTGTGCTCGGCCTGCAGCAGGGGGGCCTCCCCGGCGGGCAGCACGAACAGGTCGCCGGCGCCCCAGTGCAGGGCACGACCCGCCCACTGCAGCTGCCCGGAGCCCTGGAGCACGTAGAAGAGGGAGCTGGTGGCATTGGCGGCGGCCTTCAGCCCCTCGCCGGCCTGGATCCGCAGGAAATGGGCCGCCAGAGCAGGGCTCGTGGCCGGGGCGCTGCAGCCGAGCTCGGCGCTGAGATCCAGGGGGATCACCGCCGTGGGGCCGCTCTGATGCAGCTCCGGCGACCACTGGTGGTAGCGGATCGGTTCGGTGAGGCCAGGGCGCACTGGGTTGGCGGCCTGGCGGTAATCGAACAGTTGGGCTTTGGCCTGCCAGCTGGACGCGCTGGCCTGGCTGGCTTCAACGGCGCGGTCGCCCGGTTGGACTGGGGCTTGGGTCATCGGAAACTGCTCCAAGCGGGATGGGCTAAAGCTGTGAAATCCACCCTATTGAGCAACACTGCGGCGCTGCCGTGCTGCTGCAGGGAGCACCGTTCGCGATTCAGCCGCCGGCCACCGCGGGCACGATCGACACCTCATCGCCGTCCTTGAGGGGCGTGGCCTGGTTGTCGAGGAAGCGGATGTCCTCGCTGTTGACGTACAGATTGAGAAAGCGGCGCAGTTTGCCGGCCTCATCGCACAGGCGCCCCTTGATGCCGGGGTAGCGGCCCTCCAGTGCCTCGATCAGCCCATCAACGCTGCTGGCCTCGAGATCGACACTGGCCTCATCGTTGGTGAACTTCTGCAGGGGGGTGGGGATCAGAACCTGAACGGCCATGGGCTGGAAGGGAAGGAGGAGGAGAACGGTGTCAGTTGTGGTGGCGGCGATCAGGCCTGCTGGGCGTACTGGGCCTGGGCCCAGGCGGCTTTGAAGCTGTCGAGCTGGGCTTCGATCGTGTAGGGCGCGCCGATGCAGTCGGCCACTGCCTCTGTTGTCTTGAGGCCGTTGCCGGTGATGTAGGCCACGGTGCGCTCTTCGGGGTTGATCTTGCCCTGCTCCACCAGCTTCTTGAGCACCGCGATCGTGGTGCCGCCAGCGGTTTCGGTGAACACGCCCTCGGTTTCGGCGAGAAGCTTGATGCCCTCGATGATCTCGGCGTCGCTGACGGCCGCGATCGAGCCGCCGGTCTTGTTGGCGATGTCGATGGCGTAGGGGCCGTCGGCCGGGTTGCCGATGGCGATCGACTTGGCGATGGTGTTGGGCTTCACCGGCGTGATGAAGTCGCGGCCTTCGGCGAAGGCCTGGGCGATCGGGCTGCAGCCCTCGGCCTGGGCACCGCTGAAGCGCACGGGCTTCTCATCGACCAGCCCGCACTTGATGAATTCGTCAAAACCCTTGCGGATCTTGGTGAACAGGGACCCGGAGGCCAGCGGCGCCACGATGTGGTCGGGAAGCTCCCAGCCCAGCTGCTCGATCACTTCGTAGCCGAGGGTTTTGGACCCCTCGGAGTAGTAGGGGCGCAGGTTGATGTTGACGAAGCCCCAGCCGTAGGTGTTGGCCACTTCCGAGCACAGGCGGTTGACCTGGTCGTAGTTGCCCTTCACCGCCATCAGAGTGGGGTTGTAGATCAGGGTGCCCAGCACCTTGCCCAGCTCCAGATCGCTGGGGATGAACACACAGCAATCGAGGCCGGCGTGGGCGGCGATGGCCGCTGTGGAGTTGGCCAGGTTGCCGGTGGAGGCGCAGCTCACCGTGGTGAAGCCCAGCTCGCGAGCGCGGGTGAGCGCCACCGACACCACTCGATCTTTAAACGAGAGCGTCGGCATGTTGACGCCGTCATTCTTGATGTAGAGGCTCTTAAGCCCCAGGCGCTTGGCCAGGTTGCCCGCCTTGAGCAGGGGCGTGAAGCCAGTGCCCACGTCGATCGGGTCGCCCTCGATCGGCAGGAATTCTCGGTAGCGCCAGATCGAGGCGGGACCGGCTTCGATCGTGGCGCGGCTGACGCGGTTTTTGATGGCGTCGTAGTCGTAGACGACCTCCAGTGGGCCGAAGCAGACGTCTTCGCAGACGTGACGGGCACCGGCCTCATAGGGATGGCCGCATTCCTTGCAGCGCAGCCCGGTGAAGGTGGAGCGGGAGAGGGTGGCAGTCACAGTCACGCCCAGCAATCGAAGGAGGCTAACAGCGCTTCCCAGAGTGGCGATTTAATTCCGATCACAGGAGTCGGGTATTCATGGCCAGCGGTCCCGGCGCGTCTCGGGGCTTGCTGGGCTTGCTGTTGAGCCAGGGCTTCCTACCCTCGGCCGGTGCCCCGATCCCCCATGCTGAGGCGTTCCTCGCCCTCTGCTGTCCGCCTGGTGGCCTCCGTGGCCCTTGGTCTGGCCCTGCTGGCTGGTTTCACTGTGCTGGCGGCGCGCCTGTGGGTGGAGTGGCAATGGTTTGAGCAATTCGCCAAGGGGGAGGTGCTGCTGCACCGCTGGCTGTTGCAGTTGGCTGCTGCTGCCTTTGGCCTGGTGGTGGGCCTGGCTCTGCAGCGTTGGCTGATCCGGTTTTGGCGCCCTGCGCCGGCGGCTGCCCCGGAGCGGCGCTTCGCTCTGGCGCCCCTGCCCTATGCCGCCAGCCTGGCGGTGCTGGCCCTGGCCCAGTTGGTGCCGCTTGCCTTGCTGTTGCGGCTGGCCGAGCGCTTGATGGTCGACCCCTTCGATCCCCGCCGGTTGCACGGCCTCACCATGCTCAGTGGCGTGTCGGCCCCGCTGCTGCTCCTGCTGGCGGGGCTGGCGGTGGCCCTGCTGGCCCGTCCCCGCACGGCCCCCCGGCTGGTGGCGGCGATGGCGTCGCTGGCTGCGGCCACGGCCTTGGGCCGGGCGTGGGGGCTGTGGTCGTTGGCCTTGTTCGCCCCGGACAGCGGCCTGCGCGAGCCCATGCTTCAGGCCGACATCGCCTTTGGGCTGGTGCGCTTTCCCGCCCTGGCCTTTGGTCTCACCCTGTTGATCGCCTTGGTGCTCTGCCACTTGGGGGCAGGGCTGTGGGGCATCGTGGCCCGCCCGCCCCAGCTCAGCGACGGTCGCTTCCACGGCTTCTACGCTGCCCAGCTGTTGCGGCTGCGCTGGCCCCTGGCCTTGATGGCGTTGTTGGTGGCCTGCAGCTTCTGGCTCGGCCGCCACCAGCTGTTGCTCAGCACCGCCGGCAGCGTGCCGGGCGCCGGTTGGTTGGATGTGCACATGGTGCTGCCCTTGCGCACCCTGGCCGCCGTGGTGGCTGTGCTCACCGCCGTGGCCCTGCTGCTGCCCCTGCCGCGCCAGGGGATCCGGGGCCCCCTTCTGCTTGGGGTGTCGCTGGCCCTGCTGCTGGTGCCGCTGCTGGAGGCCGCGCTCACTCCCGTGCTGCAGCTGTTGCTGGTGAAACCCCGAGAGCTGGAGCGGGAAACTCCCTACCTGGCCCGTTCGATCCGGGCCACCCGGGCCGCGTTCCAGCTCGACGACATCAGCACCCGCTTTGTCAAACCTCGCCGTCGCCTCACCCGGGCCGATGTGCAGGCGGGCGATGCCACCCTGCGCAACATCCGGCTCTGGGACAGTCAGCCGTTGCTGTCCACCAACCGTCAGCTGCAACAACTGCGGGTGTATTACCGCTTTTCCGGGGCTGCGGTGGATCGCTACGGCCTCAGTGGCAATCCGGCGCTGGGGCGCCAACTGGTGATCATCACGGCACGGGAGCTCGATCAGGCGTCCCTGCCGCCTGCAGCACGCACCTGGCTCAACACCCACCTGGTGTTCACCCACGGCTACGGCTTCACCGTTTCACCGGTGAACACCAGCAGCCCTGATGGCCTGCCCGATTACTTCATCAGCGACCTGGGCGCGTCCACGCGGGTGCAGGGCAACAGCCAGCTCGGCATCACAACCGCCGATGTGCGGGCCGGGATTGCGATCGGCCAGCCCAGCCTCTACTTCGGGGCCCTGGCATCCCCCTACGCCCTCGCCCCCACCCGGGTGCAGGAGTTTGACTATCCCCAGGGGGATGAAAATTTCTACACCCACTACGCCGGGTCGGGCGGGGTGCCGATTGGCTCACCCTGGGGGCGGTTGGCCTCGGCGATCTACCTGGGGGAACCGAAGCTCTTAGTGCAGGGGGCGATCACGCCGCAGACCCGGTTGTTGCTGCGCCGCGAGGTGCGCGAGCGGTTGCGCACCTTGGCTCCGTTTGTGCGCTTCGAAGGCGATCCCGTATTGGTGTCGGTGCAGCTGAAGGATCCTGGTCCCTTCGCCCCCAACCAGCACCAGTTCTGGATGGTGGAGGGCTTCACCACCAGCCGCAGCTATCCCTACAGCGCCTCGGTGCCGGGCGATCCCGATATCCGCTATCTGCGCAACTCGGTGAAGGCGCTGGTGGATGCCTACAACGGCTCCGCTGTGCTCTACGTGGCGGATCAACGCGACCCGATCATCGCCGGCTGGCAGCGGTTGTTTCCGGGTCTGTTTCAGCCCCTTTCGGCCATGCCGGCGCCGCTGAAGAACCACATCCGCTACCCCCAGCGCCAGTTCGAGCTCCAAGCCGCCCAGCTGCTCCGCTACCACGTCACCGATCCGCGGGTTTTTTACAGCGGCGACGACGTTTGGCAGGTGCCCAAGGAGCTCTATGGCCGCAGCCAGATCCCGGTGAAGCCCTATCACGTCAGTGCCCAGCTGGCTCCGGAGTTGCCACCCGAATTTCTGCTGTTGCAGCCCCTCACGCCCCTGGCCCGCCCCAATCTGGCGGCCTGGTTGGCGGCCCGCAGCGATGCGCCCAACTATGGCCAGTTGGTGCTGCTGCGCTTCCCCACCCAGACCCCGATTTTCGGTCCGGAGCAGGTGCAGGCCCTGATCAACCAGAACCCTCGCATCAGCCAGCAGTTTGGCTTGTGGGACCGGGCCGGATCGGAGGTGATCCAGGGCAACCTGCTGGTGGTGCCGGTAGGAGAGGCGCTGCTCTATGTGGAGCCGTTGTATCTGAAGGCCCGCAATGGTGGACTGCCCACCCTCACCCGCGTGGTGGTGAGTGATGGAAGCCGGGTGGCGATGGACACCACCCTCGAGAAAGCCATCGAGGCCCTGCTGGACCCCCGCCGCTCCCTCTCGACCGCTGCTCCCAGTCCAGCTGAAACAACCACCCCCTGACGCCATAAAAATGGGCCCCTTTCGGGGCCCATGGTGTTGTTGGAGAGAGGCCGGATGGCCCAGCTGCCAGGTTGATCAGGCGGCTGTTTAGCTCAAGCAGCCACGGCGGTTTTGGGGTCGAGTTCGCCCTTGGCGTACAGACCGGCGTAGTAGTTGATGTCGCGCTGCTTGATCTTGCTGGCGTTGCCGGCACACCAGAACTGCTGGTAGCGATCCAGGCACACCTGCTTCATGTACTGCCGGGCCGGCTTGTTGAAGTGGCGGGGATCGAAGTTGGCGGGATCCTTGAAGGCGGCTTCCCGCACGGCGGCGGTGAAGGCCAGGCGGTTGTCGGTGTCGATGTTCACCTTGCGCACGCCGTTGCGGATGCCCTCCTGGATTTCCTCCACGGGCACGCCGTAGGTCTCGGGGATGGCACCGCCGAACTTGTTGATCATGTCCAGCCACTCCTGGGGCACCGAGGAGGAGCCGTGCATCACCAGGTGGGTGTTGGGGATCGCCTTGTGGATCTCGGCGATGCGGCTGATGGCCAGCACTTCACCGGTGGGCTTGCGGGTGAACTTGTAGGCGCCGTGGCTGGTGCCGATGGCGATGGCCAGGGCATCCACTTTGGTTTTGGCCACGAAGTCAGCGGCTTCGGCGGGGTCGGTGAGCAGCTGGCTGTGGTCGAGCTTGCCCTCGAAGCCGTGGCCGTCCTCGGCCTCACCCATGCCGGTTTCCAGGGAGCCCAGGCAGCCCAGCTCGCCTTCCACGCTCACGCCGATGGCGTGGGCCACGTCCACCACTTCCTTGGTGACAGCCACGTTGTACTCGTAGCTGGCGGGTGTCTTGGCGTCGGCCATCAGCGAGCCATCCATCATCACCGAGGTGAAGCCGTTGGCGGCGGCACCGAAGCAGGTGGCCGGGCTGTTGCCGTGGTCCTGGTGCATCACCACCGGGATGTCGGGATAGGTTTCCACCGCAGCCAGGATCAGGTGGCGCAGGAAGTTTTCACCGGCGTACTGGCGCGCGCCCCGGGAGGCCTGCAGAATCACCGGAGAGTCGGTTTCGTAGGCCGCCTCCATGATCGACTGCACCTGCTCCAGGTTGTTCACGTTGAAGGCAGGGATGCCATAGCCGTTCTCAGCGGCATGGTCGAGCAGCAGCCGAAGCGGAACGAGCGCCATGGGAAAACCTCTCGGGGTCGAAAGTTGGGACTGGGGGGGAGTCTAGGGGATGCCCTTTGGCCGAAAACGGCGCTAGCTGCCTGACTGGCGGGCCCAGTCGCAGCAGTGTTGGCTGCGCACCGCTTCGCCCAGGCCAGGCACCATCGGCCGGCCTTCCCGCACCGCGGCACTCCACCAGCTGTGAATTCGCTCCACGGGGGCAATCCGGCCGTCGGACCAGGAGCGGGCGAAGCTCCAGCGGGCGTCGGCATCGACCGGCCGCAAGGGCTCCCCCGCCTGGGACTGCCACAGCCCGAAGCCATGGACGTAGTCGGCCTGGTTGTCGGAGCCGAGCACGGCGGTGCCGTCACGGCCGTAGAGCTCCAGCCAGCAGCCCCTTCCTCGGCGGGCCACCGAGGCCAGATTCAATTGGGCCGGCACCCGTTGCCCCTGGTGGGTTTCCAGTTCGAGCTGCACCAGGGCGATGTCTTCGGCATCGACGCTGGCCAGCCGGCCGCTGCCATCGGCCAGCGGCCGCTCCCGGATGGCCGTGCTCAGCTGGGCCTGCAGGGAGTGGGTGGGTCCCACCAGCCAGTGCAGGGTGTCGAAGGCATGGGTGCCGAGGGCGCCCAGCACGCCGCCACCTTCGGCGGCCTGGGAATACCAGCTCCAGGGGCGGGAGGCGTCGGCGCGGCTGCCCATCAGCCAGTCAAATTTCACCAGCACCAGCTCCCCCAGGCTGCCGCTCTCCAGCAGGGCTGCCAGTTGCTGAAACAGGGGCACGGCCCGGTATTCAAAGTCGACCGCCACGGTGAGGCCCCGTTGCAAGGCCAGGCGCTGCAGGCTCTCCACCTGCTCGGCGCAGAGAGCCACGGGCTTCTCCAGCAGCAGATGCTTGCCGGCCTCCAGGGCCCGTCGGGCCAGATCAAAGCGGGGTGCCGGGGGGGTGGTGATCACGATCGCCTCCACTGCGGGGTTGGCCAGCAGGGCGTCGAAGTCGCTGTGGCCGGGCAGCTCGGCGCTGCGGCAGGCGGCCTCCAGCCGCTCCGCCCTGGGGTGCCAGAGCGCCACCGGCGTGGTGCCGGGGCAAGCGCGCAGGGCCGGCAGATGCACCGCCTCGCCAAAGCCCAGGCCAGCAATGGCCACGCCCAGGGGTTTGGTCATGACAGGGCCTCAGGGGCGGCGGCACACACCTCGCCGATCACGCTGGCGATCAGGGAGTCTCCGGCGGCTGGTTGCCACTCGGCACCGAACTGGGGCAGGCCGTTGATCGAGGTGTCGCGGAACAGTGCCTGGCCGCAATCGATCTCCATCACGTAAAGATCACTCACTGGGCGGGGCTTGTCCTCAGTGGCGGCGGGCTGAAATCGGCTCAGCACCGACACATTGCCGCTGCGGCTGCGCCGCAGGCTGCCGCCGTCCCACCACTGGCGTCCCTCGCTGGTGGTGGCCACTTCGTGCCAGTCCACGGGGCCAGCGAGTGCAGGGCCAGCTGCGCCCGTGAACAGCGCCACCAGCAGCACCAGGGCTGCGATTCGGGACACCATCGTGGAGATGATCTGTTTCACGCCAGCAACTGTTTCACGCCAGGTTGCTCAAGCGGGCACCGTTTCGCGGCAGCCGTGCATCTTCAGCAGGCTGGCCAAGGTGGCCTTGAAGGTGGTGCGCTCGACGATGGCGTCCACGAAGCCGTGGTCGCGCAGGTATTCGGCGGTCTGGAATCCGTCGGGGAGTTTTTCGCGCAGGGTCTGCTCGATCACCCGGCGGCCGGCAAAACCGATCAGGGCTTTGGGTTCGGCCAGGATCAGATCGCCCAGCATCGCGAAGCTGGCGGTGACCCCACCGGTGGTGGGGTAGGTGAGCAGGGGCATGTAGAGCAGCTCGGCCTCGCGGTGGCGCTCCAGAGCGCCGGAGATCTTGGCCATCTGCATCAGGCTGAGCATGCCCTCCTGCATGCGGGCGCCGCCGGAGGCGCACACGATCAGCACCGGGACGCGGCGTGCCGTGGCCGTTTCGATCAGCCGGGTGAGTTTCTCGCCCACCACCGAACCCATCGAGCCGCCCATGAAGCGGAAATCCATCACCCCCAGGGCCAGGGGCAGTCCGCTGGTGCGGCATAGCCCCGTGATCACCGCGTCCCGCAGGCCGGTGCTCTGCTGGCTGTCGCGGATGCGGTCGGCGTAGCTGCGGCGGTCCTTGAAGGCCAGCGGGTCGGTGGGCGCCATGGCGCTGTCGAGCGGTTCAAAGCTGCCCGGATCGGCGATCAACGCGATGCGCTCTTCGCTGTCGATGCGGTTGTGGTGGCCGCATCCTTTGCAGACGCTGGCATTGGCCACCAGATCCTTGCGATACACCACCAGCCCGCATTCCGGGCATTTGCTCCAGAGGCCATCGCCTTCCTCCACGTCCTGGGTGACCCGGACGGTTGGTGCATTTTTCTGGCGATCCGCAAACCAGTCGAACAACGACATGCGATCTCGGGGGGCAGTGGGCCTGGCGATGGACCTATTTAAGGCGCTTCACCACACCAGCCCCAGCGCAGCAAGCCAGACGTCGTGGCCCAGCAGCCACACGGCGGCCCCGCCAGCGGCCAGGAAAGGGCCAAACGGAAAGGGCTGGTGCTTGCCGAGCCGGCCACTGAGACGGCCGATGCTGCCCACCACGGCGCCACTGAACACCGCCAGGATCACCGTGAGCCCCAGGCCGGTCAGCCCGAGCCAGGCTCCAAGGAGGGCGGCCAGCTTGGCGTCTCCCAGTCCCAGGGCCGGCTTGCCGATCGCCTTCTGGGCCAGGGCGCTGACCGCCTCAAAGCCCACCAGCCCCACACCAGAGGCCACAAGGTGGTGGAACAGCAGCTCGCGGCCCACGCCCGCGTCCTGCTGGAAGCCGATCAGGGCCGTCATCGCCAGACCGAGCACCAGGCCGATGCGGCAGAGGGGCTCCGGCAGCCAGAGGCGATCGAGGTCGATCAGCACCAGGGGGATCAGCCAGCTCAGCAGCAACCAGCCCGCCACGACCAGCAGCCAGGGCTGGGGTTGGGGGCCCATGGCGCTAGGGCGGGCCAGCAGCGCCGCCACCCACAGACCGGCACAGAGCAGTTCCACCAGGGGGTAACGGATCGCGATCGGGGCGCCGCAGTGGCCGCAGCGCGCCCGCAGCAGCAACCAGCTGAGCACAGGCACGTTTTCGGTCCAGCGCAGCCGGCTGCCGCAGTGGGGGCAATGGCTGGGGGGCAGCACGATCGATTCTTCCCGCGGCAGGCGCCAGGCCACCACGTTGAGAAAACTGCCGACGCAGGCCCCGAGCAGGGCCGCCAGCAGCGGCAGGGCGGGAAAGCTGGACAGAAGTGGAGCCGTGGCGCTCAAGCGGACCTCAGGCGGGAGGCATGGAGGAAGGTTTGCGGGGCAGGCGCAAGCGGGATCCGCCGCTGCGGCCCAGCTGGCCCCGGATCAGATCGATGGGCACAAAGTGTTCGTCCGGCAGTAGCACCGGCAGGTCGAACACCAGGCGGCCCTGGTTGCCGTGGAGCACCACACCGGCAGGATCCGCCCCCGCAGAGGCATTGTTGAGAGCCTGAAACATCACCCGCCGTGCCGCCTGAATCACCAGCTGGCTGTTGATCTGATCGAGACGGAGTCCGGGAGCCGCCTTGGCGGAGGCCCCCGGAATCAGAAACGACGGCGCCGAGGTCTGTGGTTGATCCGCCTGGTGGTGTTCCACACGGGGTGGGTTCGTGGGTGTGGCGAAGGAAATCGGCCTCACCAGAACGAATTGCAGCCCCAGACTAAAGGCTGCAGATGCAATCAGGCCAGCTTCTTCTTCTCTTCGATCATGCGGTGGATGATCGGGGTGAGGATCAACTCCATGGCAAAGCCCATCTTGCCGCCGTTCACCACGATTGAGGTGGGTGTGGACATGAAGGAGCCGTTGATCATGTTGAGCAGGTAAGGGAAGTCAATCCCCCACTTTTCGCGGGCCACCTTGCGGATGTGGATGATGACGAAACTCTCATCCGGGGTGGGGATGGTCTGGATGAAGAAGGGGTTGGAGGTGTCCACGGTGGGCACCCGCTGGAAGTTGATGTCGGTGAGGCTGAACTGCGGGCAGATGTGATTGATGTAATCCGGCATCCTGCGCAGGATCGTGTCCACTGTGGCTTCAGCCGAGTAGCCGCGCTCCTGGTTGTCGCGGGCGATCTTCTGGATCCACTCCAGGTTGACGATCGGCACCACGCCGATCAGGAGATCCGCCAGATTGCGCAGGTTGTAGCCCTCGCCCACCACGCCGCCGTGCAGGCCCTCGTAGAAGAGCAGGTCGGTGCCGCCGGGAATCGGCTCCCAGGGGGTGAACTGACCCGGCTCCAGGTTGGTGCCGAGGCGGGCGTTGTGCTCAGCGGCCTCCTCAACGGAGTGCAGGTAGTAACGCTTCTCGCCGCCGCCGGTTTCGCCGTAGGTGCTGAACAGCTCTTCAAGCTTGTCGAAGCGGTTGGCCTCGGGACCGAAGTGGGAGAAGTTCTCGCCCTTGGCCACGGCAGCGGCCATCGCTTCCTTCATTGGGCCCCGTTCGTAGCGGTGGTAGCTGTCGCCCTCCACCACCGCCGGGGTGATCCCCTCACGCTTGAAGATGTATTCGAAGGCGCGCTTGACGGTGCTGGTCCCAGCGCCGGAGGAACCGGTGACAGACACAACCGGGTGACGCTTCGACATGCGCGGGGATCCAAAAACCGACCGTGAGTTTGGCAGGTCGCCGGACCGATACCCCCATCCCTGCGGTGAACCGTTGCAGGATCAGCCCTCCAGCGCTGCCAAGAGTTGTTCGCCCATGGCGCGGCAGCCCAGTTGGGTGCAGCCCTCGGCCATCAGGTCGCCGGTGCGGTAACCGGCTGCCAGCACGCGATCCACCGCTGCTTCCAGATCGGCGGCAGCTGCCTGCTGCTGCAGGCCGATGCGCAGCAACATGGCGGCGCTGAGCACCATGGCCATCGGGTTGGCCTTGTCCTGCCCAGCGATGTCTGGCGCAGAACCGTGGATGGGCTCGAACAGGCCCGGACCGCTGGACCCCAGGGAGGCCGACGGCAGCATGCCGATCGAGCCGCTGAGCATGGCGGCCTCATCGCTGAGGATGTCGCCGAAGAGGTTGCTGGTGAGCAGCACGTCGAACTGGCGAGGGTTGCGCACCAGCTGCATGGCGGCGTTGTCGACATACATGTGGCTGACCTCCACGCCTGGGTGGTCGCTCGCCATCGCGTTGACCCGGTCGCGCCAGAGCTGGCTCACATCCAGCACGTTGGCCTTGTCGACGCTGCACAGGCGCCCGCCTCGCTGCATGGCCAGCTCAAATCCGACCTTGGCGATCCGATCGATTTCGTCGTCGAAGTAGGCCATGGTGTTGAAGGCCCGCACCCGGCCTCCCGCTTCGACGCGCCCCTTGGGGGTGCCGAAGTACACGCCGCCGGTGAGTTCGCGCACCACCAGCAGGTCCACCCCCTCGATCACCTCGCGCTTCAGGGTCGAGGCGTCGATCAGGGCCGGAAGGATCTTGACGGGTCGCAGATTGGCGAACAGGCCCAGCCCCGCCCGTAGCCCCAGCAGACCGGTTTCGGGGCGCTGCTCCCGGGGCAGGGTGTCGTATTGGGGGGAGCCGATGGCGGCCAGCAACACCGCATCGGCACGCCTGCAGGCCTCCAGGGTGCTCGCGGGCAGGGGCTCGCCGGTGGCATCGATGGCCGCGCCGCCCATGGGCTGCTCGTCGTAGGCGAGGTCAAAGCAATGCCGGGCGCTCACCGCATCCAGCAGCTGCCGGGCCACTGCGGTGATCTCCGGTCCGATGCCATCGCCGGGGAGCAGGGTGATCCGGTAGCTGGTCGTCATGGTGGTGTGGGGGTGCCGCCGGCGGTGTTCAGGGCTGGCGGCGAGGCTAGGCGCTGGCTGGTTGCACCCCTGGCGGGCTCAGCCCTGGACGCGTTTCTCCAGTTGGCGCAGGCTCTTGGCCAGCTCGGGCAGCTTGTTGAAGGCTGCCGAGCAGCGCAGCCAGAGGCGATTGGGGATGGCCGGATAGCCGCTCACCACCTCGCCGGCGGCCACCTCGCCATGCACGCCGGATTTGGAGGAGGCGATTGAGCGGTCGCCCATCACCGCCTTGTTGGCCAGCCCCACCTGGCCCGCCAGGATCACTCCGTTGCCCAGGCGAGCCCCTCCGGCGATGCCCACCTGGGCCGCCAGGGCGCAGCCCTGGCCGGTGATCACGCCGTGGCCGATGTGCACCAGGTTGTCGATTTTGGTGCCGGCGCCGATTCGGGTTTCACCCACCGAGGGGCGATCCACCGTGCTGCCGCAACCCACCTCCACGCCGTCTTCGAGGATCACCTGGCCGGTCTGGGGCATCTTGCGCCAGCCGTTGGCGGTGGGCACAAAGCCGAAGCCCTCGCTGCCGATGACGGCGTTGGAGTGCACCACGCAGCCGCGGCCCAGGCGCGTGCCGGGCTGCAGCACAGCCCCGGCGTGGAGCTCGCAGCCCTCGCCAATCTGCACATCGTCGTAGAGCACCACCCGGGGGTGAAGGATGCAGCTGGCGCCGATCTGCACGTTGGCGCCGATCACCACCTGGGCTCCCACATGGGTGCCCATCCCCACGACGGCGCTGGGATCCACCACAGCGCTGGGGTGAATGCCGGAGGCCGGGCGGCTGCGGGGGTAGAGCGCCTCGAGGGCTTCGGCAAAGGCCAGCCTGGGATCGGCCAGGGCGACCCAGGCCAGGCCGCGATCCCTGGCCTGCTGTTGGAGAGCCTCGGCCTCCTCGCCCCGGACCGGAATCAGGACCGCACTGGCGCCACTGGCCTGCAAGGCCGCCGCCAGGGCATTCCCCGGTTCGAGGAAACTCAATTGGCCGCTCCCGGCCTGGTCGAGGGCGGCGGCACCGCGGATCTCGGGGTCGCCGGCCAGGTGGCGCGGGCTGGCATCAGTCACGTCGCTCAGATGGCTGAGCAGGTCGCTGAAGCGCATTCCAAGGGAGCCGGCCAGGCCGGATCGTAGGCCGGGCCTAGGAGCTGGTGAGCACGAGTTGGTCGCGGTGCACCACCTCCACGCCGGCGCGCCCCATCAGCTCCCGCAGCTCCGTGCTGCTGAGGGTGGCCAGCCCCCGGCCCAGCTCCCGGCCATCGCTGGCCAGCAGCCGCACGGCCTCGCGGCGGCCAAAGTCGCCCTCCACAGCCTTCACCCCCACGGCCAGCAGGGAGGCCCCCTGGCGGGTCAGGGCCTGTTCGGCGCCCGCATCGAGGTGCAGGCTTCCCTTGGGCAGCAGGGCATGGGCGAGCCAGCCTTTGCGGTCGGGCAGGGGGGTGGGGCTCGGCTGGAACACGGTGCCGACCCGCTCGCCAGCCAGGAGGGCGTCGAGGACGGCGGGGTCGCGGCCGTCGGCCAGCCGCACGCGGATGCCGCTGGAGGTGGCGATGCGGGCGGCGGCCAGTTTGGTGGTCATGCCACCGGTGCCCCACTGGCCGCCACCGGTGGCCACGTTGTGCAGGCTGTCCAGCTCCGCCAGGTTGCGCACCTCCTCGATCGGCCGCGCCTCGGCATCGTTGCGGGGATCGCCGGAATAGAGCCGATCCACATCGGTGAGCAGCACCAGCTCGTCGGCTCCGATCGCCACCGCCACCAGGGCCGACAGGGTGTCGTTGTCGCCGAAGCGCAGCTCATCGGTGGCCAGGGTGTCGTTTTCGTTGACCACCGGCACCACCCCCCAGTCCAGCAGCTGCTCGAGGGTGCGGCAGGCGTTCTGGTAGCGACGCCGGGAGGCCAGATCGCCGCGGGTGAGCAGCACCTGGGCCACGGCCAGGCCCCGCACCGCGAACGCGTCTTGATACAGAGCCATCAGCCGCCCCTGGCCTACGGCGGCGGCGGCCTGCAGGGCCACCACCTCACTGGGTCTCTGGTCCATCTCCAGGGCGACGCAGCCCAGGCCCACGGCACCGCTGGTGACCAGGGCAATCGCATCGCCACGGCGCTGCTGGCGGCTCAGACTGGCCGCCAGATCAGCGATCACCGCCGCCGTGGGGCGATCACCGCTGCCCCGCAGCAGGCTGGTGCCCACCTTGATCACCCGGCGCATGGCGCTTTGCTCGTGTGCCATCAGCCCAGGGTCGTGCCGACCCAACGGGCCAGGCGCAGCTCCAGCTTCTGCAGCCGATCCCGCTGGCAGGGCTGGCCGAGCGGATCGATCGGCTTCACCAGCACGGTGAATAGCCCGAGCCGGTTGCCAGCAATCACATCGGTGAAGAGGCGATCACCGATCAGGGCCACTTCCTGGTGGGGTAGCTGGAGCTCGGCCAGCACCTTGCGCAGGGCGCTGCGTCGTGGTTTTCCCGCAGAGATGGTGTAGGGGAGGTCGAGCTGGGCCGCGACGGCTCCAATCCGTTTGCGGGAGGGGTTGTTGCTGAACAGGTGGATCGGCATGTGCTGCCGCGCCAGCCTCAGCCAGCGCAGGGCGCTGTCGGGCAGCTCTGCCTGGCGGCGGGGCAGCAGGGTGCGGTCGACATCGAGCACCAGGGCCCGGATCGGTTGGTCCAGCAGCTCCTGCAGGGGCAGCTCGGCCAAGGTGCATTCCCGCAGCCAGTTGGGGCGCAGCAACTGACGCAGCATCAGTCGTCGCCCTCCCGCTCCTCCAGCTCAGCCTCGATCCGGGGCTGGACCCGCTCAAACTCCTCGCCTTCCACCAGCACGGCACCGTTGCCGTCCATGCGGGCGACCACAAAGAAGGGATCGAGGGGGATGTAGAGCCCGTACTCCCGTTCGTCCACCAGGAAGCTCACCAGCAGTTCGTAGGTCTCCGAGTCGTCATCAGCGTCCTCGTCGTCGTCGAGCTCCTCGGGTTCGTCCAGTTCACCGCTCACGGTGAGGGTGACGGCCGAACGCACCAGGGTGAGATCGTGCTCCTGGAGCACCACATCGGCGACCGACAGGATCGGCTCGGTGGCATCGATCGTGTCGATCAGTTCCGGGTCTTCGTCGTCGTCCAGGCGGAACAGGCAGACCGGGGTGTCCACCGGGGTGAGCAGCACATAGTCGTGGCCGTCGAGGGGGATCAGCTGCTCGAGGAAGCAGAGCAGCTGGCGGCCGCGACTGTCGTGCACGAGCACCGTGGGCACATCGGCGGAACTCTCCGAGGGGGGCTGGGAGGGGGCTTCGGGGCTCATGCAGGGGGCGCGTGTCTTCTCAGGATGGTGCAACGCCGGCCATCTCGCCGCCGCCGATGGTCGCCGCCTGCACCGGTTCTGGCCCCTCCTGCAGCCACTGCTCCAGCAGTAGCGCTGCCGCAGCGCTGTCGAGGGCGCCGCTGCGGTCGCCGTGCAGGCCATGGCGCTCGGCGGCGGCCCAGCTGCTGGTGTGCTCGTTGACCCAGGCCAGGGGCAGCTGGAGCGCTCGGGCCAGCTGATCGCCATACCGCTGGCAATGCTGAGCCTGAGCGGTCGGTTGGCCGGCCTCATCGAGGGGCAGGCCCACCACCAAGGCGCTGACGCGCCGCTGGCTCACCAGCGCCCTCAGGTGCTCCAGATCCGTGGCAAAGCGCCCCCGGGCCAGGGCCGGCAGGGGCGTGACCGTCAGCCCCAGGGGGTCACAGCCGGCCAGGCCGATGCGCCGGCGGCCCACATCCAGGGCCAGGGTCGAGCGGGGCTGGGGAGGCTGGCGGCGGGCCCCCTGGGCTGGGTCACGCACGGGGAAGGGTGGGTGTGAGAGGAGTGGGTGTGGGAAGTGGACGGCGGCGGGGTTGCCACTGGCCGAGGATCGCCTCCAGGCGCTGGGCGGCCCGGGCGGGTGCCTGCAGGCCCTGGCGCCTCCAGACGCTGCGCGCCATCAGCACCCGCTCACCGCGCTCCTGGGCGCCGAGGCCCGCCATCCAGCGCTGCAGGGCCTCGTCGCGCAGATCGCAGCGCAGCCACAGGGGGTCACCAGCCCCCAGCTCGCTCTGTGCCCGCTGCAGCAACAGCTCGGTGGCGGGGCCCACCAGATGGGACCAGGCGGGATGGACACTCAGTTCCACGTCGTGGCCGCCGCCGGGATGGTCGCCGATCCAGCGCACGGCCGCCACCGCTTGCTCGCGATTGGGATCCACCCACATCCAGCCCCGGCCGTGGCTCTGGTCGAGCAGGTCTTCGACACCCCGATCCAGCAGGTGCCGCAACCGGGCCGGGCAGACCGCCTGCTCCAGGTGCCACAGCAGCGGCGCCGAGCGGCGGTTCAGGGCCGTGAGCTGCAGGTCGGCAGGCGCTGGCAGGGGGGGCGCTGTGGATGCGCTCGCGGGCTGCTGCCAGCACCAGAGGCGATCCGTGCGCAGGGGCTGGAAGCCCTGCTCGCGCAGCATGGCCAGGCGGGTGTCGTCGAGGGTGGAGGCCGCGGCAATCCAGCTGGCGGCGCCCTTGGCCCGCTGAATCGCGGCCCGCAGCAGGGTGGCGGCCAGCTCCTGGCGGGCGGCTGCGGGGGCCAGGCGCAGGTGCTGCATCTGCCAGCAGCTGCCGCTGCGGTTCAGCCGGCGGCACACGATCAGGCCCAGGGGTGTTTGGCCGTTGAGGGCAACCAGCACCTGGGGCGCCAAAGATGGACGGGCCAGCAGGGATTGCAGCAGGCGCTCCGGCAGCCCCAGCAGCAAGGCGCGCTGCAGCAGCGGCTGCAGCGGCAGGAAGGCGGGGTCGCTGAGCAGGGGCAAGTGCCAGCCGGCGAGGGGCTCGAGCCGCCAGCTGTCGGGCTCGGGCCGCCCTGGTGGTGCCGGCTGGGCAGAGGGGGGCTGCAGAATCCCGAGCATGGGGCGTGGCGAAGATGCCGGGGCTGAACGGGCGCCGAGGCTGATCCGATCACCCAACTGTATCGGCGGCGCCCGATGTGCGCCCCACCCCGCGGCGACTCAGGCCGGCCGCACCAGCACCAGGGGGGTGCGCTCGTTGGCGTTGCCCGCCGGGTTGGGGCGCAGGGCCCGCTCCAGCAAGGCCTCATCGCAGCCCGGGCTCGAGGCCAGCACCTTGACTCGGCCCAGGTCGTTGACATCCACCACCGCCACCGCCACACCGAGGGAGCGAGCCATGGCGGCGCAGAAGGCAGCGGGCTGGTCGGGGCCCAGCACAATCGTCTGGTCGTAGGGCGGGGTGGTGCCCGTGATGTCGTCGATCAGCCGGGCCTGCTCGCCGGCTAGCCGGTAAAACCAGCCCTTGCTGCCCACCAACTTCAGCGCCAGGCCCACCAGCCAGGCCCCCAGCACCCGGGCCGGCCCCACCACATCGATGAGGCTCTGCAGGCCGCAGGCGGTGGCCAGGGAGCTGGTCGGGTGGAACACCCGGCAGAGCAGCCGGGCCAGGCCGCTGGGCTGCACGGTGGCTGGATGGTGGTAGCGGCCCTGGATCACTGCCAGGGGGGTTTCGCCGATGGTGAGCACGTCGCCCGGCTCGATCAGGCCGCCGGCGTAGCGGCGCAGCACGGCTTCCGGGTCATCCAGCACCCCCAGCAGGTGGGTGCCTACCGGCAGCACGCGGCAGCGGTCGCCGTCGCGCCAGCGGGCATTCGCGGCGGCCAGGGGGGTGGGCATTTGCAGCGGCACGAGCACGCCATCACGGCGCTCGAGCCGGCCGAAGGGGCCGTAGTTGATCCAGAGGATGTCCAGCCAGAGGGTGTCGAGCAGCTGGTCGAGGGGCTGGCCCGGCGCGCCGCTGAGGCTGATGTGGATGCGGGCGCTGGTGCTCTTGCGCCCCTTGACGATGTAGGCGGCCCAATAGCCATCCGGGCGTGACTCCTCATCCTGATGGAGCGCCTCGATCCGACTGCTCACCGTGACGCCGGCCAGGTCGCCCCGGCCCAGCAGGGTGGGCCGCAGCGTGATCTCCGGCACCATCACCTCCATGCGGCGATGGGGGTTGCTGATCGTGATCGTGCCGGTCACCTCCAACCCCGCTGGGGTGCGCTCCACCTGGAAACCATCGGCACGCAGCTGCAGCGGCGACGCGGGCCGCAGCCGGTGGCGCAGCTCCAGCCACACCAGGGTGAGGCCCAACAGCAGGGCCAGCACCAGCACGAGCTTCAGCAGGGCGAGGGCGACAAGCGAAGAAGCCAATTGCGACCGGGCAAGAATCGCCGGAGCGTAAGTGGGCCTGCGGTCTTAGCTTCAAACCGTCAGCTTCAAACCGTCGCGATTTCGGTGCCCGGCATGCGCAAGACCTTCGTGCTCGACACCAATGTGCTCTTGCACGATCCGGCTGCGCTGACCCGGTTTGAAGACAACAACATCCTGATCCCGATCGAGGTGGTCGAGGAGATCGATCGCTTCAAACGTGATCCCGCCGAGAAGGGGCGCAACGCCCGCCAGGTGTCGCGCCTGCTGGATGGGCTGCGGGCCCAGGGCAACCTGGCTGATGGGGTGCCCAACGGTGACCAGGGCGGCACCCTCAAGGTGGTGTTCTGCCGCAGTGAAACCCTCAGCCAGCTGCCACCGGAGCTCAAGGCCGGCAACGGCGACAACAACATCCTGGCGGTGGCCCTCGAGGAGCAGCGGCTGCAGGCGGTGATGGGCAGCCAGCCGCCGGTGATCCTCGTGACGAAGGACACCAACCTGCGCATCAAGGCCGATGCGGTGGGCCTGATCGCCCAGGACTACACCAGCGATCGGGTCGACATCGGCGACCTCTACCCGGGCCTGTGTGAGTTGTGGGTGAGTGCCGAGCAGATGGACCGGCTCAAGCTGCCGCCAGGCCTGGAGGTGGAGGGGCTGGGGGTGGAGAGCCCGCTGCAGGCCAATGAGGGGGTGACCCTGATCGACCAGGCCCAACCGGCCCACACCCTGCTGGCTCGCTTCAACGCCGCCACCGGCACCCTGCAGCCGTTGCAGCGCGCGCCCAAGGCCAAGCTCGGACGCATCCACCCCCGCAACCGGGAGCAGACCTTTGCCCTGGATCTGCTGCTGGATCCCGAGATTCAGCTGATCACCTTGGTGGGCAAGGCCGGCACGGGCAAAACCCTGCTGGCCCTGGCGGCGGGCCTGCACCAGGTGGCCGACGAGCGGCTCTATGAGCGCCTGCTGGTGACCCGGCCGGTGATCTCCCTGGGCAAGGAGATCGGTTTTCTGCCGGGGGATCTCGAGGAGAAGATGGGGCCCTGGATGCAGCCGATCCTCGACAACCTCGACTTTCTGCTGGGCGGCAGCGGCGAGGACGAGGGGCGCGGTGCCGGGCGGGCAGCCGGTGGCGGTGGCGCTGGAGCGGGTGGCCGGGGCGGCAGCCACCGCGGGCCGCGCAGCAACTGGACCGACCTCAAGGGCATGGGGCTGCTGGAGGTGGAGGCGATCAGCTACATCCGCGGCCGCTCGATTCCCCGCCAGTTCATGGTGGTGGATGAGGCCCAGAACCTCACGCCCCATGAGGTGAAGACGATCGTGACCCGGGTGGGCGAAGGCACCAAGATCGTGCTCACGGGTGATCCCTACCAGATCGACAATCCCTACGTGGATGCCGAGAGCAACGGCCTCACCTGGCTGGTGGAGCGGTTCAAGGGCCAGGCCCTGGCCGGCCACATCACCCTGCTGCGGGGTGAGCGCAGCGAGCTGGCCGAACTGGCGGCCAACCTGCTCTGAACCTCCCAGCCCCTCACACCATCTGGTCGGGCTGCACCCAGCGATCGAACTCTTCGGCGCTGATCTCGCCGAGCACCAGGGCGGCCTCCTTGAGGCTCAGCTGGTGGTTGTGGGCGTGCTTGGCGATGGCGCAGGCCCGGTCGTAGCCGATGGCGGGGGTGAGGGCCGTGACCAGCATCAGGCTCTGGTCGAGCAGGGTTTCGATGCGGCTTTCGTTGGCCTGGAGCCCCTCGATGCAGTGCTCGCGGAAGCTGCTGCAGGCCCCCGCCAGCAGGGTGATGCTCTCGAGCACGTTGCGGGCGATCACCGGCTTGAACACGTTCAGCTCGAAGTTGCCCTGGCTGGCGGCGAGTTGCACGGCGGTGTTGTTGCCCATCACCTGCACGGCCACCATCGTCAGGCTTTCGGCCTGGGTGGGATTCACCTTGCCCGGCATGATCGAGCTGCCGGGTTCATTTTCCGGAATCACCAGCTCGCCGAGGCCGCAGCGGGGCCCGCTGGCCAGCCAGCGGATGTCGTTGGCGATTTTCATCAGGCTGCCGGCCAGCACCGTGAGGGCACCGTGGGCGGCGGCCAGGGGCTCATGGCCCGCCAACGCCTGAAACTTGTTGGGCGCTGAGGTGAAGGGCAGCCCAAGGCGCTCGGCCAGCCTTGCCGCCACCGCCTCGCCGAAGCCGGCCGGGGCGTTGAGGCCGGTGCCCACGGCTGTGCCGCCGATGGCCAGCTGGTGCACCTGGGGCAGGCTGGCCCGCAGGCTTTCGAGCCCAAGCTCCAGCTGGGCCACGTAGCCGCTGAACTCCTGGCCCAGGCTGAGGGGCACCGCATCCTGCAGGTGGGTGCGGCCGATCTTGATGATCTCCGCATAGGCCTCGGCCTTGGCCGCCAGGGCGGTGCGCAGCGCTTCCACCGCCGGAATCAGACGGCGCTCCAGCTCGATCGCCACCGCCACGTGCAGGGCGGCTGGAAAGGTGTCGTTGCTGGATTGGCTGAGGTTGACGTGGTCGTTGGGGTGCACCGGGCTCTTGCTGCCCAGCACGCCACCGGAGGCTTCGATCGCCCGGTTGGCGATCACCTCATTGACGTTCATGTTGGTTTGGGTGCCGGAGCCCGTTTGCCACACCTTCAGCGGGAACTCTCCATCGAGCGCCCCGGCGGCCACCTCGTCAGCTGCCGCCACGATCAGGGCGGCCAGCTCGGGGCTGAGCTTGCCCTTGGCCTGGTTCACTTCGGCGCAGGCTGCCTTGAGCTGGCCGAAGGCGTGCACCACCGCCAGGGGCATGGCCTGGCCGAAGGGGAAGTAGTGGATCGAGCGCTGGGTCTGGGCGCCCCAGTAGTGCTGATCGGGCACCTCGATGGCGCCCATGCTGTCGGTTTCCAGGCGGCCCATCAGCGGCTTACCACCTCCGAATTGAGTTCGTTAAAGCTCTCGGTGATGCTGCTGGTGCCCCCCTCCGGCAGGGGGATGCCGGTGGCCTGGCTCACGGCGGTGTTGATTGCATCGACGTCCACGGCGCCCTGTTGATCGAAGATCACCTGGCCCTCGGGATTGAACACCACCACCTGGGGGATCGAGCCCGACCAGTAGTGGGCTGGGTCGGTGGGGCCGGTGTCAGCGCGGTTCTGCAGGGGGTCGGTGACCAGGGGGATCAGCTCGATGGTGTTCAGCCACACCCGCTGTAGCTCCGAGACCACCGCCGAAAACTGTTTGCTGGCGGCGTCGTCATCGAGGTAGTAAACGACCACGGTGGTGCGGTGGTCGGACAGGGCCTGGGCGAGGCTGCTGCGGGGCGGCACCAGGGAGCCGTTGCCGGCGTAGAGGGCGTAGATGTTGCCGTCGTAGTTGTTATTGGTGAGCGAGGCCTGGGCTGGCGGGCTCCACAGGCCCCAGAGGCCCGACGCCAGCAGCATCCCCAGGGCGGTGGTGAGCAGGGCCCGCAGGACGCTCTTGGTGGTTGTCGCCGTGCCCGTCATCCCGATCCGCTGGCTTGAATGGGGCCATTGTGGCGTTCAGCCACGGCCCAGGCTGCGGCCCATACCCTGGGCGATGCCCCGGCCCACCAGGCCGATGGCCCGGCCCAGCACCCGGGTGAGCACCACCACCACCAGATCGCCCAGGCCGCGCACCAGACTCTGCACCTGGGGAGCCAGTGCATCTCGGGTTTCCAGCGCCAGGGTCACCAGTTGCTGCAGCCAGCCGAGCTGGCGCAATTCGGCATCGCGGGGTTCGGTGAGCTCCTGGCAGCGGATGGCGCCATCGCGCAGGCAGTAAAGCCGGCGGCGGCTTTCGTAGAGGCTGATCGGCCGCTCCACCCAGCTGCTCCAACGCTGCTGGGCGTTGAGCTGGTTGCGCAGCCGCTCCAGGTTGCGGGTGGCGAGCAGGTCGGGTTGGAGCAGGTAGCGGCGCAGCTCGGGCCAGTGGGCGCAGCTGGCCAGCAGCTCAGCGCTCACCAATTCGGCGCTGCGCACCAGCCAGTTGGCCAGCAGCAGCTCCAGATGCAACACGGCCTGCGGCTCATCGGCCGCCAGCAAGCGACCCTGCACCAGCAGGGGCTGGGCCCGCACCAGCGCTGCCAGCATCGGTTGGGCATCGGGCAGTTCTGGGTCGCCGGTGGTGAGGTTGCTGCAGCGGATCAGGGTTTCGGCCACGGGCTGGAGGCTGCCCTCGTTGGGCAGTTGCACGTAGGGATTCACCAGGCTGCGCAGGGCTTGCTGGCGCAGCTCCGGCTGCCACTGCTGCCAGCGCTCCTGCAGCGCGTGCTGGGGAGCGGGGTCGCTTAGCAAGCGCTGGCGCAGGCTGTCCACCTGGCTGAGCAGGGCCCGCAGCAGATCCCGCCGCCGCTCCCCGCTGAGCCCCTCAATGGCCAGCAGTTGGCCGGTTTGGTTGCTCAGGCCAGCCTCGGTGCCGGCCTCCAGCCGCTGGCGAATGGCGCGCCAAATGCCGTCGGCGCTGCGCTGTTGCAGCGTGATCGCCAGCACGGGTTCGGGGCCGGCACCCGGGGCGTTGGCTGCGGCCAGGGTGGGGCTGAGGCTGGAGGCCAGCGGGCCCCAGGCCACACTCACGGGGCCCCAGAGCAGCAGCAGCAGCTGGCGGGCCGCCGAGAGTTCCCGGAGGCGACCCTGCAGCACCAGCAGCTGCACCAGGTTGGTGGGGGGTGGCGTCAGCAGACGCCCGATGGCCTGGATGTCGGCATCGATCTGCTGCAGGCCACTGATCAACAGCCATTGGCCCAGGCCCAGGGCCGGGGTGGCCGTTGCCGCGGCCGTTGGGGTGTCACCGGCCACGGCCAGCACCCGACCGCCGGCCAGCAGGGTGGGGATCGCCTCCAGCAGCTCTTGCGGACTCGGCGATTCCAGCAGTCCGGCCGCAGGCAGTTGCAGCAGGGCCTCGCTCTGAAGGCCGTGGCCTGCCGGCAGCAGCAGCAGCAGCGGTGACGGCTGCCAGCGCTCCTGCAAGCGCAGCACCTCCTGGGCCAGGCCTCCCTGCATGTCTTGGCTGCTGGCCTGCCAGATCACCAACGCAGGCAGACCCTGGAGTTGGTCGGGCGTTTCGGCAACGTGATACTTCCCGGCCTGGTCCGTCAGCAGCCGGTTGAGCCCATCACGCAGCAGCGGTTCGGCAAACAGCAGCAGCTGCGCACTCACAGGTCGGGCCGGATGGTTCGGCCAACGCTACCGATGTTGGGCGGGTTTCTCCAGCCCTTGATCAGGAATGATCGATGGCCGGTGGCCGGTGGTGACGGCTTGCGCGGGCCCGAGGGCGGCCGGTGAGGTGCAGGGTGTAGCTCTCGATGGCAAAGCCCGTATGGCGCTCGATCTGCTCGAGCAGCTCCCGGGGCAGTTCGACATCGAGGTCTTGAATGGCGCCCGATTCAACGCAGGTGAGGTGGCTGTGGGGGTCGCTGCGGTAGCCGTAGAGCCGCCCGCTGGCCCGATCCAGACACTCGATCACTCCGGCCGATTGCAGTGCTTCGAGGTTTTGGTACACCGAGGTGTGGCCGATGTTGCGGCCGAGGTTGTTGAGCTTCTCGAAGATGTCTCGGGCGCTGAGATGGCTTTTCTCGGCCCAGAGCAGATCGAGCACCATGCGGCGCTGGCGGCTGAGCCGCATGCCCAGTTCCCGGCAGCGTTGATACACCTCATCCACGCTGGTGGCGCAGTCGAGGCTGGTGCTGGGCGGGGCCACACCGGCGGGTTGGGGAGGGGAAAGGGCGTCGACGATCACGCGACACACCTCAGGGAGTGTTACGCATTTATAGCCAACCCACACCCGATCCGCTTACGGGATCAGGCCACCGTGCTGGCGATGGGGTCCTGGAGGCGGCCGTCGCCAATGGCTTGCAGGGCTTCGGCCAGATCCACCCGCCCGTCGTAGAGGGCGCGGCCCACGATCACCCCCTCCACCCCCAGGGGCGCGAGGGCCAGCAGGGAGAGCAGGTGCTCCAGGGTGCCGATGCCGCCGGAGGCAATCACCGGCACGCTGCTGGCCTCGGCCATGGCGCGCAGAAAATCCAGGTTGGGCCCCGCGAGGGTGCCATCGGTGGCGATGTCGGTGCAGATCAGGGCCGCCAGGGGGCTGGCGCTGAAGCGGCGGGCCAGCTCGCTGGCGTCGGTGCTGCTCTCCTCAAGCCAGCCGCGGGTGGCCACCTTGCCGTTCTTGGCGTCGATGCCCACCACGATGCGGCCGGGGTGGTGGGTCGCCAGGGCCTCCACCAATTCGGGTTGCTCCAGCGCAACGGTGCCGAGGATCACCCGATCGAGGCCGCAGGCCAGCAGCTCCTCGGCCCGTTCGGCGCTGCGCACCCCGCCCCCGAGCTGCACCGGGATGTCCAGGGCGGCGGTGATCGCTTTCACCGCCACATCGTTGATGGGTTGGCCGGTTTTAGCGCCGTCGAGATCGACCAGGTGCAGCCGCTGGGCCCCCTGGCTCTGCCAGCTGAGGGCCTGGGCGACGGGGTCGTCGCCGAAGCGCGTCACCTGGTCGTAGTCACCCTGGTGCAGCCGCACGCAGTGCCCGTCGAGCAGATCGATGGCGGGAATGATCTGCATGGCGGGCGGTGGCGGCAACTGCTGCCAGCCAGGCTGCCAGAGCTGCCGATCGCCCAGCTCCCGCAGGGGCACCACCAGGCGAAATTGGCGCTCCAGCACCGCCTCGAGTTCCACGGCCCGCTCGCTGCCCTTGCCCCGCTCCCCCAGCAGGGCGAAGTGGCGGTAGCCGCGGGTCTGCGGCAGCACGGCGACTTGGGCGGTGTAGGCGGCACTGAGACGCATGGCGCCATCCTGGAGCCTGCGGTGCGTCGGGTGTTGGGGTTGGCCTTGGCGTTTCTGCTCGAGCTGGTGCCTGCTCTGTTGCTAGGGATGCTGCTGGCGCCGCGTTGGCCCGATTTGGCCGGTGTGCTGGCACCGCCCCTGGTGCGCTGGGGGGTGCCCTTCAGCCTGATGGGGCTGCTGCTGCGCAGCTGCCTGCACTGGGATGTGCTGGAGATGGGCGTACTGGCGCTGGCCGCCGTTGGCAGCGGCTTGCTGGTGGTGCAGCGCTGGTGTTCCAGCCCCGCCGAGCGTTTTGGGGCGGTGGTGGGCAACACGGCCTATTTCGGCATCCCTGCGGCGCTGGCCCTGTTGCCCCCGCAGGCCCTGAGCTACGCGATCAGCTACGACCTGGCCGGCACCCTGTTCACCTGGACCATCGGTCCCTCGCTGATGGCCCAGCGCCGTCTGGCTCTGCAACCGCTCCTCACCGCTCTGGTGAGGAGCCCGGCCAGCCAGGGGCTGCTGGGGGCGGCCCTGCTGCAGCTGTCGCCCTGGGATGGGGTGCTCGCGGCCTGGTTGTGGTGGCCTGCCCGGGCGGTGGTGTGGCTGTCGCTGGTGGTGCTGGGGTTGCGCATCGCTCCGGTGTTGGGCCGCCCCCTGCCCTTTGGGGTGCTGGTCAGCATGGCGATCAAGCTGGTGCTGTTTCCCCTGGCGGTGCTGGTGATGGCTGTGCTGCTGCGGCTGCCGCCATTGCTGCTCGCTCCTCTGGTGCTGCAGGCGGCGGCGCCCACCGCCGTGGCGGTGCTGCTGCTGGCCGAATCCGTGGGGTCTGATGCTGGTGCCGATAGCGCAGTAGATACCCGGCGGCCGGCGGCCCTGGTGCTGTGGAGCACCTTGGCTGCGCTGCTGACGGTGCCGCTCTGGGCCTGGCTGCTGCAGCTTCTGGGTCTGAGTACGGGCTTAAGCACCGGCGCCAGCGCCTGAAGGATCCCCAGAGCGGAACGCAGCCCAGAATGACGCCGCGTTTCACGGCCCGCCGGCGGGCATCGGCATGGACATCCTGGTGATGGGCGGCACACGCTTCGTGGGCAAACCGCTGGTGGAGCGCCTGCAGGCTGCGGGGCATGCCCTCACCCTGTTCACCCGGGGCAACAAGCCAGCGCCGGCAGGGGTGGAGCACCTGATCGGCGACCGCACCACTCCGGATGGACTGCAGCGGCTCGATGGTCGCCGCTTCGACGTGATCGTCGACAGCTCCGGCCGCACGCTTGACGACTCCCGCGCCGTGATCGAACGCACCGGCTCCCCCAGTCACCGGTTTGTGTATGTGAGCTCAGCCGGTGTGTATGCCGACAGCGAGCTGTGGCCCCTGGATGAGGACAGCCCCACCGATCCGGCCAGCCGCCACGCCGGCAAGGCCGACACCGAGGCCTGGCTGCGCAGCGAGGGGATTCTCTTCACCAGCTTCCGGCCCACCTACATCGTGGGCCCGGGCAATTACAACCCGGTGGAAAGCTGGTTCTTTGACCGGATCGTGCACGGCCGGCCGGTGCCCCTGCCCGGTGATGGCAGCACCATCACCCAGCTGGGCCACGTGCGCGACCTGGCCTGTGCCATGGCCCGCTGCATCGAGGTGGAGGCCGCCGCCAACCGCATCTACAACTGCACGGGCCGCCAGGGCGTCACCTTCCGCGGCCTGGTGGAGGCCGCCGCCCGCGCCGCCGGCCAGGATCCGGCGACGGTGGAGATCCGCAGCTTCGATCCCGCAGGCCTGGACAAGAAAGCCCGTAAGGCCTTCCCCCTACGGCTGGCCCACTTCCTCACCGACATCACCCGGGTGCGGCGCGAACTGGCCTGGGAGCCGGAGTTTGACCTCGAGGCCACCCTGGCTGACAGCTACACCCACGACTACGCCCAGCGGATGCCCACCAGCCCCGATTTCAGCGCTGATGCGGCGTTGCTGGGCGAAGGCTGAGGTCGGGGCACGGTTCCGGATAACGAATCGGCTCCACCCTGCCCATCCAGTCGATCGAGGAGCTGTGGAGGTCGTAATAGCCGGCCACCACGGCGAGCTGACCGGCCCGCAGGCGATCGGTTAGCAGCACGCTGGAGTGCACCAGATTTCCAGCGGCGCTCAAGGTGTGGCGCCGGCAGGATTCCTCCAGCGAGAGCTGATCGCCGTATTGCAACAGCTCCATGCGCAGTTGCCCCACCACCTGGGCCAGGCTCGGGGTCAGGAGCAGTTCAGGGTGAAGAGCCGCCGATACGGCGCCGCAGGCTTCGTGACCTAGCACGACAATTAAGGGCACGCCCAGATGCCCCACCGCATATTCCAGCGAGGCAATCGCCGCCGTGGTGCTCATCGTGCCGGCATTGCGTACAACAAAGAGATCACCGAAACCGGTGTCGAACAGCAGCTCCACCGGGACTCTCGAATCTGCACAGCCCAGAACCGCTGCCCGCGGATGTTGTCCCTCCACCACCGCCTGCATGCGTTGCCGCGTGCTGTGGGGGTGGAGGGAATGCCCCTCAAGAAACCGGCGGTGACCCTGCTGCAACCAAGCCAGCACCGATTCGGGATTGATCCAGGTTTGAGGTTTAGCCAAGGCTCAGGCGTGACATGGACAACAGGTCATGGCCTGTGAAGAAAGGTATGCGTTTTTCCTGAAGGTAGCGATCGCTGCTTTGGCAGCTTCAGTTTGGCGATAGGTGATTTCCAGTGTGTGTGTTGATCCATGGCCAGTGAAAAAAAATCAGACCGAGAGGGCATCCGACACCAGTTCTGAGCAGGGTTCGGAGGCCGCTTCCAACGCTCTGGATATGCCGTCGCCGAAGTTGAAGCTGCTGTCTAAGAAAATGAAAAAGAAGAAAGGCAAGAAACAGGTTGAACGGGCTGAATCGACCAACAAGAAAACTTTGTCAGCAGATGCCGCTGGAAACGGCAGCGATCGCTACCACCCGTCGCCGATCTTGGACGACTTTTCGAGCCACTCCGAGGGCCGGCCTCCGAAACTAGACCGCAACATTTACGAAAACGAGCTGGCCCGATTGCAGGTGGAGCTGGTGAAGATGCAGTACTGGATCAAGCACACCGGATACCGCCTGATCATCTTGTTTGAGGGGCGTGATGCCGCCGGCAAGGGCGGCACGATCAAACGCGTGACCGAGCCGCTGAATCCCCGTGGATGCAAGGTGGTGGCCCTCGGCACCCCTTCAGACCAGCAGAAGAGCCAGTGGTATTTCCAGCGCTATGTGGAACATTTCCCCGCTGCCGGCGAGATGGTGTTGTTTGATCGCTCCTGGTACAACCGCGCCGGGGTGGAGAAGGTGATGGGCTTCTGCAGCCCGGAGCAGGTGGAGGAATTCATGCAGTCCTGTCCGGAATTCGAACGCATGCTCGTGCGCAGTGGCATCACCTTGCTGAAGTATTGGTTTTCGGTGAGCGATGAGGAGCAGGAAGTGCGCTTTCGCTCAAGGCTCAAGGATCCGGCGCGCCGCTGGAAGCTCAGTCCGATGGATCTGGAATCTCGGGATCGCTGGGTGGAGTTTTCCCGTGCTAAGGACGACATGTTTGCCCGCTCCAACATTCCTGAGGCTCCCTGGTTCACGGTGGAGGCCGATGACAAGCGACGGGCCCGGCTCAATTGCATCCGCCACATTCTCAGCAAGGTGCCCTACGTGGACATGACCCCCGAGGCGATCGAACTGCCACCGCGCAAGAGCGTTGGCGATTACCAGCGCCCACCACTGAATGAACAGTTTTTTGTGCCCAATGTTTATGGCTGATCGACCTTGCGCAGGTAGCCCCAGGCCGAGCTGAGCGCCAGCAGCAGCGACGGCCAGAACAGCCACCAGCCCATCAGCTGGGCCCAGCCGGCGCCGCTCCAGGGCCAGAGCAGCAGCAGCAAACTCCCAAACTGCAGGATCGTTTTGGCTTTGCCGCCCCGGGAGGCCGGCCCGCCGCCTGTGGCACCGCTGCGCCAGCCGGAAATCAGCAGCTCCCGGGCCAGCAGCAGCCAGATCGCCCACAGGGGCAGCAGGCCCTCGGCCCCGATCCAGAGCAGGGGGGCGACGATCAGGATTTTGTCGGTGAGGGGATCGAGTCGGGCGCCCCAGGTTGAGCCGCCACCGGCGCGGCGGGCCAGCACGCCGTCGGCCCAGTCGCTCAGCCCCCCCAGCAGCAGCAGCCACCAGCCCAGGGCCAGCTGGTTGCTCGTGAGAGCCAGGATCAGCGGCAGGCCCAGCAGGGCGCGGCCCACGGTGAGGCCATCGGCCAGGCGGCGCAGTTTCCGTGGCTCGATCCCTTGTGTCGTCATGGTGCTCGCCAGGCTCGGCCCCAGAATGGCTCCAGTCTTGAGTGCTGGCCCGTGGTGCAACAGCTGGTTTCCGCCGTGATGTCGGCCCCGGTGCTGAGCGTCACCGCCGGCAGCCCCCTTCAGGAGGCGGTGCAGCTGATGAGCGAGCACCACATCAGCGGTCTGCCGGTGGTGGATGGGGCGGGGGTACTCGTGGGTGAACTCACCGAGCAGGACCTGATGGTGCGGGAGAGCGGTTTCCAGCCCGGGCCCTACGTGATGCTGCTCGATGCGGTGATCTACCTGCGCAACCCGCTCAGCTGGGACAAGGAGGTGCACCAGGTGCTCGGCAGCACCGTGGGCGAGGTGATGAATGCCAAGGTGCACACCTGCAGCGCCGACCTGCCCCTGCCGGCGGCGGCAAGCCTGCTGCATGAGCGCAGCACCCAACGCCTGTTTGTGCTCGATGGCGAGCGCCACCCCGTGGGTGTGCTCACCCGTGGCGATGTGGTGCGGGCGCTGGCGGCGGCGGGCTGATCAGGGTTGCGGTAAGGGTGGTGGTGGTGGAGCCCCGGGCAGCTGTCCCCCCACCACGACGGGTTCTGTTGCACGGCTTGTTGCACCAGGAGCCGGAGAACCTGGCGCAATCTGCTGTCCATCCAGGGATGCGGCACCCTCGCCTTGCGAGGGCTCTTCCCCCTCTGGCAGCACTGCGCCTTCCGGCAGCACCAGCGGCTGGGGCAGGTCGGCGGGCAGGCCAAGGGTTTCCAGCTCCACCCCGGTGATCGCCGGGCTGGCGCCCGCCTGCTCCTGGCGTTGCCGTAGGGCCAGGGGGTCGGCGCTGATCAGTGGCTCCCGCAGGGGCGCCTTGGCTCGCGCCCGCAGGGGATCCTTGGGCCCCAGGGGCGCCCAGATCAGCTGGGCAACGGGCTCCACGCCCTGCTCCATCAGCCGGTTGAAGCCGGCCAGGGCCCGGTCCACCAGCTGGCCGCCCAGGGTTTGGCCGCATTGAAAGGGATTGCCGCAGCCCTCGGCCGCCGTGCGCCCCGCCAGGCCGGCCAGCAGCGATCCCTGGAGGGGTATGGCACGCCGGCTCAGCCGCAGCAGGTAAGGCACGTGCACAAAGCTGGTGGCGCCACCGCTGATCCAGTTGGCATCGGCCGCGCTGAAGCCCTTCTGGCCCGGAATGATGAAGCGGCTCTTGGAGGCGTGGTCGGGCAGGTAGGCCGCCCGCAGCCCGCGCTGACGTGCCAGGGAGCGGGTTTGCTCCAGGGTGAGGCCATCGCGGCTCATCAGCGCCTCCAACCGGCCGTCGGGGCGCAGGCCGATCACCATGCGGATCCGGGGCAGGAAGTAGCGGATCTGCTGCCCCATCGAGATGCTGTACGCGCCTTTGTAGGCCGCGGGGGGCTGCTCCAGGTCGTTGTAAACGCTGTGCAACCCGCCGATGAAGCTGTCGAAGCGTTGGGCGCGCTCGCTCGTGAGTTCGCCGTAGCCGAACTCCACGCCGCCATCGCGGCGGATCCCCACAAAGGCCCGTTGGCGGGCGGCGGTGCGGTTGCGGCCGCGCCAGATCCGATCGCCCAGCTTGATGTCGCCCAGGGGCACCGTGATCTCCCGCCCCCTCTCATCGACATGGCGCTCGTACATCGGCCCGGAGATGAAGGCCAGGGCCTGGCTGTCGGCGAAGGCCTCCTGCTCCCGGTCCCAGCCTTCAAACAGTTGGAGTCGCACCTCTCGGGGGTCGAAATCGAGGGCGTAGACGCTGTCGTCGGGCTGATAGCGGAAGGGCACCCCGTCGGCGCTGGTGAGCAGGGGTGCTCCGGCCCTGGGGCCCGTCAGGGGTGGTGCGATCGCCACCAGAAAGCTGAGAAATCCCGCCGGCACGGCCACCACCAGCGACCGCTTGCGTTGCCACAGCGGTCGTCTCACCGCGGTGCGTTCAGGCAGAGGGGTCAGGCGGTTGGGGTGTTGCTGGGGGCTGCTTGCGTCCACTCCACAACGGCGCCATCCGCCACCAGCCAGATCTGATCACGTTGGGAGCAGGGATGGCCTCCCGTCAAGCGACCGAAGGCGGGCAGGGCCAGGCGCTCCTGGCGCATGCAGTAGCTGAAACAGGGCAGCCGCAGCCGATCAGCGCCCCGGCCCACCACTGCCACCGGATGGAGATGGCCGCAGAGGTTGAGGAATCCAGTCCGCGGTTCCGGGTGGTGGCTCAGCCACCAGGGTCCAAGCGCCTGGGAGGGCTCCTGCGGTAGCCCGGCGATCCAGCTGCCGTGGTCGTGGTTGCCTCCGATCAGCCGGAGCGGGCAGCCGAGCAGCTCGGGTAGGGCATCCAGCTTGGCCCGCAGCTCGGCGGTGAGCCCCAGGCGGCTGTGGATCAGATCCCCAAGCACCACCACCTGCTGGGGTTGCCAGCAGTGGGCCAGATCCAGCAGGGCGTTGAGAGTGCTGCCATCGCCATCGCTGGGCAGGGGGATGCCGTGGGCTTGGAAGGTTTCCGCCTTGCCCAGGTGCAGGTCGGCCACCAGCAGGGTGCGGTGCTGCGGCTCCCACACCGCCGGGGCCCCCAGCAGCTGCAACACCTGACCCTGCCAGGTGAAGGGGGCGCTGTCAGTGGCCATCAATCCCCCTCACGCCAGCCCCATCACCCGCCGGTAGGCCGGACGCGCCTGGGTGGCGGCGATGGTGGCCTGCACGTTGGGGTAGGCCGATAGATCGACCTGGGGGAAAAAGATCGGCAGGTAGGCCAGGTAGGCATTCACGGCGCAGTCGGCGACGGTCCAGGTGGGGTTGCCCCAGGGACCGGCCAGCAGGGAGTGTTCCTCTGCGAGCAGACCGTCGAGCACGGTCATCAGCCGGGGAAACTCCCGCTCCCGGTTGGATGGCACAAACAGGGCCACCGCCAGGGTGGCGTTGGCAAACAGGATCCACTGGGCCGCCAGGGCACGCTGGGCCGCTACCTCCGCAGCCGTGCCGTTGAAATCCTGGCCGTGATGGTCGGCGAGGTGCAGCAGGATCGCGCCGCTTTCAAACAATTGCAGCGGCTTCCCGCCCGGCGCCCGCAGGCTGTCATCCACCAGCGCCGGCACCTTGGCGAAGGGGTTGATGGCGGTGAAGGGCGGCTGCCGGTGCTCACCGGCCTCCAGGTCGAGCTGGATCCACTGGTAGGGGATGCCCTTTTCCTCCAGATACCAGCGGGGCATCGAGGCGCGGCTGCGGGCGCCGCCGTAGAGCGTCAAGCCCATGGAGTGTTGTTGTGCTTGCAGCGCTGATTCTCGGTTGCAGGCTGGTTGGCTCCTCGCCGAGCCCGAGGATCACACGTGCAGTAGTGAGGCTCAGGGCATTGCCTCAGCCCGCCGCCAGCGGGCCAGGCGCGGCCCGCCCCAATGACCGCTGGGGATCTGCGGCACGTGGCGCACCTGGGCGGCACGGCCCAGATACACCCAGGCACCGCGTCCATCGCAGAGCGTGCGCCAGTGGCGCTGGAACAGCCGCGGGGCGCCCTCTAGCCGGTCGAGTTGCGTCAAGGTGGATCCATTCACCTGGTAGAGCTCCCCGCGAAGCGGATTGGAGAGCTCTGGGGATGGGGCCATCTCCGCCTCCATCTCCACCGCCATCTCCACGGCCATTGGGAAGGGCCCCAGGTCGAACAGCTGCACGCCGTCCAGAGTGGCCTCACCCAGCCAGGTGGCCCCAGCCAGCCAGTGGTGGTTGGCCTGGTCGCGTTTGAGGCTGCCGTAGACGAACACCATGGATGACTCCAGCACCATGGACGACTCAAGCCCCGTCATGCCGTGGCCTTGGCCGGGGATAATCGCCGTGCATGCAGCCACCTCAGTCATGACCATTGCCCTGTTGATCGCCTTGGCCGGATCCCTGGTGCTGATGGCCGTGATCGTCAAGCGGCTCGAGCAGGCCTGAAGCCTGCTCAGGCAGGGGCTGGGGCCCGTCGCAGAGCTGCACAGGGCTGATTTTGGCGCGCTTGGCTGCATACATGGCGTTGTCGGCGGCGGCCAGCAGCTGTTCGCAGCTGTTGCCGTGCTCCGGATAGCGGGCGATGCCCACGCTGGCGGAGATTTTGATGCTGGGGTCGAGTTCGTTGTAGGGGGCCCTGCTGGCTTCCACCAATTTCCAGGCCATGCCCATGAGCTCGTCGGAGCTGCCCGCTTCCGGCACCACCACGACAAACTCATCGCCTCCCTGACGGCAGAGCAGGTCGCCTTCGCGGATCACCTTGCGAAAGCGTTCGGCCACGAGCTGCAGCACCCGGTCGCCCACGTTGTGGCCGAAACGGTCGTTGACGGGCTTGAAGTCGTCGAGGTCGAGATAGAGCAGGGCCACTCCATGGCCATGGCGTTTGGCCAGGGCTAGATGGCGCTCCAGTTGCTCCATCATCATCGAGCGGTTGGCCAATCCGGTCAGGGTGTCGTGCTGGGCCAGGAAGCGCACGGCCTGTTCGGCCTGCTGGCGCTCAGTTACGTCCTGGAGCATCCCCACGTAGTACTGGGGCTCCAGGTCGTCGTCGCGGACGGTGGAAATGCTGAGGTGATGGCAGCGGATCTCACCGCTGCGCACCCGGTTCCAGATGTCGCCTTCCCAGAAGCCCTTGTGGATCAGTTGATCCCACATCTGCTGGTAGAAGGCGTTGTCGTGGAGCCCCGATTTGAGCAGGCTGGTGCGCTGCCCCTTGATTTCTGAAATGCGGTAGCCGGTGAGTTGGGTGAAGGCGTTGTTGGCCATCAGGATCCGGCCTTCGGGATTGCTGACGACAATCCCCTGACCGCTTTCCTCAAACACCGTGCTGGCCAGGGCCCGCTCCTGGGCGGCGGCTTCGCTGATCGCCAGGGCTTCGCGGGTGGCGAGATGGTTGGTGACGAGGATCCGGGTGAGCAGGGCTGCCACCAGGCTGCTGCCCAGCCCCACCAGCAGATTCATCCAATAGGCATTGTCGATGCCGTTTGGCCCCACCAGTCGGGGCGCGAGCTGAACGCCCACCAGCCAGGTGCGCCCAGCAACCTCGATGGTCTCGTAGCTGGGATGGCGCAGCTCGTTGCGGCGCAGCAGCTTGAGGTTGTCGAACAGAACGCGGTTGGCATCGAGTTGGTCGCCGTCGATCACGACCACGCCGGTACCGGCCATGTCGGGGCTATCGATGCCGGCAATGGCACTGTTCACCACGTCGTTCATGCGCAGGGGGGAATAGGCCCAACCCAGCAACTCCCGCCGGTTGGATCCCGGCACTTGCCCCCGATCGGCATAGATCGGCAGATAGATCAGTACGCCCCGTTGCAGGTCCTCCTGGGTTTCCTGCACGAGTTGCACCTTGGCTGTGAGGCTGGCATTGCCGGTGTGCCAGGCCCGCTGCATGGCCTGCCGCCGCACGGGCTCGGTATACATGTCGAAACCGAACGCCCGTTGGTTGCGCCAGTCGAAGGGCTCGAGAAATTCAATGGCGCTGTAGTCGGCCCGCCGGCCCGCCGGCTGTACACGGAAATCGGGAAACCCTTCGCTGCGGATCCGTGCCTCATAGGCCGGTAGCTGGGCGCCCGGGATCCAGCGGGCGAAGCCCACGCCTTGTACGCCCTTGAGTTGGGCAGTGTTGAGGGCGACGGTTTCGTAAAAGGTGGTGAATTCCTGGCGATCCACCGCGTTGGACGCGTTGAACAGCCCCACCACGGCGGCGAGCAAGGCGATGTTGACCTCCAGCTTGCTGCGTACCGCATCCACCACGTTGTTGAGCAGGGTGGTCTCGGTGCGCAGGTGCTTTTGGACGCCGAAACGCCGGGTCTGCTCGCAGACGGCCATGGTGAGAATCAGGCCCCCCGCTAGCACCAGCACTGGCAGCAGAGACACTGGACGTTGCCGCCGCCCCAGGTCCAAGAGCTGCCGGATCAGGATTCGGGGCCGTACTCGCACAAGGCCAATCCTGACGAGCTTTTTTAGACCCTAGACATCCCTGTCTCCACCCGTTCGGCATCCTGACGGAGCCGTTCCAGGCGGCTCAGCAGGGATTCATTGCTCATGCGGTTGTTGAGGCGCTCCGCCAGCAGAGGAAAGGCCAGGGGGCCGGGTCTGGGGGTGCGCTCCAGCTGCAATGTGCAGCGTTGCAGCCGCTTCAGGGCTCCAGTGATTCTGGGCAGGTCCAGTTGTTCGCTCAGAACCTCAGCCCGGGCCTGCGCCACCAACCGATTGTCGGGCTCGTGACGGTTGAACACATCAAACAGCAGGGCGGCGCTGATCTGCAGCTGGCCGCCCGATTTGGACTGCCCCGGATAGCCGTTTCGGACCAAGCCACTGATCTGGGCAATGGCCCGGAAGCGGCGGCGGCAGAGCTCCGAGAGGTTGACGGCCTGCTGCAGATCAGCCTCCAGATTGGTGCTGTCCAGCAGGACATCGCCGTGGAGGTCGAACAGCTCCTCAAACGGGTAGCCCTTCGGGGCTAGCAGCTCGAAGCCGTAGTCGTTCACCGACACGGTGATGGTGCTGGGTTGCTCGCGGGCCAGGCGCCAGGCCCAGAGAAAGCCCAGGCCCTCATGCACGAAGCGGCCCTCAAAGGGATAGGCATAGAGATGGCTGCCCTCCCGGCTGCGGCACACCTCCACCAGAAACTCCTCGCTGCGGGGTAGCCGCGACAGCTGGACCTGGCGTTGCAGCAGGGGTTCCAGCGCCTGCAGTTCCGGGCTGTCGAGGCTGGCTTTTCCCGCCAGAGCGCGGGCACAGCGGTCGACCTCGGCCCGCAGGTGTTGGCTGAGCAGATCGGAGAGGGCCATCTGGCCGCCGGCCCAGGCGGGCACCGTGGAGCTCTTTTTGGTGGTGGCTTTCACCAGGGCCGTCATCTCGCGCAGGCGCACGAATTCCAGCTGGCGCCCGGCAAAGAAGAACACATCGCCGGCTTTGAGCCGGCCGATGAAGGCCTCCTCCACGTGGCCGAGCACGGCGCCGCGCACAAAGCGCACCGTCACGGCGCGGTCGGCGGTGATCGTGCCGATGTGGAGCCGGTGCAGCCGGGCGATGGCCTTCTCCTGCACCCGGTAGAGAAAGGGCTCATCGCTGCCGGCCGCAATGGGCTCGCGTTCGAGCTTGCGGTAGCGGGGATAGGCGCCGAGGCAGTCGCCCCCCTGCTCAAGAAAGCGCAGGCACCACTGCCAGTCGGCATCACTGAGCTGGCGGTAGCTCCAGGCCGTGCGCACCGCCGCCAGCTCCTGGGCCGGCTCGAAGCCCGGGCCGCAGGCCAGGCTGGTGAGGTGCTGGAGCAGCACGTCGATCGGGGCTGCCGGCGGACGGCGCTCCTCCACCAATCCCGCGGCCAGGCCCCGCCGCAGGGCACTCAGCTCCAGCAGCTCGAGGGCATGGGTGGGCATGAACAGCACCTGGGAGGTGCCGCCGGGGTTGTGGGCGCTGCGGCCGGCCCGCTGCAACAGCCGCGCCACGTTTTTGGCCGAGCCGATCTGCACGACCCGCTCCACCGGCTGGAAGTCGACGCCCAGATCCAGGGAGCTGGTGGCCACCACCCAGCGCAGGGCGCCATTTTTGACCCCTGCCTCGATCGCTTCGCGCTCGGCCCGGTCGATGGCGCTGTGGTGCAGGGCCAGGGCGCCCTCCATCTCCGGGCAGGCGTAGCGCAGGCACTGGTGCCAGCGCTCGGCCTGGTTGCGGGTGTTGGTGAACAGCAGGGTGGACACCCCGGGCTCCAACGCAGCAACCAGCTCCTCGTACATGCGCAGGCCCAGATGGCCGGCCCAGGGGAAGCCGTCGATGCTCTCGGGGAGGAGGCTGCGGATCGCCGTGGCCCGGGCGATCGGCGCGGTGATCAGGCAGGGCTCGGGGCCCGCACCGACGGCAGTGTGGGCCGCTTCCTTGAGGTTGCCGATCGTGGCGCTGATCGCCCAGGTGCGCAGACCGGGCCGCTGCCGCCGCAGCCAGCTCAGGCAGAGCTCGGTTTGGCTGCCGCGCTTGCTGCCCATCAGCTCGTGCCACTCATCCAGCACCACCGCCTGCAGCCCGCTGAACAGCTCGGGCGCCTGGGGATTGGCCAGCAGCAGGCTGAGGGATTCGGGGGTGGTGATCAGGATCTGGGGCGGGGTGCGCAGCTGCCGGGTGCGCTCGCTGCTGGCGGTGTCGCCATTGCGGATGCCCACCTGCAGCGGCCAGCCCATGGCTTCGATCGGCGCTTCGATGGCGAGGGCCAGGTCGCGGCTGAGGGCCCGCAGGGGGGTGATGTAGAGCAGCCGCAGGCCCTGGATGTTGGTTTGGGGTGTGGTGGTGCGTCGGGGGCGCTTGTTGTTTTCAGACTCTCCCTGTTTCTGTACGGTCTGTACGGAATCCTGGACACGGCGCTGCGTTGTGTCTGCCCCCTGCTGCACGGCGAGCATCTCGGCGATCGGACCCATCACAGCGGCATAGGTCTTGCCGGAGCCGGTGGGCACTTGGATCAGGCCGCTCTTACCGGCGAGGTAGGCCGCCCAGGCCTGGCGCTGAAACGGCAGCGGCGTCCAGCCCTGCTGGCTGAACCAGGCCTCGATGGGAGCCATGGACAGCGTCATGCAGAGGCCAGCTCCAGCAGGGCCACCTCGGCGCAGAGCCCCGGCCCGAAGGCCAGGGCCAGGCACGGGCCGGGAACCGCCGCGCGGCGCAGGCGATCGAGGATGAACAGGATCGTGGCCGACGACATGTTGCCGTGCTCCTGCAGCACGGCCTGGGATGCGGCGATCTGGTGGGGCTCCAGCTGGAGGGCGGCGGCGCAGGCCTGCAGGATGCGCGGGCCGCCGGGGTGCACCGCCCAGCTGGCGATGTCCGCCAGGCGGAGGCGCCTGGGTTGCAGCCAGTGCTCGAGCCAGGGACGCAGCTGGGCGGCCACCGCCTCCGGCACCCGCGAGGAGAGGCCCATCTCGAAGCCGTGGTCGCCGATCTGCCAGTGCATCAAGTCGGCGGTGTGGGGGATCACGGTGGAGCCGGTGGCCAGCAGGTTGAGGCCAGAGCCAGGGCTGGGGTTTGCGGGCCTAGCGGTGGCCACCAGGGCGGCGGCCCCGTCGGCGAACAGGGCATTGGCCACCACTTTCTCCGGATCCCAGCCGTAATACAGGTGCAGGCTGCACAGTTCCACCGCACAGAGCAGCACCACCGCATCGGCATCGGCCTCCACAAAGGCCTGGGCCACCCGCAGACCGTTGAGGGCGCCGTGGCAGCCCATGAAGCCCACGTGGGTGCGCTGCACCCCTGCATCCAGGCCGAGCTGGTGGACCAGGGCCAGATCCAATCCCGGCGCCTGGAAGCCCGTGCAGCACACGGTGATCAGATGGGTGATCCGGTGGGCCTCGATCGCCGCCTCAGCCAGGGCGCCGCGCACCGCGTCCAGGGCCAGGGGAGCGGCATGGTCGGCGAATGCGGCCATGCGGGCGGCGGTGGTGGGGCTCTGGTTGCCGTAGAAGGGCAGCCGCTCGGCGCTGGGCTGCTGCCCTGCGGTGCCTGTGGCCAGCACGCTGCCGCGCTGGAGCACCTGGGTGCGGCCCTGGATCCGCCGCACCAGGGCGGCCCGGCTGCCGTTGTCGGCACTCACCCGTTCGGCCAGGGCCATGGCTTCGGCTTGGTTCACCTGGTGGGGCGGAGTGGCGGTGCCGATGCCGCGGATGCTCAGGGGCATGGCGACACCTGCAGGGAGGGGACAGTCACATGGTTGAGCTGGGCCACCAGCTGCTCGGCGACGGCCGGCAGGTGTTGGCTGACGCCAAAGGCCACGGCGGTGGCCCCCGGCTGGCGCAGCAGCAGGGCCAGGCCGCGGCAGAGCCGTTGGCGGCGGCCAATCTGCTGGCGCAGCTCCCGCTGCCAGCGGCGTTCCAGGGCTGGGCTCCAGCACTCCAGCCCCGCCAGCACCAGGGGCGCCGCAGCAGCGCCGGCGGTGAGAGCCCAGGCCATGCCTTCGCCGGTGAAGGGCTCCACGTAGCCCGCCGCGTCGCCCAGCACCAGAAAGCGCTTGCCGGCGACCACCGCAGCGCGGCGGCTGAGGGCGGGGGTGAGCTGCCAGCGCGCCTGCTCCAGCCCCAACGGGATCGGGAAGCCGGCGCTCGTCAGCACCGTTCGGGCTGCAGCGGCTGCACCGCCGCTGCTGCTTGGGCCAGGACACTGGATTGCCTGGCGATCGAAGGCCGCCGCCAGGTTGAGCTGGCCATCCTCCCGCCGCACCAGCCCCACGTAGCCCTCTCGGCCGATGGCCATGTGGATGCGGCCGGACGGATAGGCGGCCGCCGCGCTGGGCAGCACGCAGCCCGCCCCGATCCGGGAGTGACGCTGGATGATCGGGGCACCGGCCTCGCCGGCGGGGATGCAGCGCTGGGCCAGGCCGGCGGCCACCAGCACCACCTTGGCCCGCACCGATTGGGGCAGGCGACTGCCGCGCTCGTGCAGCGTCACGGCTCGCCCGGTGGCGTCCGCCGGGCCCAGCTGGGCCGTGGTGCTGGCCCGGAAGCTGGCGCCCGCGGCGACCGCCGCCTCCACCAGGGCCTGGTCGAACCGCTCCCGCGAAAGGGCGCGGCCATCGGGCAGGGCCAGTGACGCCTGCCGGCCCCGGTGGCCCAGTTGCAGCCGCCGCAGCGGCACACCACCCTGGCTCTCGATCAGCTGGCCCTGCCCCACCGCCGCCAGCACCGCCTGGGCCTGGGCATTGAGGCAGCAGCCACACACCTTCCAGCGGGGAAAGGCCCGCTTCTCCACCAGCAACACCCGCAGCCCCCGCTGGGCCAGATCCAGGGCCGCCAGGCCACCGGCCGGGCCTGCTCCCACCACCACCACATCCCAGCCGTTGGCATGCTGCAACTCAGCCATGGCCTTGCCCCAGACCACGCTCCCAGCACAACAGGTAACGCTCGGGCCAGCAGCGCTGCAGGGCGGCTCCAGCGAGTCCGGCCCGCTCGGCCATCGCCAGCACCTCCGCCGGTTGAAAGGCGGCGCGCACCGAGAGGAGCCCATCGGTGTGCACAACCCAGGAGCGGCTGAGCAGGTGGGTGCCGGCCCAGGCCAGGGCATACCCCACGCGGCTGCGGATCAGGTCGTTCACCAGCACCAGGTGGCGGGCCCGCTGGGCCATCAGCGCCAGCAGCCGCTCGGCATCGGCGTCGGGGAGGTGGTGCAGAAACAGGGAACAGAACACCACGTCGGCCTCGCCCGGCGCTGGGGGAGCGGCGAGGGCATCGGCGCAGAAGAACTCCACCGGCGCGCCGCGCCGTTGGGCATTGGCCTCGGCGATTCGCACCGCCTCCGGGTTGAGATCGCAGGCGCGCAGCTCCAGGGCCAGGCCCCGTTGCTGCGCCATCAGGGCTAGGTCGATGGCGGTGTCGCCGCCACCGCAGGCCAGCTCCAGCACCTGCAGCGGTGCATCACCCCGGCGGCGGGCCAGCGCCTCAATCGGTTTCAGCAGGCTCGCCGCCAGGCCGCTGATGCGATTGATGCGCCGCAGCCCGGCCAGGGCACGGGCGTGTTCGGCCGGATCCAACCCCGGCTGATCCATCATCTCCGGTTGGCGATCGCGCCGCTGCAGGTCCTGGCCCGGTGGCGTGGCGGAGGGCGTGGGCGCAGCCGTGGGCATGGGCTCAGCCGAGGGGTTCAGCCCATGATGGGCAGGTTGCGAACGATGTTGCGGTGCCTCAGGGCTGCAGCAGCGCCAGGGCAGTGGCGAGGGTGTCGGCCTCGCTGGCGGGTTTGTCGTGGCGCCAGCGGCGGATGCGGGGAAAGCGCACCGCCAGGCCGCTCTTGTGGCGTGGTGAGCGCTGCAGCCCCTCGAAGGCCAACTCGAACACCTGCTCGGGCTCCACGGCCCGCACCGGGCCGAAGCGCTCGCTGGTGTGCTGACGGATCCAGCGATCCAGGGCTGTGATCTCGCCATCGTCGAGGCCGGAGTAGGCCTTGGCGAAGCTCACCAGCTGGGCGGGTTGGCCGGGATCCGCCGGCGATCGATCCCACAGCCCGAAGGTGTAGTCAGTGAACAGGTTGGCCCGGCGACCGCTGCCGGCCTGGGCATAGAGCAGCACTGCATCCAGCGTGTAGGGATCGCGCTTGTGCTTCCACCAGTGGCCGCGTTTGCGGCCGGCCAGATAGGGCGATTCCAGCGCCTTGAGCATCAGGCCCTCGGCGGCGGCGGCGCTGGCCTGCTGGCGCAGCGGCTCGAGCTGCGTCCAGCTGTCTAGCGAGAGCCGGGGGGACAGGCGCAGGAGCCCGGCTTCCGGGGTGGGTGTCGTCTGCTGGAGCTGCTGGTGGAGTTCCTCCAGGGCGGCCCGGCGTTGGCTCAGGGGCCTGGGGCGCCAGTCTTCGCCCCCTCGCTCCAGCAGGTCGTAGGCCACAAAGCTGGCTGGGCACTCCGCCAGCAGCTTGCGGCCCGGTGCCTTGCGGCCGAGGCGACGCTGCAGTTGGGCAAAGGGGGCCGGGCGCTCGGTGCCCTGGGGCCACACGAGCACCTCGCCGTCGAGCACGGTGCCCTCGTCCAGGCAGCCGGCCGCCGTGATCAGCTCGGGGAAGGCGGCGTTGATCAGCTCCTCGCCGCGGCTCCACAGAAAGCTCTCGCCGCTGCGGCGGATCAGTTGGCCGCGGATGCCGTCGAATTTCCATTCCGCCAGCCAGGCGCTGGAAGGGCCGGGTAGAGGAGCGGCGGCGTCGGGGAGTTCCAGCGGTGCGGCCAGGAAAAATGGATAGGGGCGGCTGGGCAGCGCTGCGCCTTGGTCGGTTGGGGCCAGCAGGGCCAGAAAGGCCTCGGCGCTGGCTTCAAAGCCCCCCATCAAGCGGTGCTGCAGCAGGGCTTCCTCCAGGCCGCTCAGGCGTGCCAGTGCCCGCAGCACCAGGCCCTGGGCCACGCCCACCCGCAGGCCGCCGGTGAGCAGCTTGTTGGCCACCAGCAGCTCGCCGGGGCTCAGGCCCCGCCACAGCTGCCGCACCGCTTCGGCCTGCGCGACCCCGTCCAGGGCTGCGGCGGCAGGTAAAAGCTCCCCCATCCAATCGTGGAGGGGGCGCTCCGCCCGTGCCTCCTGGTTGGAGGGCTGCCAAAGCAGCGCGATGATTTCGGCCGAGTCGCCAACGTGGGCGTAGCAGTCGTCGAACAGCCATTCCGGGATGGGGGAGCCCTCCAGGCAGATCTGGCGCAGCCGCCGGCCGGTGATCAGCCGCTTGCCTTGTTTGCCCAGCAGCACGTGCAGGGCCCAGGCGGCATCGGCCGGATCGGCGCTGGAGAAGTAGGCGGCCAGGGCTGCGACCCGAGCACCCGTGCCGCTGCTTGCATCGAGCTCGCTGTAGAGCGCGGCGAAACGGCGCATGGTCAGGCGGCGGGGTCTGGGCTTTCGCGGCTGGGGCCATGGCCCCCCTCCAGCGGCTCGGCGCTGATCCCCTCCACCTCGCGCAGGTAGCGGGCCAGGCCATCGCTGTTGCCATGGGTCACGTACACCTGGCGGGCGCCGCTGTCGTTCACGCTGGCGATCAGGCCGGGCCAGTCGGCATGGTCGCTCATCACGAAGCCGCGCTCATAGCCCCGGCGGCGGCGGGCGCCGCGCACGGCCATCCAGCCGCTCACAAACGCCGTTTGCGGCAGCTTGAAGCGCTTCATCCACGGCGAGCGGTGGGCTGAGGGCGGGGCGATCACCAGCCGGCCTGCCAGGGATTCGCCCTTGGCGATGGCGCTCACGGGCTGCGTGGGCGGCAGCACCACACCGGCCTCGCGGTAGGCCGGCATCAGCGCCTCCACGGCGCCGTGCAACAGGATCTCGTCTTGGACACCGATGGCCGCCAGCTCAGCCAGGAGCCGCTGGGCCTTGCCGAAGGCATAGGCAAACAGGAGCGAGGGGCGCTCCGGCGCCGCCCGCCACCACGCCAGGATCTCCCGGGCCACCGCGGCGCCGCTCTGCCAGCGGTAGATCGGCAGGCCGAAGGTGGCCTCGCTGATGAACACATCGGCCTGCACGGGGTCAAACGGCGTGCAGCTGGGGTCGGCGCAGCGCTTGTAGTCGCCGCTCACCAGCCAGCTTTCGCCGCCTGCCTCCAGGCGGACCTGGGCGCTGCCGAGCACGTGGCCGGCGCTGTGGAACGACACCCGCGCGCCGCCGATGCGATGGGCCTGGCCGTAGTCGACTGGGATCAGGTTGATGCTGGCCCCGAGGCGCTGCCGCAGGATCGACTCGCTGGCGCCGATGGCCCAGTACTCGCCGCAGCCGGGCCGGGCGTGGTCGGCATGGGCATGGGTGATGAGGGCCCGGGGCACCGGCTGCCAGGGGTCGACCCAGGCCGCCGCCGCCGGGCAGTAGAGGCCCTGGGGGGTGAGCTCCAGCAGGCTGCCGGGGGGAAGGGGCATGGGAACGGTCGGTTGATGCGGTGGGCTCCGGGGATCAAGGTTCGTCCCAGAGGCTCTGCAGCGACCAGGGGCTGCCCTCCATCAGCCAGAACGATCCATCCACCAGGCGGAGGTGCTGATCAAGCTCGCTGATCCGCGCGAGATCGGCTGGCATCAGTTCGATCTTTGCTGCCGCGAGGTTCTCGCGCAGCCGCGCTGGGCTCACCGACTTGGGAATGGTGGAGATGCCGCTCTGGAGCTGCCAGGCGATCAGCACCTGGGCGGGGCTGCAGCCATGTTCCGCGGCGATCGCGCTGATCACCGGGTGCGCCAGCAGCTCGGGTTCATTGGCACCCTTGAGGGCGGCTGGACGGTCGCGAGAGCCCAGCGGTGAATAGGCGGTGATGTGAACCCCCTCGGCTGCGCAGTCGGCCAGCAGAGCCGGCTGTTGCAGCAGGGGGTGCCGTTCCACCTGATTCACCTCCGGCCGGATCCGGCAGTGGCTCAGCAGATCGTGGAGCTTGCGGCTGGAGACATTGCTCACGCCGATATGGCGGGTGAGCCCAGCCTCCAGGGCCCCTTCCATCCCCTCCCAGGTGGATCTGAGCGGCCCCTGCGCCGGTGGTAGAAAATCTTCCCCGCTGGAGGGAAAGGCCACGCCGGGCTTGATCGGCACCGGCCAGTGGATCAGGTAGAGATCCAGCCAAGCCAGGCCCAGATCCCCGAGGCTGCGGCGCAGCGCCGGTTCAACGTTGTCGCGGCCATGGGCATTGCACCAGAGCTTGGAGGTGATCCACAGCTCCTCGCGCCGCACCTCGCCGGCATCGATGGCGCTGCGGATCGCCTCGCCAATCTCCGGCTCGTTGCCGTAGACGCTGGCACAGTCGATGTGGCGGTAGCCCAGCCGGATGGCTTCCCGCACCGCAGCACCAACATCACCAGGAGCCGATTTCCAGGTGCCCAGTCCCAGCAGGGGCATGCGGTCGCCATTGGCGAAAGCAATGGTGCGCATGGGTAGCCGAGGGAGTGAATGACCTGGCTCGGGCACCCTAGGCAGCGTGGCGACACGTGGCTTCCCTGCCCCGACCACCCCCCTGCCTTCCCATCCAGTCCACCGTTGACGATGAGCGGCGGCCCGACTAGCCAGGGATCCCCCGACGGCAGCCGCCATGGCCCTGGATGATTTCCGCGATGAGCTCGCCGCCACCGCTGCGGCCCTGGCGGCCCCAGGCACGGGGCTGCTGGCGGCGGATGAATCCACCGGCACCATCGGCAAGCGCTTCGCGGCCATCGGCCTGGAGAACACCGAGGAGAACCGCCGCGCCTACCGCAGCCTTCTGGCCACCACCGCCGGCCTCAGCGACCACATCTCCGGCGTGATCCTTTACGAGGAAACCCTCTTTCAAGACAGCACCGCTGCGGCTGGCGGCGTGCCGCTTGTGGAGCTTTTTCAGCACCAGGGAATCGTGCCCGGCATCAAGGTGGATCAGGGGGTGGAACCCCTGGCTGGTGGGGTGCCCGGCGAGAGCTGGTGCACCGGGCTCAAGGGCCTGGGAGAGAGCGCAGCCCGTTACTACGCCCGTGGGGCGCGCTTCGCCAAGTGGCGCGCTGTGTTGCAGATCAGTGCCAGCGGCGCGCCATCGGAGCTGGCGGTGCGTGAGAACGCCTGGGGGCTGGCCCGCTACGCCCGCACGGTGCAGGAGCACGGCCTGGTGCCGATCGTGGAGCCTGAGATCTTGATGGATGGCGACCATGACATCACCACCACCGCCTCAGTGCAGGAGTGGGTTCTGCGCACCACCTACGAAGCCCTGGCGATGAATGGTGTGTTTCTCGAGGGGAGCCTGCTCAAACCCTCGATGACCTGCCCCGGCGCCGACTGCCCCCGGCAGGCGAGCGCCGAGGAGGTGGGGGAATTCACCCTGCGCACCCTCAGCCGCACCGTGCCTGCAGCGGTGCCGGCGATCCTGTTCCTCAGTGGCGGCCTCAGCGAGGAGGACGCCAGCCTCTGCCTCAACGCCATCAATCAGGTGGCGGCCCAGGAGGGCGCCCCCTGGCACTTGGGCTTCTCCTACGGTCGCGCCCTGCAGCACTCCTGCCTCAAGCACTGGGACGGCACGGATCAGGCGGCCGGCCAGGCGGCGTTGTTGGCCCGGGCCCGCGCCAACGGAGCGGCCAGCCGCGGCGTCTACGAGCCCGGCAGCGAGCCCTCCGACGACACCAGCTTGTTTGTGGCCAACTACAGCTACTGACTCAGAGGCGGTGGGTTCAGCGGCTCATGGCCAGCATTTTCTCGATCGGCGCCAGGGCCTTGAGCCGTAGCTCCTCGTCCAGCACGATTTCCGGTGCCATGTCGTGCAGGCACTGCCACACCTTCTCCAGGGTGTTGAGGCGCATGTAGGGGCAGGCGTTGCAGCTGCAGCCGTCGGCGCCGGGCACCTCATAAAAAGTTTTGCCCGGCACCTTCAGCCGCATCTGGTGCAGGATCCCCGGCTCGGTGAGCACGATGAAGCTGCTGGCGGGGCTGGCCTCGGCGCGGCGCAGCAGGGCGCTGGTGGAGCCGATGAAATCCGCCAGATCCAGCAGGTGCTGCTGGCATTCGGGGTGGGCCAGCACCTCGGCGTCCGGATGCTCAAGCTTGAGCTGAAGCAGGGCCTGCTCGCTGAAGGCCACGTGCACCTGGCAGCTGCCGGGCCAGAGGGTGAGCTCCCGGCCGCTCTGGGCCTGCACCCAGCGGCCGAGGTTCTCGTCTGGGGCGAACAGGATCGGCCGATCGGCGGGCAGTTGCTGCACCAGATCCACCGCATTGCTGCTGGTGCAGATCAGGTCGCTGTGGGCTTTCACCGCTGCCGAGCAGTTGATGTAGCTCACGGCGATGTGGTCGGGATGTTGCGCACGGAAGCGGGCGAAGGCGTCGGCCGGGCAGGTGTCGGCCAGGGAACAGCCGGCCTCCAGATCCGGCAGGAGCACCGTTTTGGAAGGATTGAGGATCTTGGCCGTTTCGGCCATGAAGTGCACGCCGCAGAACACGATCACATCGGCCTCGGTGGCGGCTGCCTTGCGGGAGAGCTCCAGGGAATCGCCAATGAAGTCAGCGATGTCCTGGATGGCGTCATCCTGGTAGTAGTGCGCCAGGATCACGGCGTTGCGCTGGCGCTTGAGCTCGGCGATCGCCCCGGGCAGGTCGACGGCTGGTGTGTGCTGGATGGCGGCGAAAACCAACCCGGGCCCCCAACTGATGCAGGATGGCCTCAGCCTAGGCAGCGGAGATGGCGGCACCCGGCGGGGGGAAAACGCTCCGCATCGCCATTGCCGGTGATCTGCACGGGGCCTGGGACCACACCGATCACGCCCTGCTGGCGACGCTCGCTCCGGATGCCCTGCTGGTGGTGGGCGACCTCAGCGATGGCCAGCAGCGGATCCCGGCGCTGCTGCGCCAGCTGCCGCTGCCGGTGGCCTGCATCCTTGGCAACCACGACGCCGGCAAGGACGCCTCCGGCCGCACCCTGCAGCGCCAGATGGATCTGCTGGGCGACGTGCACTGCGGCTGGCGGCTGCGGGCCCTCAGCCCGCCGGGTCTGGCCGTGGTGGGGGGCCGGCCTGGCACGGCCGGTGGCGGCTACAACCTCTCCCGGGCGGTGCAGGCGGCTTGCGGGCCGGTGAGCCTGCAGGAGTCGGCGGACCGGATCACGGCCGCCGCAGCCGCCGCTCCCGCCGATTGGCCCCTGGTGCTCCTGGGCCACAGCGGCCCCTCCGGCCTCGGTAGCGACGCCGCCTCCCCCTGCGGCCGCGACTGGAAGCCCCCCGCCTGCGACTGGGGCGACCTCGACCTCTCCCTGGCGATCCAGCAGATCCGCCGCCGCCGCTCCGTGCCCCTGGTGGTGTTCGGCCACATGCACCATGCGCTCAGGCGGGGGCAGGGGGCGCGCCAGAGCTTCTGCCGCGACCGGGCCGGCACCGCCTACCTCAACACCGCCTGCGTGCCCCGTCACGGCACCGACGGCGCCGGTCATGCCCTGCGCCACTTCAGCTGGGTTGAGCTGGTCGGGCAGGAGCTGCGCAGCGCCAGTCACCGCTGGTATGGCCTGGGCGGTGAGCTGCTGTACGAGGAGCGGCTCTGGCAGGCCCCCAGCCAAGCCGCCCAGCTGGCACCGTGCTGATCGTTGCCTGCATCAGCGCCCATGGCTTCGGCCATGGCTCCCGCACCGCCGCTGTGCTCACGGCCCTGCATCAGCGGCAACCCGGCTGGCGGCTGGTGCTGTCCACGGCGCTGCCCGAAACCTTTCTGCGCACGGCCCTGGGGCCGGTGCCGTTTGAACGTCGCCCCTGCCGCTGGGATGTGGGGGTGGTGCAGGCCGATGCCCTGGGCGCGGATCCGGAGGCCACCCTGGCGGCCCTGACGGCCCTCGATGCCCAGTTGCCCCAGCAGTGGGCCGCCGAAGCGGCCTGGCTGGTGGCCCAGGGGCAGCCGCTGCTGGTGCTGGGGGACGTGCCGCCGGCTGCCGCCGAGCTGGCCCGGCGGGTGGGTGCCCCGCTGATCTGGTTGGCCAGCTTCGGCTGGGAGTCCATCTACGGCCCGATGGGGCCGGCGTTTCAACCCTGGGCCCGCCGCAGCCTGGAGGCCTATCGCCAGGGTGATCTGCTGCTGCGCTGCCCCCTGGCCATGCCGATGGACTGGGACATCCCTGAGGTGGAGGTCGGGTTAACGGCCGGCCAGCCCCGGCTCGACCCTGCGGCCCTGGCCCAGCAGCTGGGCCTGCCGTCTGATCGAGAGCGTTGCGTGTTGATCAGTTTCGGTGGGCTCGGCCTGAACCTGGCTCCGGAGCTGCTGGGTCGCTGGCCCGACCATGTGTTCATCACCTCCGATCCCCCGCTGGCTGAGGCCCCCAATGCCCGGCTGTTGCCCCCAGGCGTGCGGCCCCTGGAGGTGATGGGGCTGTGCGGGCGGCTGCTCACCAAACCGGGCTACAGCTCCTTTTGTGAAGCCCTGAGTGCCGGTGTGGGGGTGCATCTGGTGCACCGCGACGGCTTTGCCGAGGCCCCGGTGCTCGAGGCGGCCCTGGTGCGCCATGGCTGGCACCGCCTGCTCAGCCAGGAGCAGGCCCGTAGCGGCGACTGGCAACTGGATCAGCCGTTGTTGCCGCCCCAGGGAGCCCCCCTGGCTGCCGATGGCAACGTCCAGGCGGCCCAGGTCATCGAGACCTTTGCGGTCCAGCGATTCTTCTGAGGCCAGCACGGGGCTGCTGGCCAAGATCAATTTTGATTTTTGACGACAAAGGTTGGCACTGTCAGTGATCTGAACCGTTCAAGGTGATTGTTGACACCAATGGACACTTGTGCGATTGGCACTGATGTTGTCGATTTGGCAGGGTTTGGTAGGCAAATTGGCACGAACCAAAAAATTATCTCGCTTTTTCAATTTTGGCCGCCTGGTGGCGGTTTTGCCGTCTGATTCGCTCCGGTATGACCCTGTCTTGCCCCAGCTCCCATTCCGCTCGCTCTGTGCTGGCTGGCATGGCCGGACTGGCCCTTCTGTCCCTCGTCGCCCCTGGAGCCGGCGCTGCCGAGCAACCATCTGCTGCCGCGCTGATCCAGGCCCATCCCCCCACGGCGATGGCGCTGCCCCTGCCGCCGCCGCCGCCGCGCATCTTCGCGATCACGCCCGAGCGTCGGGCGTTGCTCAACACCATTCGCTTCGCCGAGGGCACCTGGGCGGGCGGTGACGACATCGGTTACCGCATCATGTTTGGCGGTGGCCTGATGCCGTCGCTCGAGCGCCACCCCGATCGGGTGGTGCGCACGGCCCGCTACGCCAGTGCGGCCGCTGGCGCCTATCAGTTCATGCCCTTCACCTGGAATCTGGTGTCCCGTTCCCTGGGCATCGCTGAGTTCGGTCCCCAGGTGCAGGATCAGGGCGCCATCTTTCTGATCCAGCGGCGCGGGGCCCTGGCTCTGGCCGACCAAGGCCTGTTCACACCCCTGCTGGCCGCCAAGCTGGCGCCGGAGTGGGCCAGCTTCCCGACCCTGGCGGGTCACAGCTACTACGGGCAGCCGGTGAAGCGCTTCCATGACCTCAAGCGCTTCTACGACGACAACCTGGCGCGCCTGCGCGGCCAGCTCACCGTTGCCGCCGTCGAACCGCCGAAACCGGCCTGCACCCCGGCCACCTCGCTGCGCTGTCAGCTCGAGAGCCTTGACCGCCTCGGGCCCAGAAGCCGCACCAGCTCACTCTGAGTCCCGCAGGCGGGCCTTGCCCACGGTGGCTCCGGCGATCAGGTAGGCAGCGAGCGCTGCCCCCAGGAAGGCCAGGGTGTTGCGGGCCACCGGCAGTAGATCGCTGGTGCGGGTCACGATCGGACCCAGCCCCAGGGCGCCGAACAGAATCAGCCAAAGGGGCGAGAGCAGCAGCACCCAGGCCCATTCCACTTTGCGCCCCTCTTTGCGGGGATAGGCGGCGAAGCCCACCACCAGCCCCCCCAGCACCGAGGTGGAGAGGGTGAGCAGCCACTGCTCCCGCGGCAGACCCGGCACCACCTGGCAGCCGCCCTGCACCAGGCAGGTTTCCACCGCCGTCAGGGCGTCCACGATCGCCGCATCCTGGCCGTTGTCGCGCACGTAGTACTGGTTGCCGTAGCGGGTTTGCAGCTCCACCCAGTAGGTGCGCGGCATCAGCGCAAACAGGGCATCGCCCACGTTGAAATTGAGCAGGTTGCCGCCGCGCTCATCGGCCACCAGCAGCAGGCTGCGCTCATCGAGGTCCCAGAAGCTCTTCACCGCCTGACCGGGGGTGCGGTCGTACTGGGTGAGCACCCGCAGCTTCCAGCCGGTGTCGGCCTCGAAGCGGTTGAGGTTGTCCTCCAGGCTGGTGCGCTGGCCATCGGTGAGGGCCTTGGCCAGGTCGATCACCGGGGTGGGGTGGTCGGGCAGCAGGTCGGGGTTGTCGTAGGCGAAGGCCGGCGCGATGCCCACGCCCAGCCAGCAGGTGAGCACCAGGAGCAGCGAGGCCAGGGTCGTAGTCAGGGTCTTTGTCAGGGCCTTTTTCATAGCAGTCAGAACGCGACCCATCCACCGGCCTCAGGGAAGATGCATTCTCCCTGAACAGGCGGCCGAGCGTGAATCCGAGCACGAGCGGCGCCGTGCCCACCTGGCTGCTGCAGCGCCTTGAGGCCGCCGGCGGGGCGGTGCCTTTCCGCACCTACATGGAGTGGGTGTTGCACGATCCGTTGCACGGCGCCTATGGGGCGGGCCGGCTACGCATCGGTCCGGCGGGCGACTTCGCCACGGCCCCCTCCCTGGGCCCTGATTTCGCGGCCCTTCTGGCTCCCCAGCTCGCCGACTGGCTGCAGGCCTTGGCTGCCGCTGCCCCCGGCCCCCTGGCCCTAGTGGAAACGGGTCCTGGCGAAGGCAGCCTGGCCCTGCAGCTGGCCGAGGCCTTGGCCGCCGGTTGGCCCCAGCTGGCGGAGCGCCTTGAGCTGGTGCTGGTGGAGCCCAATGCCGGCATGGCCGAGCGCCAGAGAGCTCTGCTGCAGGCGTGCCCCTTGCCCTGCCGTTGGCTCAGCTTCGCGGAGCTGGCGGCTGCTCCCGTGCGCGGCGTGATGCTGGCCCACGAGGTGCTCGATGCCCTGGCGGTGGAGCGGATCACCTGGGACGGGGCGCTCTGGCGCCAGCAGGTGGTGGCCCTGCACGAGGGGGCGGATGGCGAGCCCTCGTTGCGGCTGGAGCCCGGCGCGCCCCTGGAGCCGGACGCGGCCGCCCAACTCGACCCCCTGGGGCTCCTGCCCCCCTCCCCCCAGCGCCCGCCGGGTTGGAGCACCGAGCTGCACCCCGGGCTGGCCCCCTGGCTGGCCGAGGCGGCGGCCGCCCTGACGGCCGGCCAGCTGCTGGTGATCGACTACGCCCTGGAGGCCTGGCGCTACTACGCCCCCCAGCGCAGCAACGGCACATTGATGGCCTACCGGGGCCAGCAGGCCAGCGACGATCCCCTGGGGGATCCGGGCGCCTGGGATCTCACCGCCCACCTCTGCATCGAGAGCGTGGATGGCGCTGCCGCCGCCAGTGGCTGGCAGCTCCTGGGCCAGGCGCGCCAGGGGGAGGCCCTGCTGGCTCTGGGGCTGGCGGAACGCCTGCATGGCCTGCAGCAGGGCAACGCCACCGAGCTCGCCACCCTGCTGGCCCGGCGTGAGGCTCTGCTGCGGCTGGTGGATCCGCGGGCTCTTGGCGAGTTTCGCTGGTTGGCCTACGGCCGCGCCGTCCCCCTGGAGGCGCCCCGCTTCAGCCGGGAGCCTGGGCCGTCAGCCACTGGCTGAGGGGCTTGGCTGGCTGGCTGGGGCTGCTGGTGATCTCAATGATCCGGCCGATCGCGGCCGGCGTGGAGAGGGCATCGAGGCACACCCGGGCCACGAGCCGGCGGGGAATGCTGTCGCTCTCCTGCTGGTCGGGTCCGCTGAACACCACCCCTTCCCGCTCGCACCGGCTGTCGTCTTCGCTGAGCCCGCCGGGCCGCACCACGGTCCAGTCGAGGCCGCTCTGCTCGAGCCAGCGCTCGCCCAGGCGCTTCCACACCAGGATCAGGCCAAAAAGATTCAGCGGGTGCTGCCAGCGGCCGGCGCAGAGGGAGCTCACCAGCACCACCCGCCGCAGCCCCACCGCCTGGTAAGCCTGGATCTGGTCGCGCACGCCGAAGGCATCCACCTTCAGCGGCCCGGTGAGATCCACCGACGGGCGGGCACCGGTGGCGATCACCAGGGCCTCGCAGCCGGTCAGGGCGGCATGGAGGGCCTCGGTGGCACTGAGATCGAGCCGCCGAACCTCCAGCCGCCCTTGCTGCTCGGCTTCCGCCAGGGCTGGCGGCAGCACCGAGCCGGGCCGCACGATCGCCCGCACCGCCAGGCCCCGCCGCAGGGCTTCATCCACCACCCGCCAGCCGGTCTTGCCAGACGCTCCCGTTACCGCCACCAGGCCCATTGCTGCTGCTCATTCACGCCAGGTCCATGTTGCTCGCCTCGGGGCTGCAGTGGGCTGACTACGGTTGCTCCATCAGCGGTGCACTGTGGCGGGGCCCATCCTTCAGGCCCGGGGGCTGAGCAAGACCTACCGGATCAGCGAGAAGCAGCCTGGGCTGGCCGGCACCCTGCGGCATCTGGTGCGGCGCCGCCACCGGGATGTGGTGGCGGTGGATCGGATCAGTTTTGCGATCGAGCCTGGCGAGATCGTCGGCTTCCTGGGGCCCAATGGCGCCGGCAAAACCACCACCCTCAAGATGCTCACCGGCCTGATCCATCCCAGTGGCGGTGCGCTGCAGGTGGCCGGCTACGAGCCCTGGCGCCGCCAGGCGGCCTTCCTGCGCCAGATCACCCTGGTGATGGGCAACCGTCAGCAGCTGATCTGGGACCTGCCGGCCCTCGATTCGCTGCGGGTGAATGCGGCGGTGTATGGCATTGAGGAGCCCGAGGCGAGGCGCCGCATCGGCGAGTTGGCCGAGATGCTCGAGCTGGGGCCCGAGCTGCAGCGCCCCCTGCGCAAGCTCTCACTCGGCCAGCGCATGAAGGCCGAGCTGCTGGCGGCGCTGCTGCACAGGCCTTCTGTGCTGTTTCTCGATGAGCCCACCCTGGGGCTGGATGTGAATGCCCAGGCGCGGGTGCGCGACTTCCTGGCCGATTACAACCGCCGCACCGGCGCCACCGTGCTGCTCACCAGCCACTACATGGGCGACATCACCGCCCTCTGCCCGCGGGTGCTGCTGATTCACCAGGGTCAGCTGTTCCACGATGGCTCCCTCGCCGACCTCACCCAGCGGCTGGCCCCCTGCCGCCAGGTGCGGCTGGAGCTGGCCGACCTCCAGCCAACCGAGGCCTTCGCGGGCTTTGGTGTGATCGAGGCGCACCAGGGCCACCAGGTGCGGCTGCTGGTGCCGCGCGCGCAGCTCACCGAGCGGGTGGCGGTGCTGCTGGAGCGCTTTGCGGTGGTGGATCTGGAGGTGAGTGATCCACCGATCGAGGAGCTGATCGGTGGGTTGTTTCGCCAGCGCGGGGAGGCTTCGGCGGCGGCAGGGGCGGCGGCGGGAGGCCAGCCATGAGCTGGGCCTGGCGGGTTGCGCGGGCGCTGCTGGGCAGCCAGTACGCCCTGATGCTCGAATACCGGGCCGAGATCGCCCTGTGGGCCCTCTCGGGCGTGCTGCCCCTGATCATGCTGGGCGTGTGGAGCGGCTCAGGCGCCGGCGTAGCGGCGGGCCTGACGCCTCAGCAGCTCAGCCACTACTTCCTGGCGGCGTTTGTGGTGCGCCAGTTCACGGTGGTGTGGCTGATCCACGTGTTTGAGGAGGACGCCCTGCAGGGTCGGCTCTCGCCCCTGCTGCTGCAGCCCTTGGCGCCGCTGTGGCGCTACTTGGCGGCCCATTTCAGCGAGCAGGCCACGCGGGTGCCGTTTGTGCTGCTGATGCTGCTGGTGGTGGGGCTGGCGGCACCGGGGGTGTTGTGGTGGCCGTCGCCCGCTGAGCTGCTGCTGGGGCTGCTGGCGATTCAGGCGGCCTTCCTGTTGCGCTTCGTGCTGCAGGTGATCGTCACCACCCTCTGCTTCTGGAGCGAGCGGGCGGCGGCGCTGGATCGCCTGCTGCTGATCCCCTACCTGTTTCTCTCCGGTCTGGTGGCCCCGCTCGACACCTTCCCGCCGGCAGTGCGGCGCCTGGCCCTGGCCACACCCTTTCCCTGGATGGTGGATTTCCCAGCCCGGCTGCTGGCCGGTGAGCCGGTGAATGTGGCGCTGGGATTCGGCGCCATCTCCGCCTGGTGTCTGCTGCTGTGGCCGATCAGTCGTGTGCTGTGGCGGGCCGGCCTGCGGCGCTACTCGGCGATGGGGGCCTGAAGCATGAAGCGCTACTGGCGCAGCCTGCGTTGCTTCTGGGGCACCTCGTTGGCGGCCGAGCTGGAGTATCCGCTCAACGCGGCGATTGAATTGGTGTCGGTGCTGGGCAACCTGGCCGGCAGCCTGTTTGTGCTGCAGCTGCTGTTTGCCGGCGGCCCCAGCCTGGGGGGCTGGAGCTGGAGCGGGGCGCTGGTGGTGCTGGGGCTCTACACCCTGCTGGATGGCTTCACCACCTGTGTGCTGCAGCCCAACCTCAGCCGCATCGTCAGCCACGTGCAGACGGGCACCCTGGATTACGTGCTGCTCAAGCCGATCGACAGCCAGTTCTGGCTCTCGGCCCGCACGGTGTCACCCTGGGGCCTGCCGGCGATCGCAGCGGGGCTGGGGCTGATCGGCTGGGCCCTGGCCCAGGGCGGCCCCGAGGCTGCAGCGGGCCTGCGCGCGCCCGGGGCCGTGCTGCTGCCCCTGGCGCTGCTGCTGGCTGCCCTCGCGATCCTCTACAGCCTCTGGTTTGTGCTGGCGGCCCTGAGCATCTGGTTTGTGAAGGTGTGGAATGCCACCGAGGTGCTGCGTTACACCCTGGTGGCCGGCCGCTATCCGGTGAGCGCCTATCCGCCAGCGCTGCGGCTGCTGTTCACCTTTGTGCTGCCGGTGGCCTTCCTCACCACCGTGCCGGCCGAGGCGCTGCTGGGCCGGGGCTCGGCGCTGTGGGCCATCGGTTCGCTGCTGGTGGCGGCGCTGTGCCTGGCCGGCAGCCGGCTGCTGTGGCGCTTCGCCCAGCGTTCCTACACCTCGGCTTCGAGTTGAGCGGCCTCCAGCTAGGGCGCGCCATCATCACGGCCAACCCTTTCGTTTCCTCTGCGGCTTCTCCATGGTTGTGTCCCCCACCGTTGCTCCCGCCAGCCAGGAGCGCTGGCAGGAGCACTGGCAGCAGCGCTGGTATCCGGTGGCCTACCTGCAGGATCTGGATCCCCGCCAACCCACGGCCTTCACCCTGTTGGAGCAGGACCTGGTGCTCTGGTGGGACGCTGCCGCCGGCCAGTGGCGCGCCTTCGCCGACGTGTGCCCCCACCGGCTCGTGCCCCTCAGCGAAGGCCGGCTCAACGGCCGGGGTGAGTTGGAGTGCCCCTATCACGGCTGGAGCTTCAACGGCGAGGGCCGCTGCACCGCCATCCCCCAGGCCGACCCCGGGGCGGGTGCCACCGCCTGCGCCAGTGCCCGCAGTGCCTGCCGCTCCTACGCCACGGCCAGCGGCCAGGGGCTGCTGTTCGTGTTCGCCGGCGAGCCGGAGCGGGCTGCAGGGGTGCCCCTGCCCCTGGTGCCGGTGCTGGAGGAGCCCGGCTGGCTGGTGCAGGACACCTTCCGCGACCTGCCGATGGATGCCCTCACCCTGCTGGAAAACGTGCTCGATGTGAGCCACGTGCCCTTCACCCACCACCGCACCGTGGGCCGCCGCCAGAACGCCGCGCCGGTGGCCGCCGAGCTCACCAGCTCCGGGCCCGAGGGGTTCACCCTGACCTGGCCGGAGGGGCCGCGGCGGGGCAAGCTCGGCAGCCAGTTCACCACCTTCGTGGCCCCGGGCCTGATGTGGCACGACCTCACCGCCCAGGGGTTCGCCCGCTTCATGACCGTCGTGTACGCCACGCCGATCCGGGCCGGGGAATGCCGCCTGTTTGCCCGCTTTCCCTTCCAGTTCCGCTCGGCGCTGCCGCGCCTGCTGCTGCGGGCCCGGCCGGTGTGGCTGCAGCACCTTGGCAACCACATCGTGCTGGAAGACGACCAGGTGTTCCTGCACTGGCAGGAGCGGGCCCTGGCCCGGCGTGGCGGCAGCGGAGCCTTCGCCCAGGCCTGTTTCCTGCCCACCAGCGCCGATGTCTACGTGCAGGCGCTGCACAACTGGGTCAACACCATCGCTGGACCACCGGCTCCCGGCAGCGCCCTTCCTCCCCGCTGGGGTCGGGCGGCCTTGATGGACCGCTACGACAGCCACACCCGCCATTGCCGGGCCTGCTCCGGCGCCCTGCGGGGCGTGCGCCGCTGGCGGCCGCTGGTGCTGGTGGCCCTGGGGCTCGAGCTGGTGCTGGCGGCCTGGCTGCCGGGAGCCGCAGCTCGCGTTGGCCTGCTGGTGGCCCTGGGCTTCACGGCGCTGCTGCTGCGCCAGCTCAACCGCTGGGAGCGTCTGCTGCTGCGCGGGGACGGCCATCCACCCCGCAATGCCCTGGATCGGCGTGACGCCTGATCAGCCCCTTCCCTGGCGCAGGGGCTGCTCGCGGCAGTGGAGTTGCCAGGCCCGCAGCAGGTCGACACGGGTGATGCGATAGCCCAGCTGGCGGGAGGCCAGCACCAGCTCCTGCTGGGAGCGGCAGTGCCGCAGCGCCCGTTGCACCGTGGTGTCGGCTTCGGCGTCTTCCACCAACCGTTCCAGTTCGCTCCAGCTCATCGCGCGGCCGTCCGGGCCTCTCACCATGCCCAGGGCAGCGCCAGGGTGCAAGGTTCCGTCCGTCACCAACCGCGGAAGGATCAGGGCTGCTGATCGGCGCCCTCAGACGATTGGCAATCCGGGCTGGCGGCCCTAGCTAGGAGGGAGAAAAGCCGGGCCTGGGTGATGGTGAACAAACCCACGGATCAACCCGGAGACCGAGACGAAGACGGTTTTGAGGTGGAGCCGCCGCCACCGGTGACTCCCCATGCCACGCCGGTGCTGGATGAGCAGGGCCAGCTCACCTATGTCGGCGATGACGGTCGCCGCTACGTGGTGGGCTTGCCGCCGGAGGCCGATGAGCAGAGCGTGGAGCGGGTGATGGCCACCCTGGCTGCCGGCGGCGATCTGTTTCAGCAGATCGAGGAGCTTTGCCATCACTGGATCTCTGCCGTGACCGGCCCCGACCTCGACTCCCGGGCGGCCCTGGTGCTGCTGATTACCACCTTGGAAACGGCCCTGGAAGACGCCTACGGGGAGGCGTAGAGCGCTTGGCGGATGGTCGCCTCGCTCACGTCGCTGCGGATCTCCACGCTGCCGATCGCTGTGGGCAGCACGAAGCGCACCTGGCCGTCGCGCACTTTCTTGTCCCCTTGCAGGCAGGTGAGCACCGCTTCGGGGTTGAGCTCCGGCCAGCGGTGGGGCAGGCCGGCCGCTTCAATCAGGGCCAGCTGGCGTTGCTGCTCGGTAGCGCTCCAGAGGCCCATGGCCAAGGCGATCTCGCCGGCGGCGGCCATGCCGATGGCCACCGCCTCGCCATGCAGCCAGGTGCCGTAGCCGCAGAGGGCTTCCACCACATGGCCCAGGGTGTGGCCGTAGTTGAGGATCGCCCGCAGGCCGCCCTCGTGTTCATCGGCGGCCACCACACGGGCCTTGGCTGCGGCGGAGCGCTCCAGCAGGGTCTGCAGCAGCTCGGGCCCCACCGCTGCCATCGCGCTGAGGTTGCCGGCTGCCTCCAACGCAGCAAACAGCTCGGCGTCGCCGATCACGCCGTACTTGATCACCTCGGCCATGCCGGCTCGAAATTCCCGCTCCGGCAGGGTGGAAAGGGTGGTGGGGTCGATCAGCACCAGCCGCGGCTGGTGGAAGGCGCCGATCAGGTTTTTGCCGCCGGGGTGGTTGACGCCGGTCTTGCCGCCGATGGCGGCATCCACCATGGCCAGCAACGTGGTGGGCACCTGCACCACGGCGATGCCTCGCAGCCAGGTGGCGGCGGCAAATCCCGCCATGTCGCCCACCACGCCGCCGCCGAGGGCCACGATCAGGGAGCCGCGCTCCAGCTTGCGGGCGAAGGCGGCGTCGTGGATCAGCCCCACGGTGGCGGGTGTTTTCTGGTCTTCGCCCGCCTCAATCACCAGGGTGCTGGCCTCGAAGCCGGCGGCCTGCAGGCTGGCCAGGGCGGTGGCGCCGTAGTGCTCCTGCACCACGGGGTTGGTCACCATCAGCACCTTGGTGCCGGCTTTGAAGCCCCGCGCGCGAATCTGCTCGCCCAGGCCGGCCAAGGCGCCGGCGCCGATCACCACCGGGTAGGGGTTGGCGCTGAGCTCTATCGCGATGGTGCGCAGCGGGCAGGCGGCTGGGATCGCAGTCATCGGAAGGGGCGGGCGGTTCCTGAGGCTAAAGCCGCCCCTGGGACAGCTCTGCGGCGCGGGTTCCACAATGGAGCGAACCGGTGTCGTGCATGTCTGTCTCCGCTCCCCGTACGGCCACAGCCTGGGGTTTTCTGCTTCCGGCCCTGGTGCTGATCGGGCTGTCGGTGCTGATCCCGGCGGCGATGGCCCTGGTGATGAGCGTCAGCCAGGCCGGTCTGGATGTGAGTGAGCCTCTGCGCTTCGTGGGCCTGGCCAACGTGCGGCGGCTGCTGGCCGATCCGATGTTTTTCCGGGTCACCGGCACCACCTTCCTGTATCTGGTGGGGGTGGTGCCGCCGATCGTGCTCGGCGCCCTGGCCCTGGCGGTGCTGGTCAACCGCCAGTTGCCGGGGATTCATTGGTTCCGCGGCGCCTTTTACACGCCGGTGCTGGTGTCGATCGTGGTGGCGGCGATCGCCTTCCGCTGGATCTACGCCGAAAACGGCTTGATCAACGGCTGGTTGAGCGCGCTTCTGCGCGACGGCTGGCTGAGCGCGCTTCTGCCCGGCACTTTTCAGCCCATCGGTTTCCTCACTTCGCCCCTGCTGGCGCTTCCCTCGGTGATGCTCGTCACCCTGTGGAAGGGCCTGGGGTACTACATGGTGATCTTTCTGGCCGGCCTGCAGGGCATCTCCCCCGACCTCTACGAAGCGGCGGCGCTCGATGGCAGCGAGGGCTTGCGCAAGCACCTCGACATCACCCTGCCCCTGCTGCGCCCCTACATCACCCTGGTGGCGGTGATTTCGGCGATTGCCGCCACCAAGGTGTTTGAGGAGGTCTACCTGATGACCCAGGGAGGACCGGCCGACTCCACGCGCACGCTGGTTTATTACGTGTACGACCAGGCCTTCGCCGAGCTGGAGATCAGCTACGCCTGCACGATAGGCCTGGCGTTGTTTTTGATCGTGCTCCTGCTCAGCCTGGTGCGGTATCTGTTCGCCGGCGACCGCGGATTCAGCTGACCCTCGGCGCCGTAACCTGGTGGATTGCCATCGAGAAGGGGCGATTCCCGACTCAGCCAACACCTATGGCCGAGCCAACAGCCACCCCCTTGATGCCATCCATCGGCGTGGTGGGTGGCGGCCAGCTGGCCTGGATGCTCGCGGCGGCGGCCCAGCAGCTGCATGTGCACCTGCATGTGCAAACCCCGGGAGCCCACGATCCCGCCACATCCCTGGCCACCAGCGTGGTGCAGGCCGATCTTGACGACATCGCTGCCACCCGCGAGCTGGCCCGTCGCTGCAGCGCCATCACCTTTGAAAACGAGTGGGTCGACCTGCCGGCCCTGGCGCCGCTCAGTTTTGACGGCATCACTTTTCTGCCCAGCCTGGAAGCGCTCTCCCCATTGGTGAGCAAGCGCAGCCAACGTGAGTTGCTGCAGCAGTTGGGTTTGCCGGCTCCCCGTTGGTGTGATCTGCCCTCCGATGGGGTGTTGCCGGATGGCTTCTCCTACCCCCTGATGGCTAAGGCCTCCACCGGCGGCTACGACGGCAAGGGCACGGCCGTGCTCCAGGGGCCAGAGGATCTCCAGGCGCTGCTGGCCCGCATTCCCGCCAGCGACTGGATTCTCGAGGAGCTGGTGTCCTTTGAGCTGGAGCTTTCCCAGCTCGCCTGCCGCGACCGGGCCGGCAATCTGCAGTGCTACCCGCTCGTGCAGACCCACCAGCATCAGCAGGTGTGTGACTGGGTGCTGGCACCGGCGTCCGTGCCCCATGCGGTGCAGGCCTACGCCCGCAACATCGCCGCCTCCCTGCTCACCGCCATCAACTATGTGGGGGTGCTGTCGATTGAGTTCTTCTACGGACAGGGCGGCCTCCAGGTCAATGAGATTGCCCCCCGCACCCACAACTCCGGCCACTTCACGATCGAGGCGGCTCACACCAGTCAGTTTGCGCAGCAGGTGCGCATCGTTGCCGGGCTGCCGATGGGACCCGTGGAGTTGCAGGTGCCCGGGGCCCTGATGGTGAATCTGCTCGGTTTTGAGAGCTCCGACGCCGACTACCAGAGCCAACGCGACGCTCTCGCGGCCCTGCCCCAGGCCACGGTGCATTGGTATGGCAAGCAGGGGTCCAGCCCGGGGCGCAAGCTGGGCCATGTCACCTTGCTGCTGGAGGGCACCACCCCCCAGGAGCGGGACGATCAGGCGCAGCACCTGCTTGAGCAGGTGCGCCTGATCTGGCCCCTGCCCCCTGCGGTGGCGCCCAGCGCCATGGCCCAATCGCCCGCCGAATCGGGCTGAATCGGCGCGAATCGGCCTACAGTGATCGAGGACTGCCGCGTTGGTCACTGCCTTTTACAGTTTTCTGATCTGACTCCCTTTTCGACATGGGGGGTCTGCAGCGGAAGCAACGTAAGCCGGCCTCGTAGCCGGAAACGGCGCCCCGTCCTTGACCCCCCTTCTGGTTCCACCAGGTCGAACACTGGGGCAAAACGGCACGGCGGTCCACCCCATTTCCAACCTGATCACCCCTGCGCCATCAGCGCACTTCGGTCAGCGCACTTCGATCAGCTCACTGGCCGGGTAGCGCACCTTGGCCAGGCTGGCGTATTTGTCGCTGTCTGAGCGGTAGCCCACGGCGCACACCACGCAGCTGCGGTAGGGCGTGTTGTCGAGCCCAAGGATGCGGTCATAGGCCGCTGGGTCGAAGCCCTCAATCGCGCAGGTGTCCACCTCCAGCAGGGCGGCGGCCGTCATCAAGGTGCCCAGGGCGATGTACACCTGGTTGCTGGCCCAGCGCTCGATCTGCTGGCTGCGGGGGCCGTTGATCAGGTCAACGTCAATCATCTGGCGGTAGGTGGCCAGGTCAGCGGGATCGAGGCCGCGGGTCTGGGCCATGGTCGTGATCAGCCGGTCGGCTTCTGCCGGGCCGATCTGGCGTTGCACCAGAAACACCACCAGATGGGAGGCGTCGGTGATCTGGCTCTGGTTCCACGACTCGGGCCGCAGCTGCTCGCGCAGGGCCGGGTCGCGGATCACCAGGAATTTCCAGGGCTGTAGCCCGTAACTCGACGGGCTCTGGACGAGGGCGTTCTCCAGGGCGCTCCAAGTGGCCGCATCGATCCGGCGGCTTGCGTCAAACACCTTGGTGGCATAGCGCCACGCCATGGCCCCATCGAGCTGGGCTGGGGTGATCGGCATGGGCGGCGACAGGGGGCGGGACCAGACGGCATTCTGGACGCCATGGTTGTTGAAGATGGGTTCGGCCCCCCTGCCTCGATGGAGTCCTTTCAGCAGGCTTTTGAGTCGTTGCTCTCCCTTGCTCCGGGGCCGGTGTTCCCCAGGGCCCGGGAGCTCTATTTGCGCAAATACGCGCTGGAGGGCAGGTTGATCGAAGACGGTGCGCCGGCCTCCCCCGGCGGGGTGCTCGATCGCTTCCGCACCTTTCTGCTGGAGGAGGAGATCCAGGAGTCGAGTGGTGGGATCGTGCGGGTGCGGGCCCTCGCGTTTGCGGTGGTGCACTGGCAGGCCCCCCAGACCAACCCCGACGACTACACCGCCTATCTGCAGCAGCGCTGGCAGCTCCAGCCCGATGGGCTGAGCCTGGAGCCCGAAAGCTGGTTTCGGGAGGGGGGAGCCTATGCCCGCTTCCGGGCGCCGGCGGTTTATGAGCGGTCGCCGTCCGGCGAGCTGCTGTTGGGCGACGCCTGACCCAACAGCGCATCCAACTGTTGCTGCAGTTGCTCGCGGCTCCAGCCGGTGACCACGAACACTTCCTGGGCACTGCTGCCGCGCCGGGCGACCAGCTTGTGGCCACCGGTGATCGGGGCTGACACCCGCAGCCGCAGCTGGGCGCTTCGGCCCCGCACCCGGCTGATCACTGCGGGGGTCACCGTGTCGATGCCGGGGCAGCGGGCCAGCCGCTTGAGCAGTGGCACCAGGCCCTCGACGTAGGTGCTGTGGGTGATCACCACCCGCCCCATCAGCCGGGCTCCAGGGGGGCCATGGTCAGCCCTTCGGCTCCGAGTTGCTGGTGGTAGAGCTCGGCCTGCTCCTGGGGCCCGCACCACACCACTGCCGAGCCCTCGCTATCGATGCGATGCGCCAGGGCCCAGGCTTGATCTGGCTGCATCGCCGGGATGAAGCGCACCAGGCATTCCACAACGTGCTGGAAGGTGTTCACGTCGTCGTCGAGCACCACCACCTTGAAGTGGGGGTAGGGCTGGCGCAGCCGCTGCCGCTCCTGCACGGCGGTGGGGGAGGAACTCGTCATCCGCACCGGCTGAACCCCATCCCTAGCCCGAACATCCACAGCAGCCTCACCTTCCACAGCAACCCAACCATCCATCACCAAGACCTCCACCGCAGGCGCCTGATGGGCCCACCCTAGGTAAAGTGCCGCCAACGACTGATGGCAGCGCCATGTTGATCACTGTGGGTTGGGCGTCGCTGGCAGCCCTGTTCAGCTTCTCGATCGCGATGGTGGTCTGGGGTCGTCATGGCGACAACAGCATCAAGTTCTGACCGCGGCTTGGCGATTTTCGGTGCCTGAGCTGCCCATTTCCCTCCCCCAGCTGCTGTCGGCCATCGCCGCTTTGCTGCTGGTGTTTGTCAGTGGTGGGGTGATCTACCTCTCCACGGTTGAGTGGCGGGATCGCCGTCGCCGCAAGGCGCTTGAAGCCAAGCGACGCTCGTGATCCCTGCCGGGCTCGCCGACTGGGCCTGGCGCACGGCAGATGAACTGTTGGTGCCGCCACCCGAGCAGGCGGTGCCTGGTTCCCTGTCTGAGTTGCTGGAGGCCATCGCCGATCTCCACGCTGCCACTGGATCCGGCGTGGAGTCCACTGATCCGGCAGCTCTGCCTCGGGCCATGGCACCGCTGGCCCTGGCGCTGCTCAGTCAGCCCACCAGCGGCGGGGCCGACGAGCACCTGCGCGGCGCCGCCGATGCCCTGCGGCACGCCTTGGCGGGCAACACGGTCACCTACGTGGTGAACCGCAACCTCAACGTCTCCAACCACTGCATCAAGCACTGCAGCTTCTGCGCCTTTCGCCGCGATGCCGGTGAACCGGGCGCCTACTGGCTTGCTGAAGCGGAACTGGAGCGGCGGGCCGCCGAGGCCCGCGATGCCGGCGCCACCGAGCTCTGCATCCAGGGCGGCCTCAACCCCGAGGCCACCGTGGAGGGCAGCCAGCTGGCCTATGCCGAACGGCTGCTGCAGCGGTTGCAGCAAGCCGCCCCAGGCCTGCATCTGCATGCCTTCTCCCCCCAGGAGCTCTTGTATTTCGCCCAGCACGACGGCCTATCCCTGGATCATGTGCTGGAGCGGCTGCAGGCGGCGGGGCTGGGCTCGGTGCCAGGTACGGCAGCCGAGGTGCTGAGTGAGCCGGTGCGGAGGGTGCTCTGCCCCGAGAAGCTGACGGCGCGGGACTGGGTGGCGGTGATGCTGCAGGTCCATCAGCACGGGCTGCCGTCCACCAGCACCCTGATGGCTGGCCACATCGAGGGCCCGGCCGATCGGGCGGCCCATCTGCTCACCCTGGTGGCCGTGCAGCGCTACGCCTGGCAGCATCAACGCCAGGGTTTCACGGAGTTTGTGCTGCTGCCGTTCGTGGGCGCCTCGGCGCCGGCCGCCCTGCGGGCCCGGGTGCGGCGCGACCAGCCCGATGCCGCGGCGATGCTGCGGCTCACGACCCAGGCCAGGATTCTGCTGGGGCCCTGGTTTCCCTTCCACCAGCCGAGCTGGGTGAAGCTCACCCTTGCCAGCGCCACCGAAGCCTTGCGCTGGGGCTGCAACGACCTGGGCGGCACCCTGATGGAGGAGCACATCACCACGATGGCGGGGGCGAGTGGGGGCACCTGCCAGTCTCCTGAAGCTCTTGAGGCGGCGGCACGGCAGCTGGGCCGTCCGGTGCGCCGCCGCACCACCCTCTACGGGGCTGTGGCATGACGCGTTTGCGTTGGACCGCGGCCCTCACTGCCCTGCTGGTGCTGCTGCCGGCTGGTGTGTTGCTGCGCTGGCCCCGGCCGCGGGCCCAGGGCCTGGAGCGGCTGATGGGTCAGGCGGCGCTGATGCAGAGCTTTCCCGCCTCGCCGCAGCGCCCCGTGCCGGCCCTGTGGAGCCAGCGGCTAGGGCCAGCCCTGGTCCGCAACGTCTGGCAGCAGCAGCGGCGGGTGTGGTGGCAGTTCTGGGGGCGCGATGGCGATGGCGGCGCCTACCTGGCGTTCCCCGCCCACACCCTGCCCCCGGCGCTCACGGCCCGCGCCGCCAGTGGCCTGCCGCCCCACAGCCTGCGGGTCGATGACCTGGTGGTGGTGGCGGCCGATCCGCTCTCCCAGCGGCTGCTGCAAGACCAGCTGCGGCTGGCCCAGCGCCAGCGCCGCGGCCTGGAGCAGCGCTGTCTGCTGCGGCTGCAGCGGGAGCAGGCGGTGTTCTGGGCGCCCCTCGGCCTCGGGGTGATGGCTGGACCGATGGCGCCCCTGCTCCAGCGTTTCCAGGAGGGTTGCCTGAGCCTGCGGTTGGACGGGGCCAGCCTGGGCCTGACGGGCGAGGCGAGTGCCGCCAGTGGCCTCCTGAGCGCCCCCGGCCGGCCCCAACCGGCTCCGCCGCTGCGGCCCCTGCCCGCCGATCTGCTGCTGGAGTGGCGCGGCCCAGTTCTGGATGCGCTGTTGCAGGGGCTGCTCAGCCGCCAGTTGATCCGCGAACCCCTGGCGGCCCGCTACGGCATCGGTGATGGCCAGCTGGCCCTGCTGCGCCGGGTTCCCTTTGTGCTGCGGTTGCGGCCGCTGGCCCAGGGGCCGTTTCAGGCCGGCTTGGAGGTTCAGCTGCATGTCAGCGGCGAACGCCGCCCCTGGAGCCAGCTGCTGGATGCCTTGGTGCCGTCGCTGGAGGCGCAGGGCCTGGCCGCGACCCGCAGCGGTTCAGCCGCGCTGCCCGCCATCAGCTGGCGCCGCGAGGATGGCCTGGTGGTGGGTGGCTGGCGCTGGGTGCTGGCCGCCTCGGGCCAGCCCCAGTTGCTTCTGTATCTGGGGCCTGAGCCTGCCTTGGCCAACTCCCCTGCAACCCTTGCCGATCCAACCCTTGCCGCTCCAGTCCCGACCCTCGGGCTGCCCGGCTCAGCTGGGGCAACGGTGTTGCGGGCTCGCCCCCAGGCCCTGTCTCGCTTGGGCTTGCTGCCTCCGGAGCTGCCGGAGCTGGTGCAGCAGGCCGCCCAGCTGGATCTGGTGGCCATCCATGCGGCCAGTGGCGCCGGAGTGCTGGGCTCGCCCCTCAGCCAGCTGACGGGGCAGCTTCAGTTGCAGCTTCGCCCCCAGCGTCCGCCGTTGGCTCGCTAGTGCTGGGTGCAGCTGCGGCGGCTTCCTGCTGCCGTTCGCGTTTGCGGCGCTCAGCCGCAACGGTTTCCTCCATCAGCTCCACCGCCTGGGCCATCTTCTCGAGATTGTTGGCGTAGAGGCTGATGTCCTTGTCGAGCCGATCGCGCAGCAGGCCCATGGCGCTGCCCAGGTCGTGGGCGTAGCTGCGCAGGGCCGTGGGATCCATGGCATCAGCTCCCTGGGCCTGCTCCAGCAGGCTCAGCAGGCCGACTGCCATCAGCCGTGAGTAGTGAAAGTCGGGGCGGCGGATGCTCGCCAAAGCCGTTGCAACCGGCTCGGGTGCCCCGGCCCCTTCCTGCTCGATCCACTGCTTCACCTGCTCGACGCTGTGGCTGCCCATGGCGGCCATGGCCTGATCGCGCTGCTGACGCAGGGCGGCGGCATCAAAGCCTGAGGCGGAGCAGAGCGCTGCCAAGAGCGGCTCCCGTTGGCTATCGGGGCGATAGCCCTTGGCAAAGCTGTCGAACACCTGAATCAGCCCGCAGGCAAACAGGGGATCGCTGCGAAAGCCGCTCTGGCGGCTGAGCAGGTGCAGCTCCACCAGCAGCTCATCCACCAGGCGCCGGTAGAGCGGCGCAATCACGTGGGGAAAGGTGCGGTGGAAGGCACGCTTGCTGTCGGCAACGGTGAGGGCTGCGCTCACGCTGAATCGGGCCAAGATGCGCCGACCCTAGCCGCCCAGGCTCAGTAGGATCGGATGCAGTCGCTGCAACAGCTCCATGATCCCGATCGTGATTGAAGAGTCGGGCCGGGGTGAACGCGCATTCGACATCTATTCCCGTCTGTTGCGGGAGCGAATCATCTTCCTGGGCGAGCCGGTCACATCGGAGTCGGCCAACCGCGTGGTAGCCCAGCTTTTGTTTCTGGAAGCGGAAGATCCGGAGAAAGACATCTTCCTCTACATCAACTCCCCCGGCGGATCGGTGTACGACGGCCTCGGCATCTTCGACACGATGCAACACATCAAGCCCGATGTGCAAACCGTTTGCGTGGGCCTGGCCGCCTCGATGGGAGCCTTCCTGCTTTGCGCCGGCACCAAGGGCAAGCGGAGCAGCCTCACCCACTCGCGGATCATGATTCACCAGCCCCTGGGCGGTGCCCGCGGCCAGGCCAGCGACATCCGCATCCAGGCCGACGAGATTCTTTATCTCAAAAAGAAGCTCAACACGGAACTCGCCGATCGCACCGGCCAGCCCCTGCCGCGCATCGAAGAGGACACCGACCGCGACTTCTTCATGTCGCCTGCTGAGGCGGTGGAGTATGGCCTGATCGACAAGGTGATCGAAAAGCGGCCCGTTCGGCCCGTTTGACGTGCCGCTTCGGCCGGTCTGAGCACCAGCGTCCACCGATCACGTGCCCCTCCCGAGGATGAGCCTCGGGAGGGGCTTTTGGGTTGGTTTAGGCAGCCGGGGCTGGTTCTTGCTGAACCGGATCAGACAGCAGGGGCGAGAAGCGCTCCTTCTCGGGGACTGTGGTGAATTCGGCAACGATGGCGCGGAACTCTTCACCATCGAGTGTTTCCTTCTCGATCAGGAGCTCCACCACCCGGTCCATGCAGGCGCGATGCTCCCCCACCAGCTTCACCGTGTCGGCGTAGCAGCTCTGCACGATCTCACGCACGGCGTCGTCGATCTTGCTGGCAAGACGATCGGAGCCGTCGCTGCGGGTCATCAGGTCGCGGCCGAGGAACACCTCTTGGTTGCCCGCTTCAAACGACACCTGACCGAGGTCACTCATGCCGAAGCGCGTCACCATCTGGCGGGCGATCGAGGCCACCTGCTGGATGTCGCCGCCAGCACCGGTGGTGACCTCCGCATAGCCGAACACCACATCTTCAGCAGCGCGGCCGCCCAGGGCGCCCATGATCCTTGCCCGCAGCTGGGCCCGGCTCACCAGCATCTGCTCCTCATCGGGGGAGAACCAGGTGAGGCCCTGGGCCTGACCCCGGGGGATCAGCGTCACTTTCTGCACCGGGTCGTGGGCCTGCACCAGGGTGCCCACCAGGGCATGGCCCACTTCGTGGTAAGCGATCAGCCGCTTGCTGCGACCGTCGGTGAGCGGCTTGCCCTCCATGCCGGCGATCACCCGATCTACGGCATCGTCGATCTCGGCCAGGGTGGTGGCTTCCTTGCGGCGGCGGGCGGTGAGGATCGCCGCTTCGTTGAGCAGGTTGGCCAGGTCGGCGCCTGAGAAGCCAGGGGTGCGGCGAGCTACGGCTTCGAGGCTCACATCCGGTGCCAGCTTTTTGTTGCGGCTGTGCACATTCAGGATCGACAGGCGCCCCTTGATGTCGGGCACGTCCACCTGCACCTGACGGTCAAAGCGGCCGGGGCGCAGCAGCGCCGAATCGAGCACGTCGGCCCGGTTGGTGGCGGCAATGATGATGATGCCGCTGTTGCCCTCGAAGCCATCCATCTCCGTCAGGAGCTGGTTGAGGGTCTGCTCCCGTTCGTCGTTCCCACCTCCCACGCCGGCACCACGCTGGCGGCCCACCGCATCGATTTCGTCGATGAAGATCAGGCAGGGGCTGTTTTCCTTGGCCCGCTTGAACAGGTCGCGCACACGGCTGGCACCCACGCCGACGAACATCTCCACAAATTCCGAACCGGAGAGGGAGAAGAAGGGCACGCCGGCCTCGCCGGCAATGGCCTTGGCCAGAAGGGTTTTGCCGGTGCCTGGAGGGCCAACCAGCAGCACACCCTTGGGAATCTTGGCGCCTACAGAAGTGAAGCGCTCCGGGGTTTTCAGGAAGGTCACCACCTCCTGGAGGTCTTGTTTGGCTTCTTCCACACCGGCCACGTCGTCGAATTTGACGCCGGTTTCGGCCTCCATCGCAAAGCGGGCCTTGGTCTTGCCGAACTGCATCGCCTGGCCGGGGCCGCCAGGCATGCCGTTACCGCGACGGGCCAGGAACACCAGCGAGCCGATGAGGAGCAGCGGGAACAGAAGATTGCCCAGCAATCCCAGCGCCGGAGGGGCGGTCTTGGGCGGATGGATGTCGAAGCTGATGCCCTGATCCTTCAGCTTGTTCACCAGCTCCGGCGCCACGCCGGGAAGATCCACCCGCAGCCGCTGCACCCGGTTGTCGAGGTCGGGATCCACCGCCTCGATCACGGCGCTGCGGCCGCCATCAAAGATGTCCACGGCCGTTACGCGTCCGGCGTCGACGTAGTCAAGGAAGCGGCCGTAGCTCATCCGGGCCACCGCCGCATTACGGGGCGCAACGGTGGGACTGGACGGATTATTGGGCTTGAAGCGGGCCGTGCCACCGCTGCTCAGCAACTGCCATCCGAGAAAGGCAACCACCGCCAGGGGCAGCAGCCAGAGAGCAATCAGACGCCAGCGCTGGTTCATAGCTGAGACACATTCTTAACAAGTGTAACGGCGCTGCGGACCGCTGTAGCTCAGCCGGAGGTGCGTGTTTCACGCTCCGTTGAACAGGGGCAAGTGAACAGGGAGCAGGCTGGCGCTCAATGCACCATCGAACCCGTCTTCAGCCTGCTTGCGGCCAGGGCACGTCGTTGCAGCTGGCACCGGCGAGGGCTTCGAGCTGGGCAGGACCGCTGGGTGGCTCGACCAGCAACTCCTGGGCCTGGACTGTTTCGACCAGTTCAGGACCGCCGAGGCCATGGGTCCAGATCTTGATCACGCTTTGCGGCGGGCATTGAAAGCTGAGCAGCTCAAAAGGAAACACCACCCGTTCGAGGAAAAACTGCTCGGGACCGACGCAGCGCAGGATCACCATGCGATCACTGGTGTTGCGGTAGCCGCACGACAGCAGAGTCAAGGCCAGTTCTGGCGAGGGCCCACCATGTAGCCATCGCTTCACGTGCGGGTTTGGTGACGAACGCCACGTTTTTGGGTTTTTAATAGTTTCTTCGGTTTTGCAGGCCGGCTGGGCTGGCGCAAGGGCGGTGGCCCGGCTGGCTCAGAGGCTGCGCAGGGCCACGATTGGATCCAGTCGGGCGGCGCGGCGGGCCGGCACCACGCCGAAGAAGAGGCCGATCGAGCCCGACAGCCCCACCGTGGCCAGCACCGTGGCAGCTCCGATCGTGGCGGGCAACGGCGTAACGGCGGCCACCACAACCACCGTGCCAATGCCCACGGCGCTGCCGATCACGCCGCCGAGGCTGGCCAGCACCAGCGACTCCACCAGAAACTGCAGCAGCACGTCGCCGCTGCGGGCGCCGAGGGCCTTGCGCAGGCCGATCTCCTCGGTGCGCTCGCTCACCGACACCAACATGATGTTCATGATGCCGATGCCGCCCACCAGCAGCGACACGGCGCCGATGGCCGCCAGCATCAAAGTGAGTCCGCCGGTGATCGTGCTCACGATCGTCAGGGCGTCCTTCTGGGATCGCACGGCGAAGTCGTCCTCCCGCAGGATGCGGTGCCGCTGGCGCAGCAGGTTGGTGATCTGAAAGCTCGCGGCTCCTGTGCTCTCTTCGTCGCGGGCCTCGACGCTGATGAAGTTGAGGTTGACGCCGTAGGTGGGATCGCGGCCGGAGAGTTTGCTCACCATCGTCGTGAGCGGCACGTAGGCGTTCTCGTCCTGGTTTTGGCCAAACACGGCCCCCTTGGGCTCCAGCACGCCGACCACCTCGAACAGCTGGTTGCGGATGCGCAGCTGGCGCCCCACCGGCGCCTTGCCGGGAAACATCTTGGTGCCCAGATCGGGCCCCACCACAGTGACGTTGCGGGCGCTGCTGAGGTCGCTGGCGGAGAAGAACCGGCCCTGGGCCACCTCAAACTGACGCACTGGCAGAAACTCGGGTGTCACCCCCGATACGGAGGCGGTGCTGCTGATGCCCCCGGCCTGAATCACCTCGCTCAGGGTGATCTGGGGCGCCACCCGTTTGACGCTGGGCACTTGCTCGGCGATCGCCTCGGCGTCTTCGAGCACGAGGGTTTTTGGGAAGTCGATGCCCTGGCGGCGGGTGTCGTTGTTGCCCGGCACCACAAACAACACATTGGCACCGAGGTTGCTGAGCTGGCCTTCGGCCAGGTTCTGGGCACCCCGCCCCACGCCCACCAAGGTGATCACGGAGGCGTTGCCGATCACGATGCCGAGCATCGTGAGCAGGCTGCGCAGCCGGTTGGCCCGCAGGGTGGTCAGAGCCATGCCCACGGTTTCACCGACGGGCAATTTCGAAGCCATGGGCACGTGCTGGGGCCGGTGCCCTAAACGATGGCGCTTCCGCCGTCCACGTTGTGGCTGCGGGCGCCGCGATGCACTTCCCCGCGGAGCAGATCCAGGGTCACGATCTCGCCCTGAAGCAGGCTGGCAAAGGCGTTGTCGACGCCCACAATCGCCGGAATGCCCGTGCGCTGGGCGATCACGGCCGCGTGGCTCTCCATGCCGTCGGCTTCGGCAATCACGGCCTTGGCTTTGCGAATCGCCTCGACGTAATCAGCCGAGGTTTCACGCACCACCAGGATCTCGCCCGACTGGATCGCCGCTGCTGCCTCGGGGCTATCCACGAGGCGGACCCGCCCGCTCACCGAGCCGTTGCCGATGCCGGTGCCCTTCGACAGCACGGCCGACACGATGCCGACCTTGATGAAGTCGGTGGAGCCGCTCACCCCGGAGAGGGTGCCAGCGGTTTGCACCACCAGGTCGCCGTCCTGCAGGAAGCCCAGCCCCCGGGCCATGCCCATGGCCAGGCTGAAGGTGCTGGTGGAGGAGCTTTGTTCCGCCACCAGCAGGGGATTCACTCCCCAGCAGAGCTGCAGCTGGCGGGCCACCTTCACCTCGCTGGTGATCGCCAGGATGGGCGTGCTGGGCCGAAACTTGCTGACGTTGCGGGCGGTCGAGCCGCCTTTGGTGAGGGGCAGGATCGCCGCGGCGTTGAGCTGGCGGGCAATGCTGCTCACCGCCTGGCAGATGGCGTTGGGAATGGTGGTGGCCATGTGGCTGTCGAGCACCCGCTGGGGGTAATCGCGCTCGATGCGCCTGGCGATCGTGGCCATCGTGGCCACCGCTTCCACAGGGAAATCCCCCACCGCGCTCTCGTTGGACAGCATCACGGCGTCGGTGCCGTCGAGAATGGCGTTGGCCACGTCGCTCACCTCGGCCCGGGTGGGGCGGGGGCAGCTCACCATCGAATCGAGCATCTGGGTGGCGGTGATCACCGGGATGCCGAGGCTGTTGGCCTTGCGGATCAACTCTTTCTGGAGCAGCGGCACCTCTTCGGCGGGCATCTCGACGCCCAGGTCGCCGCGGGCCACCATCACCCCGTCGCAAAGGGGCAGGATGTCGTCGATCTGGTCGATCGCCTCAAATTTTTCAATCTTGGCGACCACCGGGGTGCTGTGGCCGTGGCTGCGGATCAGCTCACGGATCTCGCGCATGTCCGAGGGGTTGCGCACGAAGCTGAGCGCCACCCAATCGACACCCTGTTGCAGGCCGAAGGCCAGGTCGATTCGGTCTTTTTCGGTGAGCGCTCGGATCGAGAGCTGCACGTCCGGGAAGTTGACGCCCTTGTTGTTGGAGAGCACGCCACCGACGGTGACGCTGCAGAACAGGGTTTGCTCGGGCTTGTCGACGCGCTCGACCAGCATTTCGACCCGGCCGTCATCCAGCAGGATGCGGCTGCCGGGCACGACCTCGTCGGCGAGGTTGTCGTAGGTGACAGTGGCAATCGATTGATTGCAAGCCACATCTCTCGAGGTGAGGGTGAAGGGATCACCCTTGGCCAGGGTGATGGGCCCATCGGCGAAACGGCCCAGGCGGATCTTGGGACCCTGCAGGTCCTGGAGGATGCCGATCTCGATACCCAGCTCGGTGGCGACCTGGCGGATCGTGGCGATCCGCGCGGCGTGCTCGCTGTGGTCCCCGTGGGAGAAATTGAGGCGGAAGGTGGTAGCGCCAGCGGCAATCAACTCGCGCAGGCGTTCCGGAGATTCCGTGGCGGGCCCGATCGTGGCCACGATCTTGGTGCGACGCATGAGATCGGGCTGGGGCATCAACACGCCATCAGACAGCTGGAAACTACCATCCAGGCCTGCAACGGGCTGCCGCAGTTGGACTTTCAGGCTTACCAACAGCGCTCCCGCGCCACCGCCCGCTATCCCGAGGCGGGCGCCAACCCCATTTATCCGACTCTGGGGCTGTGCGGTGAGGCCGGTGAGGTGGCCGACAAGGTCAAGAAGGTGATGCGCGACCAGAACGGCGAGTTCACCCCCGAGGTGATCGCCGCCCTGCAGCTGGAGCTGGGGGATGTGCTCTGGTACGTGGCCCAACTCGCCACCGAACTGGGCCTGGAGCTTGACCAGATCGCCCAGGCCAACCTCGACAAGCTGGCCAGCCGCGCCGCCCGTAACGTGATTGCAGGCAGTGGGGATACGCGGTGATCAGAGTCGTGCTGGCTCCTCTTCTGGTGGCGTTGTTGCTGCTTGTGCCCGGTCCTGCCTGGGCTGCCGAGCTGCAGGTCTCGCAGGTGAGTCTCGAGCCCTGTCCCGCCGAAGACGTTGGCGCTCAACCCGAGTTGCGGCGCCCCTCAGGCGCCAGCTGCTACGCCCTGCGCGGCACTGTGCTCAATCCGGGCCGCAAACCGGTGGTGGACACCGATGTGTTTGCCCTGATCGTCGATTCCAGCGGCGAGCCGGTGCTCCAGAACCGCACCCGCGTGGGGTCGATCGGCGACGTGCCCCCCGGCAGCTCCAGCTTTGCCCTGCGCCTGTCGGTGCCGGCGGGCACCCCAGGGCCCCTCAGCTTCCGCAACGTCAAGGCGCGTGGTTTCAGTGCACCAGTGCGCACCCGCGCCGGCATCGACGACGAATTGCTGCCGCTCGAGCAGGCCCTGGCCGACGAGTAACGCGGAATTCGATCAGTAACCGGCGCTCAGCACCGACACGCTGGCGCCTTCCAGCAGGCTCTGCACCAGTTGCAGGGCGATGAAGGCCACGATCGCCGACAGGTCGAGGCCGCCCAGGGGCGGGATCAGGCCGCGGAAGGCGTTGAGGTAGGGGTCGGTGATCGAACTCACCGTGGAGAGCAGCGGATTGCTCCAGTCGAGGTTGGGGAACCAGCTGAGCAGCACCCGCACCAGCAGCACCACGGTGTAGATGCTGAGGGTTTGGGCCAGCACCTGCAGCAGAAAACTCAGCGCGTCCATTGGTTCTCGTTGGCGGAATCTCGATCGGGAAACTCTAGGCAGCCTCGTCCCAGGCTTCATCCTGAGTAAGAGCCTGATCCTCAGCCTGATCTAGAGCTGGTTCGGGATCCACCACCTTGGCCTTGGCCGCCCTCGGACGGGGTTGCAGGTCGTCGGCCTTGACGGCAAAGGTGCGGTGGAATTTCTCGCTCAGGGTGAGCCAGTAGGAGCGACCCTCGCTCTGGCGCTTGCGCTCGATGAAGTTCTGGGCCAGGAGCTCCTTGATGTGGTCGTAGGCACCCGAACCCCGCAGCTCCACCAGATCCGACTGCAGGATCCGTTTCTTCAGCGCGATCGTGGCCAGGGTGCGCAGGGCAGCGGTGGAGAGGTCTACCGGCAGGAGGTTCTGCACCAGATCGCCCAGGCCGTCGCGCAGCTGCAGGCTGTAGCGGTTGCCCTCCTGGCGCACCTCCAGGGCAGTATCGCGGTGGGCGTAGTCGGTGATCAGGGTGATCAGCCCCAGCTCCGCCTCTTCCCGACTAACGGCGGCAATCTCGGCCAGCTCAGCGAGGCTCAGGGGGCGGCCCTTGAGATAGAGAATCGCCTCCATCCGGGCCGGCAGCGACAGACCCTGGATCGCCTCAGTGGCCGCTGCGCCTGTGTGCATGGCCGCACGGTACCGCAGGTGTTCGGGCTCAGGCCAGGGCTGGTAGGGGGGCGCTGCTGGGGCCGAGAAACAGCCGGTAGGCGGGGTTGTCGCTTTCATCCCAGTGCTGGTAGCCCAGGCCATTGAGAAAGGCCTGCCACTCGCCCCGCTCCGCCTGGGGCACCTGCACCCCCACCACGATCCGCCCCACATCGGCGCCGTGGTTGCGGTAATGAAAGATGCTGATGTTCCAGTTGGCGTGCAGGGCGTTGACGAACGCCATCAGGGCGCCGGGTTTTTCGGGAAACTCGAAGCGGTAGAGCAATTCCTCCCCCTGCTCCAGGGCGGGGCCAGCGCTGGCAGGCAGGCGCCCACCCACCATGTGGCGCAGGTGCAGCTTGGCCAATTCGTTGTTGGAGAGGTCGAGGCAGGGGAAGCCGGCGTCCTGCACGTCGTGGATCAGTTGCTGCTCGTCGTCGCTGCCGCTGGTCTGCACCCCCACGAAGATGTGGGCGACGCGGGGATCGGCCAGCCGATAGCTGAATTCGGTGAGGCTGCGCTGGCCCAGCACCCCACAGAAGCGCCGCAGGCTGCCGGTTTTCTCGGGGATCTCCACCGCCAGCATCGCCTCGCGGTCTTCGCCGATTTCGGTGCGTTCGGCCACGAAGCGCAGCCGATCGAAGTTCATGTTGGCGCCGCAGGCCACCGCCACCAGCGTCTGACCATGCAGGCCCTGCTGCAGCACATCCCGTTTCATGCCCGCCACCGCCAGGGCGCCGGCCGGCTCCAGGATCGAGCGGGTGTCCTCGAACACGTCCTTGATGGCGGCGCAGATGGCGTCGGTGTCGACGGTCACCATGCGATCCACGGTCTGGCGGGCCAAATCGAAGGTCAGCTCCCCCACCCGGCGCACGGCCACCCCATCGGCAAACAGACCCACCTGGTCGAGCTGCACCCGCTCGCCGGCGGCCAGCGAGCGGGTCATGGCATCGGCATCCACCGGCTCGACGCCCACGATCTGCACCTGGGGCCACAGGGTTTTGACGTAGGCGCCGATGCCGGCGATCAGGCCGCCACCGCCCACCGCCACATAAATCACATCCGGTGGGGAGGAGCACTGGCGCAGGATCTCCAGCCCGATCGTGCCCTGCCCGGCGATCACATCCGGATCATCAAAGGGGTGGATGAAGGTGAGCCCTCGCTCCGCTGCCAGTCGGGTGGCTTCGGTGCAGGCCGCGTCGTAGTTGTCGCCGTGCAGCACCACTTCGGCGCCGCGGGCAGCCACCGCTTTCACCTTCATCTCCGGTGTGGTCACCGGCATCACAATCACCGCCCGGCAGCCCAACTTCTGGGCCCCCAGCGCCACCCCCTGGGCGTGGTTGCCGGCGCTGGCGGCGATCACGCCGCGCTCCAGCTCCGCCGGCGAGAGGCCCGCCATCTTGTTGTAGGCCCCCCGCAGTTTGAAGCTGAACACGGGCTGCAGGTCTTCGCGCTTCAGCAGCACCCGGTTGTGCAGGCGCGCCGAGAGATTGGGGGCGGGATCAAGCGGCGACTCGATCGCCACGTCGTACACCCGCGCCCGCAGGATTCGCTGGAGATAGCTGTGGGGAGCCTCGCTCATGGCGCCAGTGTCGCAATCCGCACCGCCGGGCGGGATCCAAGGCCTAGATTGCACCCCACCTCCAGGGTTGTGCATGCATCTCAGCGAGCTGAATCACCCGAATCAGCTGCACGGCCTGAGCACGGCTGAGCTTGAAGCCATTGGCCGCCAGATCCGGGAGCGCCACCTGGAGGTGGTGAGCACCAGCGGCGGCCATCTGGGCCCGGGGTTGGGGGTGGTGGAGCTCACCCTGGCCTTGTATCAAACCCTCGATCTCGACCGCGACAAGGTAGTGTGGGATGTGGGCCACCAGGCCTACCCCCACAAGTTGTTGACGGGTCGCTACAAGGATTTCGACAGCCTGCGCCAGAAGGACGGTGTGGCGGGCTACCTGAAACGCTGTGAGAGTCGCTTCGACCATTTCGGCGCTGGCCACGCCAGCACGTCGATTTCAGCCGCCCTGGGCATGGCCCTGGCGCGGGATCGCCGCGGCGAAGACTTTAAATGCGTCGCCGTGATCGGCGATGGTGCCCTCACCGGCGGCATGGCCCTCGAAGCCATCAACCATGCCGGCCACCTGCCGAAAACCAAGCTGCTGGTGGTGCTGAACGACAACGACATGTCGATCAGTCCGCCGGTGGGAGCCCTCTCCACCTACCTCAACCGCATGCGGCTGAGCCCGCCGCTGCAGTTTCTGCAGGGCAACGCCGAAGAGGCGATTAAGCACCTGCCCTTCATGCACGGCGAGCTCCCCACCGAGCTCAAGACGCTCAAGGAGAGCATGAAGCGCCTGGCGGTGCCCAAGGTGGGTGCCGTGTTTGAGGAGCTGGGCTTCACCTACATCGGCCCGATCGATGGCCATGACATCGCCGGGATGGTGCGCACCTTCGAGCAGGCGCACCGCACCGAGGGGCCCGTTCTGGTGCACGTGGCCACCACCAAGGGCAAGGGTTATGCCTATGCCGAGGCCGACCAGGTGGGCTACCACGCCCAGAGCGCGTTTGATCTGGCCACCGGCAAGGCCTATCCCTCCAGCAAGCCGAAACCGCCCAGCTACAGCAAGGTGTTTGGCCAAACGCTGGTGACGCTGTGCGAGCAGGACCCCACCGTGGTGGGCATCACCGCCGCCATGGCCACGGGCACCGGTCTGGATCTTCTGGAGAAGGCCCTGCCCGATCAGTATTTCGATGTGGGCATCGCCGAACAGCACGCCGTCACCATGGCGGCTGGCATGGCCTGCGAAGGGCTCAAGCCGGTGGTGGCGATCTACAGCACCTTCCTGCAGCGCGCCTTCGACCAACTCATCCACGATGTGGGCATCCAGAACCTGCCCGTCACCTTCGTGCTGGACCGGGCCGGGATCGTGGGTGCCGACGGCCCCACCCATCAGGGCCAGTACGACATCAGCTACTTCCGCGCCATCCCCAACTTCACGGTGATGGCTCCCAAGGATGAGGCCGAGCTGCAGCGCATGCTCGTGACCTCAATTCACCACAGCGGCCCCTGCGCCCTGCGCATCCCCCGCGGCGAAGGCGAGGGCGTGCCTCTGGCGGAAGAGGGCTTTGAGCCCCTGGCGATCGGCCGCGGTGAGCTGCTCACCGATGGCGACGACCTGCTGATCGTGGCCTACGGCGCCATGGTGGCCCCGGCGATGGCCACCGCTGGATTGCTGCAGGAGAAGGGCATCCGCGCGGCGGTGATCAACGCCCGCTTCCTGCGGCCCCTCGATGAGGCGCTGATCCTGCCGATGGCCCAGCGCATCGGCAAAGTGGTGACCATGGAGGAGGGTGCCCTGGCGGGTGGCTTCGGTGCCGCGATGGTGGAAACCCTTGTCGACCACGACATGCTGGTGCCTGTGCTGCGCATTGGCATTCCCGATGTGCTCGTCGACCACGCCAGCCCCGACCAGAGCAAGCAGAGCCTCGGCCTCACCCCGCCTCAGATGGCTGATCGGATCCTGGAGCGCTTCGGTTCTCCCCGCCCCACCAATCTGGCGGCCGCCGGTCAGCCCGTTGCCGTCTGAGCCTCAGCGAGCGTTCCATCACTGCTGAGCCCGACCGCTGCGAGGTGCTGGTGGTGGGTGCCGGCCCGGCGGGTGCCGAGCTGGCCCGTTTGCTGGCCCTGGCGGGGGTGGATGTGTTGGTGGTGGATCGCCTGGCCGACCTCCGTCAGGCGGCCTTCAGCAGCGCGGCCCTGCCCTTGGCGGCGGTGGAGCGCTATGGCCTTCCGCCTGCGGTGGTGGCGGCCCGCTGGAGCGGCTGGCAACTGGTGGGCCCCGGAGCGCAGGGGCGTCAGTGGAGTGCCGACCAGCCGTTGGGGGCCGTGCTGGATTTCGGCGCCCTGCGCCAATGGCTGGCGGATCAGGCCCAGGGCTGGGGCGCCCGCCTGCAGCTCGGGGTCACGGCGCTGGGCTGGCAGCTCGAGGGGGAGGGGGCCTGCACCTGGGTGCGGGATGGTAGTGGTGGCCGCCGCGCCATCCGCAGCCGTTGGCTGGTGGATGCCAGTGGTGAGAGCCGTGCCCTGATCGGCGAGCCCAGCAGCTGCCCGGGCGATCCGCTGGTGGCTGGACTGGGGGTGGAGTGGTTGCTGCAGGTGAGTTCCGATGCCTACGCCGCCTGGGCGGATCGGCTCAGTTTTTTCCTGGGCAGCAACTGGGTGCAGCAGGGGTACGGCTGGGTGTTTCCGATGGGCCCGGGCCAGCTCAAGGTGGGGGTGTGCCGCTTGCACGACGGCCAACGGCGCCAACCGCCGCTTGGGCAGGAGTTGCAGGCCTTGCTGCAGCGCAGTGGCCTGGCGGGAGCGGTGGTGCTCGACCGCCATGGCGGCCGCATCCGCAGCACGCTGCGGCGCCGGGAAGCGCACCGCCAGGGGCCGCTGATCGGCCTGGGCGACGCTGTGAGCACCGCCAACCTGTTGGGCGGTGAAGGGATCCGCCACGCCCTGGCCAGTGCCCGGGTGCTGGCACCGCTGCTGCTGCAGGTGTGGGGCGATGGTGGAGGCCAGCGCGGTGATCGAGCCAAGCCGCTGGACCGCTACCCGGCTTTGCTGCGGCGGGAGCTGGGTTGGCGCTGGAGCCTGAGTGGCCGGTTGGCCAGGCGCACCTGGCTGGGCCTGGCCCATGCGCAAGCCGACCGACGCCTGGAGCGACTGCTGACGGGATTGCAAACCAAACGGGCGGAGGATCTCTCCGCCCTGCTGTTCGACTACCGCTTTGAGCGCTATGGGCTCAAGGCGTTGCCCTATCTGCTGGGGTGGCGTTGAACGCCAGACCTCAAACCGGGCTGACGATTCAAACCACGCCGCGGGAGGCCAGGCCGAGGATGGCGCCCATGCCGAGGATGTGACCCAGGCTCAGGGTGCCGAGCATGGCGCCATGGCCGAAGCCGCCAAACAGGCTGGGGCTGGGCAGCTGCAGGCCCACGTTGGGGTGCTTGATCGTGGCCTTGCCGATGGCAATGGCGATCACATTGCAGACGATCATCACCAGCGCCACCTTGGGCGACCAGGTGATCGTGGCGGGGGCCAGGGCCAGAAGCGGAGTGATCATGGAGCAAGTGCCGACGCCCCATCTTCCGGGCACCGTTGGCAATGCATCCCCCTGCTTAAGACTTGTTCATTCCCCTCCCTTCTGGGGGCGTGTGGTGACCGCGGCGCCCACACCGCTAAAGCCGAGCACCACCAGCAGGTTGGAAACGGTGAGCAGGGATTCGGCGCCCCCGTGGAGAGGATCCACGTTGGCGAGCAGGGCCCCATAGCGCAGCTGGGCGATCACGGCGGCACCGATGGTGACCGCCACAAACACCAGGGTGAACTGGAAGCCGCGCAGGGCCAGCTTGGGGAACCCCTCGATGCGACCCGCCCACCACAGAAAGGCCAGGTAGGGGAGCAGCGACAGGACAAACAGCGGCGTGGGATCGACGCCGGCCAGCCAGCTGAGTGGGCCGCTCATGGCGCTGCCTGCCGCTGTTGACGCAGCAGGTTCCAGGCGGCCAGGGCCAGGGTGCCGTTGCCGAGGGTGGTGAGCCCGGCCTGCAGCACCACCAGGCCTTGCAGCTCGGGGCTGTTGTCGAACAGGTGCCAGGTGCAGGCGGCCATGGCACTCACCAGGGCCGGCAGCATGGCCAGGCTCAGCCAGCGCCACCCCCCCTCCCGGCGGGCAACGCCCAGCCGTTGGATCGCCACCATCGCCACCACCCACTCGAGCACCGAGGTGACATGGATCCACCAGGTGGGCAGGGACAGGGCGTGCATGGGGTCAGTGGATGGCGATGAGCTGTGATTCGGAGCGTGACAGTTCGAGGATCTGCCGGCGGAGCAGTTCAACCAGTTGGGCAACAGCCGGCTCTTCCCGGTGTTCGTGCAACACCACCAGACTTTCCACGTAGTGAGACGGTACGGCCACCTTGACGCGGACGACGTCAATTTTGACGGCCAGGGCTTTGAGCATGAGGCTGTTGGCGAAATAAACAGGATCCGTGTCGGGGTGTCGCGCCCGTCTGCGGGTGCGAGCAGGCCGGAAGTGGTGCGCATAGAAGCCGCGGATGAACTGCTTCTGGGCGCGAGGGTTGAAGGGGAAGGTGGCGATGTGGCAATGGGTGCCGATCTCAGCCCTGCTGGGCTGGGTGATCCGGCTCACCCGTGCTTCAGGGCTCGTGACCAGATGGATCGGAGACTGGAACAGGTCGAACCAGGCAAATCGGGTGTCATTGCTGGCCGGCCGTTCCGGCAGGGTGGCCAGGCAGGCGTCAACCACCCGTTGCTCGAGCAGGTCGAGGCAGTGGTGGGCGGAGCCCAAGATGCTGAAGGGGTTGCTGATCCAGTGAGGAGGCAGGTTGTTGAACAGGGCATCGGAGCTCCAGTAAGGGGCCTGCAGGCGCAGGGCCTGCCGTCCCAGAAACCGGCAGCGTTGGTGCAGCTGCCGCTCAAGGCGGAGCAGCCGTGGGTCGCCCGTCATTTGCCAGGCTTCTGAGACGCGGTGCAGTTTGAGGTTGAAGGTGGCCAGGGTCTGCTGAACCCGACGCGACACGGTGCTCTGGTTGCAATGCGCGAGCTCACCGGCATGGCTGCCATTTCCGAGCCAGATCAGCAGATCGAGGGCCTCAAGGGCTTCCTCCGTCACCATTGCGTTCTGTTAGCACCGCTCACGTGCTAGCGACGCTTCTCTGTCGCCGCCATGCAGCCAGTTGTGACAGGCCGGGCTGAGGGCTTCCTGGCTGACACGGTCGTAGGCCTCGAGCTGATCCGGACGAAGGACGCCGCGCCAGCGGCCATTGGTGCCGCGGTAGAGGAATGTGGTCGCGCCGCCTTTCCAGAGACGCCCCCCGCAGGGCACGTAGCGATCGCTGTGGAGTCGCATGGCATCAAAGGCGACCGCAGCCGCCACCGTCTCGAGCCGCGGAGCATCGATCTCCATGCCGAGAAAGCTGGCAATCCTGGCGATCTGGGCCGGTAGATCGGCCTTGAGGTCGCTGTAGTGCAGCAGCAGGATGTTGGCCTGATGGTGGTGATCCCACCACGACTGCACGTTGTGAAAGAACGACCAGAAGGGCCAGCCATCCCGCTCCCAGGCCAGCCAACCGTTGTGCAACCAGCGATCAAAGAAGGTCTGCACGTCTGCCGGGGGGAGAGGGAAGGTCTCGCCCCGTTCGTTGGGTACCTGGTTGACCAGGGCATGGGCTTGATCGCTCCAGTTGAGGTAGTGATTCCAGAGCGACATCGCCACATCCCTTCCATCGCGTGCGATGTAGAGAAAACGCCGCTGGGGATCCCAGGGCAGGGCATCGAGGGGTAGGTGGCTTTTGATGAAACGGCGGTGGCGTTGCTGCTCCAGCGTCAGCGCAAAGCTGTCGAGATCGTGGTAATTGGCTTCCAGCCAGGGAGAGAGGTCAGCCAGAGGGGCCGCCAGTTCACCGTCAAACACCAGGTGGGCCACGATGGCTAGCAACCAGGTGGTGCCGCTCTTGTAGGGGCTGGCGATGACGATGTCGTCATCGCGGAGCGCGACATGATCCCAACGATGGCTGTCGAAGTGGTGGTTGTGAATGCGGCGTGTGCGCTGCGGATCTCCGCTCCCAGAGCTGATGGCCATCAATCTGCATCGATGCAGCGATCTGCATCGATGCAGCGATCTGCACCAATCTGTTTAGGTGCCATGCTGATCGGGCGGTGAGACCCGGCTCGTGCGCGAGACCAGACAGAAGACTGACCCGGCTCCGATGGGTCTGGTGACCACGACCCTGTCGCCCCGCAGGGTTTTGTTGTGCGGTTACTACGGGGAACACAACCTCGGTGATGACGCCTTGCTGGAGGTGCTGTTGAGCCAACTGCCTGCGGGGTGCCAGGCCGTGGTGACATCCCATGACGCTGCTTTGGTGCAAGAGCGCTTCGGAGTGGAGACGGTGCCACGCCGCAGCTTGCCGCTCGTGCTCAAGGCGCTGCGGCGCTGCGATGCCCTGGTGCTCGGCGGCGGCAGCCTGTTGCAGGATTCCACCAGTTTCCGCAGCTTGCTCTACTACGGCGCTCTGATTGCGGCGGCCCGGCTGGAAGGCAAGCCGGTGCTGCTCTGGGGCCAGGGTTTGGGTCCGCTTCGGCGCCGTCGCAGCAGGCTGTTGGTGGGCCGCCTGTTGCGCCTGGCCACGGCGATGAGCTGGCGGGATCCGGAGTCGGCGGCTCTGGCCAAGCGCCTCGGGCGCGAGGGCCCGGTGGGCAGTGATCCGGTGTGGGCCCTGCCAGCCCAGCCCTGGCGAGGGCGTGGTGGCCCCTTGGTGCTCTGTTTTCGGCCAACCGGTCTGCTGCAGGGAGCAGCCTGGCGCCCCTATCTCGAGGCCCTGGATCAACTGGCCCGCGAGCACGATCGCGAGGTGATCTGGTTGCCCTTCCACGCCACGCAGGACCGGGGCCTGCTGGAGCACTTGCGCCAGGGGCAACTGCTGCCGGCAGGCCTGGCGGCCCGCAGCCGGGAGGTGCTGGCGGAGCGGCCCATCGAAGCAATGGCGATGGGCAGTGGTGCCGGGCTGGTGGTGGCCATGCGCCTTCATGGCCTGATCCTGGCGGCCCTCTCCGGAGCGCCCTGCGCCGCCCTCAGTTACGACCCGAAAGTGGCCGCCGCCGCCTCTGCCCTGGGCTGCCCCTGCCACAGCCTGGATGCGGCAGCAGCGCCGGCCGAGCTGGTGGCCGCCTGGACGGCTGTGCTTGACAGGCCGCCGTCCAGCGCCCGGCTGGCGGAGCTCCGCCAGCAGACGGCGGTGCACCGACAACTGCTGGAGAGCCTGGACACCTGCTGCGGCTCTTGCTAGTAGGGGGCATGAGCGTTTCCGCTGGCACCGTTCTGCCGGTGCGTCAGTACTACGTGCAAACCGACAGTGCCGTGCCAGGCCAGGCCCATCGCATGTGCTTTTCCAGCACCTGCGCCATGGCCATCAAATACCTGCGCCCTGGGGCATTGCTGGGTATCAACGCCGACGACACCTACCTGCGCACCGTGCAGCGCTTTGGCGACACCACCTCGCCGACGGCCCAGATTTCGGCCTGCGCCCACTACGGCGTGCAGGCCCGCTTTGCCACCCATGGCACTCGCCAGGTGCTGCAGCGAGAGATCGAGGCCGGTTTTCCGGTGGGCGCTGGGTTTCTGCACCACGGGCCCAGCCATGCTCCCCGCGGAGGCGGTCACTGGATCCTGGCGATCGGCCATCAGCCCGCTGTGGGTGTGTTCAACGATCCCTATGGCGAACTCGACAATCCCGGTGGCGGTTACGTGCAGGTGGGCCGGGGCGGCCATGGCGTGCGCTACAGCTGGCGGCACTGGCTGCCGCGCTGGGAGGTGGAAGGCCCCGGCACGGGCTGGTTCATGACCTACCGGCTGGCCTGACGACCTAGCGGCTGATCTGAAGCTCCTGCAGGGTGGCCAGCACTTCGGCGCTGTGGCCGCTCGGACGCACGGCCACCCAGGTGGACCGCAACACACCAACGGGATCAATCAGGAAGGTGTGGCGCTGAGAAAACGGGGCGATCCAGCTGCCATAGGCGCGGCTGACGCTGCCCGCTGGATCGGAGAGCAGCGGAAAAGCCAGGCCTTCACTGCTGCAGAAGTCGGCGTGGGATTCGGCGTCATCGGCGCTCACACCCACCACGGCGGCGTTTGCGGCTTCAAAGGCAGCCAGATCCTTCTGAAAGCCGCGTGCTTCCAGAGTGCAACCGCCGGTGAAATCACGCGGATAGAAATACAGCACCAGCCAGCGTCCTCGGAAATCAGCGAGCTGCAACCGGGTTTCGATGGCCTCACCATCGGCCGCGGGAGTGATGCCCGGCAGGGAGAAATCCGGAGCGGGCTGATTCAGGGCCGGCAACGTGCCTCCCAATGCAAAAGCCTGCCGACCGAAGGCCAGCAGGCTCGTTGCCCCGAGAGTGGCAGGCACCAGGGCGGCCAGGCTGCGCAGAACTGCCCGGCGTTGCATGGTGCGCTCAGATCTTGGCCAGGTTGACGCCGAGCTCTTTGGCGTAGGCGCCCAAGCCCTTCTTTTGGATGGTTTTCAGGGCGCGGGTGGAGACGCGCAGCTTGACGAAGCGGTTGCCTTCGGCCCACCAGAGGCGCCGCTCTTGCAGGTTCACTTGTTGCAGCTTCTTGGTGCGCACGTGGGAGTGCGAGACGGCCATGCCGTTGTTGGCGCGCTTGCCGGTGAGCTGGCAGACCCGGGACATGACCGATTTCCGAAACGACGTGCAGGGCAAAACGCCCAAGACACCACTGTACCAACCGGTCTGTAAGGGGGGGTGTCGGCCCCGGCAAGGGATGGCACCTGGGCCTGGGCTTGCGTGGGCTTTTGCTCACATCGCTCCGCCAGGTAGCGGATTTGATTGAACGATTCGATCGACCACTCTATTTTGCGCCCAGTTGTTGAACTGCGGTGTTCATCACCGTTTCCGGCCAGAAGGGTGGGGTTGCCAAAACCTGCACCAGCATCCACCTCGCCAGTGTCTGGGCGGAGCGCGGCCGATCGGTGTGCGTGGTGGACGCCGACCGCAACCGCTCGGCCCTGGCCTACCGCATCCGCGGCGAATTGCCCTTCCACGTGGTGCCGGTGGAAGCCGCCGCCAAGGCCACACGCTTCGCTGATGTGGTGATCACCGATGGCCAGGCCAGCAGCGATGAGGAGGAGCTGCGCCATCTGGCCGAGGGTTCCGACCTCGTGCTGCTGCCCACCGCCCCCAAGGCCCGTGCCGTCGAGCTCACCGTTGAACTGGCCCAGCTGTTGCAGCGCGTGCAGGTGCCCCATGCCGTGCTGCTCGTGAAGGTGGATTTGCGTCAGCAACGGGCTGCCCAGGAAGCACGCCAAGCGCTCGAATCCTTTGGTCTGCAGGTGCTCAGGGCCGAAATCCCCCTGCTGGCCGCCTTCGACAAGGCCGAAACCCAGGGATTGCCCGTGTTTGCCGCCATCGACGACCGCGGCCGGGCTGACCCCCGCCGCATGGCCGGTTGGTCGGCCTATCAGTCCGTTGCCCAGGAAATTGAATGCCTAATTTCGAAGCCCTCATCCGTCGCCAGCAGGACCATCAGTCCACTGCCGCTGAGCGCCTGAGCCTCGTTCAGCCCACCTCGGTCAGCCAGGCGGTGGGAGCACCGATCGCCTGGTTGGCCTTTGCTGGTGGGCTGCTGGGTTCCTTGCTGGGCACCGTTGGCTTTCAGATCGCCTTGGCCCAGGGCTGGTTGCGGTTTTAGAGCCCCCGCTCCATCAGCTGCCCCATCAGGGTGGCGCTGCGCTGTTGGAAGCCGGCCAGTTCGTTGGGCTCCAGGCCGCCCACCGCCAGGCGCGCCAGCTCGTAGACATGGCGGCTGAGGTCGTCGGCGAGCTGCTGGCTTGGGGAGCTACCGCCGGCACCGGTGATCACCGAACCGGCCGAGAGCTTCAGGAGGCCCTCCACCAGGGGGTGCTTGCGGTTGACCAACAGCACGTGGTGATCGGGCAGGCCCGGCAAGCGCTGCTCCATCAGGGCGCCCATGTCGTTGATGCGACGCATCTGCTCCGGCAGCAGGATCAACGCGGCGGGGGCGTTGTCGCCCTTCAGGGCCTGCACCTGGATGGTGATCTTGTCGTTGGCCAGGGCGCCTTTGAACAGCTCCCGCACCTTTTCACTGGAATCCTTGCCCTCGGCATCACTCAGCTCGCTCTCCTTCTCCTGCAGGGAGTCGTCGAGCTCGCTATCCACCCGCTGGAACTTCAGCTCCTCGTGGCGGTATTCCAGCCAGGGGATGAACTGGGTATCAATGAACGTGTCGGCCAGCAGCACCTCGGCGCCCTGGCTCTTCCACAGGGCGAGCGCCCCGGCCTGCCCGGCCTCATCGGTGCAATAGAGGATCCGCTTGTCGTTGTCGGCGGCCAGACGCGAGCGGTAGCCCGCCAGTGTGGTGTAGGCCTTGCCGTTTTCGCCGGGGATCGGGTCGGGGCTGTCGCCTTCGCCGGCGGCAGCCGTGCTGCCGAACAGCACAAGATCGGCCACCTGCTCGGCGAACTTGTCGTCCTCCATGGCGCCGATCTTGATGAACGGAGCCAGCGACTCCCAGATCTCGGCGTAGCGCTTCGGATCGTCGCGATGCAGCTCCTTGAGCCGGTCGCCGACCTTCTTGGCCACGAAGCCACCGATCGAGCGCACCCGCCGGTCGGTCTGCAGGGCTGAACGGCTCACGTTCAACGGGATGTCGGGCGAATCGATCACGCCGCGCAGGGGCAGCAGGTAGCGGGGCACCACCTCCTTGATCGAGTCGCTCACAAAAACGTTGTTGCAGTAGAGCTTGATCTCACCCTTCTCCCAGTCGGCCCGGCCAGTGGATTTGGGGAAATAGAGGATCCCCTGCAGGTTGTAGGGGTAGTCGGTGTTGAGGTGCACCCACAGCAGGGGGTCGCCCTGGAAGGGGTAAAGGTAGCGGTAGAGCTCGATGTAGTCGTTGTCGCTCAAGTCGCGCGGGCTCTTGCGCCAGGGGGATTCGCGCTTGTTGACGGTTTCGCCTTCCAGCTGCACCTCCACCGGCAGGAAGTCGCAGTAGGTGGTGATCAGGGTGCGGATGCGGGCTGGCTCGATGTACTCGAGCTCCTCCTCCATCAGGTGCAGGACAACATCGGTGCCCGGCTCGCTGCGCTCAGCAGCCTCCAGGCTGAAGTTGGGCGAGCCATCGCAGCTCCAGCGCACCGCCTCAGCCCCCTCGCGGGCCGAGAGGCTCACCAGCTCCACCTGCTTGGCCACCATGAAGCTGGAGTAGAAGCCCAGGCCGAAGTGGCCGATGATCGCGTCGTTCTCCTGCTTGTACTTCTCGAGGAAGTCTTCGGCGCTGGAGAACGCCACCTGGTTGATGTAGCGCTTCACCTCGTCGGCGCCCATGCCGATGCCGTTGTCGGAAATGGTGAGCGTTTTGGCTTCGCGGTCGATGCGGATGGAGATCTTGCCTTCGGGGCCTTCGCTGCAGTCGCCGGCCATGGCGGCCATGCGGCGCTTGCTGATGGCATCGACGCCATTGCTCACCAGCTCCCGCAGGAACACCTCATGGCCGCTGTAGACGGCCTTTTTGATGATCGGAAAGATGTTCTCAGTATGGATCTGAATCTGGCCCTGTTCCGCCTGCAGCACCACAGTTTTCAAAATCACGCTGGGCCCACATTCCCCCGGGGTGGGGCCGCCCGCCAAGGGGGCGCCATGGGCAGGAAACCGTCCAAGGCCTCTGCCGGTGGGGGCTCCATAGGATCAGTTGCAGTCTCCTGATCCCCAGCCGATGGCCAGCCAGTGGCAGAACTTCCTGGCCAATCTGGGGGTCTGGCAGGGCTCCTTCACCGGCATCAGCCCCACGGGCACGGAGCTCAAGACCACCCTTTCGCTCCTCAGCCTCGAAGCCGGCGAGCAGAACGCAGAGGGTGCGATCTCGATGGTGCGCTTCCGCCGGCAGCGCTTTGAAGGGGGCGACCGCAGCGCTCCGCCCAGCAGCGACCTGAGCCAGGAGTACCGCAGCCTCGGCCGCCAGGTGGTGTTTTTTGACACCGGCACGTTCTGCAAGGGGTCGCTGCAGCTGGCCCCGGGCACGGTGTTCGGCGGAGAGTTTGGCTTTGTGCACGGCGATCGCCGCCACCGGTTGGTGCTGCTCTACACCGAAGCCGGCGATGCCGACCAGCTGGTGCTGATCCGGGAATACCGCGTCGGCTCGGGCGCCCAGGAGTGTCCGCCGCTGACGCCGGAGCAGTTGCAGGTTTCGTGGCAGGGCAGCCGGGCCACCATTGCCGCCGACTGGCCCGAGCCCGATCGATCGGAGGCCCGGGTGAGCTTCTCGGCTGCCGAGATGGCTGAGTTGCAGTGGCTCGCCGATGGCGGCTATTGCCGCTGGCCCCAGCAGGTGAGCCACCGGGAAGCCTTCAGCGTGGAGGCCGGTTGGCTCACGGCGCCCGATCGGCTCGAGCGCCTGATCCGCTGCTACGACGGCAGCGGCGCCTGGGTCTCAGCCACCCACGAGGTGTTGGAGCGTTAGGGGCGGTGCTTCAGCCGGCCTGCTGCAGCTCGGGCTTTTCCTCCGGCAGGATCGCCCCGGCCACCGGGCACACCTGCAGGCAGATGCCGCAGTCGATGCAGGTGTCGAAGTCGATCCAGTAGAAGGCCGTGCCCTTGGTGTTGGCGCCCTGGCCTGGATGGATGCAGGCCACGGGGCAGGCATCGACGCAATCGGCGACGCCCTCACAGACGTTGGTGACGATTGTGTGGGCCATGGCTCGCGCGGGTGCTGGCCGGATCCTAGGGAGCGATCCAGAGGGTGCGGCTGCAGCCTCGGCCCTCGCCGATGGCCTGGGCTTCGGCCTGGCTGGCGGTGGCACCGCTGAGCAGTTCTGCACAGGTGCCGGCCTGGTGCAGGGCTTCGAGGTGATCGAGGGCCGGGGCCAGATCCTCCGGCCGGCCGTAGGCCACCAACACCGGCGAAGAGGCGTCCAGCGTTGGTGCCACCAGCTCGCGCACCGCCTCGATGTCAAAGCCGAAGCCCACGCCTGCGGCCTGGGCAGGGTCTTGGCAGAACCGCCCCACCAGGGCGTCGTAGCGGCCACCGCTGGCGATCTCCACCGGCGCTTCCTGGCCCTGGCACACCAGCTTCAGCACCAGGCCGTCGTAGAGGGCGAAGTGGGGCTGGAAGCTGGGATCGAGCTGCAGCGCCACCCCCAGCCGCTCGACAGCCGGGGCCACCGCGGCCAGGGTGGCGCCCAGCTCGGAGAGCAGCGGCACGGGGCCCAGCCATTGCTCGAGTTGATACAGCACCCGGGCCGGCTCGCCCCGCAGGCGCATCAAGGTGGCCAGCCGCTGGCGATCGGACTCCGGCAGGGGCAGCTGGGCCAGTGCCAGGGGATCGAAGTTGGTGAGGGCGCGGCGGGCAGCGCTGCGCTGTCCGTCGGGGAGCTGGCTCAGCAGGGCGCTGAGCACGCCGTGGTGCCCCACCAGCAGTCGGGGTTGATGGCGTTCCTCCAGGCCCAGTCGTCCGGCGGCCGCGAGCAGCAGTCGCATCAGTTCCACGTCGGCGGCGGCGGAGCGCACCCCCAGCAGCTCGACACCGCTCTGGAGCTGTTCAAGGATCCGCTGGCCGCCGCCATCGCCGGTGGAGCTGCGGAAGGTGCTGCCCATCGCCCACAGGCGCAGGGGGCGGGGCCGCTCCGCCAGGCGGGTGCTGGCGGCCCGGGCGATCGAAGCGGTCAGCTCGGGGCGCAAGCCCAGAGGTTCATCGGTGGCCAACCGCACCAGCTCACGGCCATCGATGCCACCACCGGCCTCGAGGGTGTCCAGCCGTTCAAAACTCGGCGGCGCCACCTCCTGGTAACCCCAGAGCCGGTAGACCGCAGCCAGTTGCTCGGCGATGCGGCGGTTGCCTTCCACCTCGCGGGGATTGAGATCCCGGGCGCCGGCGGCGGGTTGCAGGGCCATTGCGGCGACGAGCTGGCGAAAGGGACTGGGCTGATCCTATGGATCCAGGCTGGGGGCATCGAGCTCGGGAGCGCCGTAGCTGCCGCCTGCCAGGGGCTTGCAGGCGGCCAGCCCTTCGATCAGCGCCTGGCGCAGCCCCGGTGTGCAGGCGATCAGCTTGCCGCTGGCCAGCTCCGCCGGACCGCCGTCGTAGGCGCACACCACCCCGCCGGCTTGCTCCACCAGCACCACGCCGGCGGCAAGGTCCCAGGGCGAGAGCCCCCGCTCCCAGTAGCCATCCAACCGGCCGTCGGCCACAAAGGCCAGATCCACCGCAGCGGCGCCGGCCCGCCGCACCCCGCGGGTGCGATGGGTGAACCAGGCGAATTCGGCGTAGTTGTTGTCGAGGCGGGTGTGACGGTCGTAGGCGAAGCCGGTGACCAGCAGCGACTGGCTGAGTTCGCTGCAGTCGCTCACCCGGATCGGGCTGTTGTTGGCCCAGGCCCCCAACCCCGGCGCCGCCCAGTAGAGCTGCTCCAGCGCTGGCACCGCCAGGGCCCCCAGCAGCGGCTGGCCATTCCAGGTGAGGCCCACCGAGGTGCCGAAGAACGGAAACCGATGGGCGTAGTTGGTGGTGCCATCGAGTGGGTCCACGCACCACTCCAGCGGTGAACCTTGGCCCTGGCGCCGACCACTCTCCTCCGCCAGCACCCCCAGTTCGGGCGTCTCCTGCTCGAGCACCGCCATCACGGCCTGCTCCGCCGCCACATCGGCTTCGGTCACCAGGTCGCCGGCCCGGCCCTTCTCGCGGATCCGCTCCAGGTGGCCGAAGTGATGGCGCAGCTGCTCGGCGCCGGCCTCCGCCGCCCGGCGGGCTACGGCGGCGAGCCGCTCGAGTTCAACGGCCGGCAGCTCCGAGGCTTCCCAGGCCTGGTTCGAAAGGCTGGCCGGATGGGTGGGGAAGTCAGTCATTCGTCGTCGAGGGGCAGGCCAGGGCGCACCTTGCCGCGGCCGAAGTGGCGACCGAACTGCAGCTCGTACACCTCGTCTTCGTCCTGGGTTTCCACCTCCAGCGGACCGGTGGCACGCGCGACGCAGAGAAGGCCGTAGCCGCGGCCGCGCAATTCACGCGACAGCCCCAGCGCCTCCCGCTGGTCGATCTCCCCGGAAAGCACCCGCACGGCGCAGGCTGTGCAGCAGCCATTGCGGCAGCTGAAGGGCAGGGCATCGCCCTGCTGTTCAAAGCTGCGCAGGATGTAGTCCCCCTCCGGCACCTCGTGGCGGATCACGCGGCCGGTCTGGCGCCAGTGGATCGTGATCGGGTGGCTGCGGGTCATGGTGCGAAGCGACTGGGAAGCCAGAGTCGAACTGCTACATTGCCACCTGGTTGCCCCATTTTGCCCCTGGAGAGGTGGCCGAGTGGTCGAAGGCGCAGCACTGGAAATGCTGTATAGGGGCAACTCTATCGAGGGTTCGAATCCCTCCCTCTCCGTTCAAAAGCCGGCCTCGCAGCCGGCTTTTTCATGGCAATTTCTTCGTGAGCCAAGGGTGTCGTCGGTGGCCTCAATCCTGCCGCTTGATCCTCAACCGAAGCGGCCGCTGACGTAGTCCTGGGTGGCCTGCTGAGCGGGGGCATTGAAGATGCGTTCCGTGTCGTTGAACTCCACCAGATACCCCACCTTGCCGGTGCCTCCTTCCACCGCTTCGGCATTAAAGAAGGCCGTGTGATCAGCCACCCTCACCGCCTGTTGCATGTTGTGGGTCACGATGATGATCGTGTAGCTCCGTTTGAGCTCATGCATCGTCTCTTCGATCTTGAGGGTGGAGATCGGATCGAGGGCTGAGCACGGCTCGTCCATCAGGATCACCTCCGGCTCGGTGGCGATGGCGCGGGCGATGCAGAGGCGCTGCTGCTGACCACCCGAGAGGGCAAAGCCGCTTTCGCGCAGTTTGTCCTTGCACTCATCCCACACGGCAGCCTTGCGCAGGGAGCGTTCCACCAGCTCATCCATGTCGCCCTTGAAGCCGTTGATGCGGGCACCGAAGGCGATGTTTTCGTAGATGGATTTGGGAAATGGATTGGGTTTCTGAAACACCATGCCAATTCGCCGCCTCACCTCCACCGGATCCACTTTGGGGTCGTAGAGGTCGTAGCCATCGAACACCACGCGCCCCTTCAGTCTGCAGCCTGGAATTAAATCGTTCATGCGGTTCAAACCGCGCAGCACGGTCGACTTACCGCAGCCGGATGGGCCGATGAACGCTGTGACCCGTCCGCGGGGAATGTCCATAAAGACATTCTTGACGGCCTCGAACTTCCCGTAGGAAATGGTGACGTTCTGGAGCGACATGCAGATGTCCTCCTTGCTGGCTTCAACGGCTGGGCTGGTGTGGAAGCTGCTGGTCATGGCTCGAGTGCAGGGAGGAGTTAAGGAAATCGGTTTGGGTCGTGATCAGACTTTGGCCATCCGACTAATCCAGCGAGCCAGGAGATTGGCGCCCAGGATCATCATCACCAACACGAAGGAGGCCGCCCAGGCCAGCGCGTTCTGGGCCTCATAGGGCATGATCGCGAAGTTGAAGATCAGCACCGACATGGTGGCGATCGGGTTGAACACCCCTTCGGGCCAGAAGGGGGAGAACAGCGCGGTGAAGATCAGTGGTGCGGTTTCGCCGGCGGCTCGGGCGATCGCCAACACCACACCCGTGGCGATGGGGGTGAAGGCTGAGGGCAGGGTGATTCGCATCACCGTCACAAACTTCGAGGCCCCCACGCCATAGGCCCCCCAGCGAAGTTCCTGAGGCACCAGCTTGAGGCCTTCATCGGTGGTTTTGATCACGGTGGGCAGCATCAGCACCGCCAGGGCGATACCGCCAGCCATGGCGCTGTAGCTCTGATCGAAAAACACCCGCGTCGCCACCACGATCCCGTAGACGAACACTCCACTGATGATCGACGGAACGCCGGCCAGCACGTCGTTGCCGAAGCTCACAAACTGGGCAAACCAACCCCGCTGGGAGTATTCGCTGAGGTAGACGCCACCCCCTACGCCCACTGGGATGGCGATCAGGGAGGCAATCAGGGTCACCAGAAGGGTGCCGAGAATGGCATTGCCAATGCCGCCCCCATCGAGACCTGGTGCTGGTGGCAGTTCACTGAACATGCCCACGGAGATCAGTCGGCCGCCCTGGATCAGCACGTGAAACAGGACGAGCACCAAGGGCAGAACGGCAACCACAGCGAACAAGCCAGCGATTCCGGTGAACAGCTGGTTGAGTCGATTGCGCCGCAGGTTGGGGTCAAAGTGCAGTGGCCTTCTGTCGAAGAGGGCGCTGCTGGAGTAGGTGAGGGGCTGGTTTGCCATGGGGGATCTCAGTAGCGCAGGCTGAGGCGACGCACGATCCACTGGGCTGCCACATTCACGGCGAATGTGAGCAACATCAGGATCAGGGCGGCATACATCAAGGCCGACACCTGAATGCCATCGGCTTCACCGAACTGGTTGGCCAGCATGGAAGCGATGGTGTTGCCCGGTGCCAGCAGCGACAGGTTGAAATTGAGGGCGTTGCCGATGATCATCGTGACGGCCATGGTTTCGCCCATGGCACGGCCCAGAGCCAGCATCACGCCTCCGGTGATGGCGGAGATCGCCGCCGGCAGAATCACGCTGAAGATCGCGCCCCAGCGGGTGGTGCCAACGCCGTAGGCCCCCTGGCGCAACTCAATCGGCACCTGGTTGAGGGCATCCCGCGAAATCGCCGTGATGATCGGCAGCACCATCACCACCAGGATCAGGATGGCCGGGGCCATGCCTGGGCCCTGGGGCACGGTGTTAAAAAACGGACTCCAGCCGAGCAGGCTGTGGAGCAGGTTGAGGGCTGGGCGGAGTGCCGGCTCCATCACGAAGATCGCCCAGAGGCCCAGCACCACCGAGGGAATCGCTGCCAGCAGCTCCACCATCAGACTGATGGCATCCCGCACCACCGTTGGAATCAGGTCTTCGGTGATGAAGATGGCCGTGCCCACCCCCAGGGGCACGGCAATCAGCAGTGACAAAAAGGACGTCACCAGGGTGCCGTAGATGGCGATGAAGGCCCCGTACTGCTCGTTGACGGGGTCCCAGGCGGAGGTGGTGAGAAAGTCCAGTCCGAAGGTGGCGATCGCCTCCCGTGCCCCCTGGAACACGGTGAGAAAGATGCCCAGCAGCACGATGGCCACCATCGAGGCCAGCACCAGGGTCAGCTGGCGGAAGCCCAGGTCCACCAGTTTTTCGGTCGGTGGTCGCCGACGCAGGGTGAACGCGTCTGCGTCCAGGGCGGGGCTTCGGTCCGTCAGCATGGGGGGAGAAGGCTTTGCATCGGTCAGCGCAGAGGTGGCCGATCCAGGCCAAATCTACGAAGAGCCCCACACCACGCCGTTTAAGTGGTGATTAACGTCTGAAGGCCCGGTAGTTTTGGGCTCCACCGCGCGGGGCTGGAACAGCCGGTTTCATGGGTCGACGGGTTTCCTGGCACGGTTTTGCATGGCACGGGTTGTCATGTCGCGGGGTGGCATGTCGCGGATAGTCGGCATCGACCTGGGCACCACCAACTCGGTGGTGGCTGTGTTGGAGGGTGGCCGCCCCGCGGTGATCGCCAGTGCCGAGGGTGGCCGCACGACGCCGTCGGTGGTGGGCTTCAGCCGCGACCAGGAGCTGCTGGTGGGCCAATTGGCGCGCCGCCAGCTGGTGCTCAACCCCCGCAACACCTTTGCCAACCTCAAGCGCTTCGTGGGGCGCCAGTGGGACGAACTCGAGGAGGGCAGCCTTTCGGTGCCCTACACGGTGCGGGCCAACGACCAGGGCAATGTGCGGGTGGTTTGTCCGGCCACCGAGCGGGAGTACGCCCCGGAAGAGCTGGTTGCGAGTGTGCTCCGCAAGCTCTGCGATGACGCCGCCACCTACCTGGGGGAACCCGTTGAGGCGGCGGTGATCACCGTGCCGGCCTATTTCAACGACGCCCAGCGCCAGGCCACCCGGGATGCCGGCCGGCTGGCGGGCATCAGCGTCGAGCGCATCCTCAATGAGCCCACGGCTGCGGCCCTCGCCTACGGCTTCGACCGAAGCACGGTGAAGCGGGTGCTGGTGTTCGACCTGGGCGGCGGCACCTTCGATGTGTCGGTGCTGCGCATCGCCCAGGGGGTGTTCGATGTGAAGGCCACCAGCGGCGACACCCAGCTGGGCGGCAACGACTGGGATCGCCGCATCGTTGACTGGCTGGCTGATGCCTTCCAGGTGGAGCACGGCATCGACCTGCGCCGCGACCGTCAGGCCCTGCAGCGCCTCACTGAGGCGGCGGAGAAGGCCAAGATCGAGCTGAGCGGAGTGCAGAGCACGCCCATCTCGCTGCCCTTCATCGCCACCGGTCCCGACGGGCCGCTGCACATTGAAACCACCCTGGAGCGCCGGGTGTTTGAGGGGCTCTGCCCCGACCTGCTCGATCGGCTGTTGCGGCCGGTGCAGCGGGCCCTGCGCGATTCCGGCCTGGCAGCCGAGGACATCGACGATGTGGTGCTGGTGGGCGGCTCCACCCGCATGCCGATGGTGCAGGAGATGGTGCGCACCCTCATCCCCCTGGAGCCCTGCCAGTCGGTGAATCCCGATGAGGTGGTGGCGATCGGCGCTGCGGTGCAGGCCGGCATCCTCACCGGCGAGCTGCGCGATCTGATGCTCAACGACGTCACGCCCCTGTCGCTGGGTCTGGAGACCATCGGTGGCGTGATGAAGGTGCTGATCCCGCGCAACACCTCCATTCCGGTGCGCAAGAGCGACCTGTTCAGCACCTCCGAGGCCAACCAGAGCTCGGTGGAGATCCATGTGCTGCAGGGGGAGCGGCAGATGGCCGACGACAACAAGAGCCTGGGCCGCTTCCGCCTGTCTGGCATCCCGCCGGCTCCCCGGGGCGTGCCCCAGGTGCAGGTGTCGTTTGACATCGATGCCAACGGCTTGCTGCAGGTGTCGGCCACCGACCGCACCACCGGCCGGCAGCAGAGCGTCAGCATCCAGGGCGGCTCTAATCTCAGCGAGGAGGAGATCACCAAGCTGATCGAGGAGGCGGAGCAGAAGGCCAGCGAAGATCGCCGCAAGCGGTCTGAGATCGACCGCCGCAACCGGGCCCAGACTCTGGTGGCCCAGGCGGAGCGCAGGCTCAGGGATGCCGCCCTGGAGCTGGGGCCCTATGGCGCCGAGCGGCAGCAACGCTCGGTGGAGATGGCCCTTCGGGATGTGCAGGACCTGCTCGCCGCCGACGACCTGGTGGAGCTGGAACTGGCGGTGAGCCAGCTTCAGGAGGCCCTGTTTGGGCTCAACCGGCGTCTGTTGAGTGAGCGCAAGGCCGAGCAGGGGCCCCTGCAGGGCCTCAAGAACACGCTGGGCTCCCTCAAGGATGAGTTGTTTGCCGACGACGACTGGGACGACTGGAACCGCCCCGGCAGCGACCCCTGGGCCATGCCGCCGTCGCGTTATGACCGCGAGCCGGCCTATCGAGAGCCGGCCTATCGAGAGCCCAGCTACAGGGAACCTCCCTATCGCGAACCCGAAGCTTTGGTGCGTGAGCGCCCGCCCCGGGTGGATGACGACCCCTGGGGGGATGGGTCCTACCGGTGACGCGTAGCCCCGCCGCCCCGTCCGACTACTGGTCGGTGCTGGGCCTTGAGCCCGGCGCCGACGCCAGCAGCCTCAAGCGGGCCTTTCGCGCCCAGGCCCGCCGCTGGCATCCCGACCTCAACGGCAATGACCCGCTGGCAGAGGAGCGCTTCAAGCTGGTCAACGAGGCCTATGCGGTGCTGTCCGACCCGCGCCGCCGCCAGGCCTGGGAGGCCGGCGATCCTCGTGGTGAGGCCCCCGACCGGGAGCCGCAGGATCCCTTCGCCACAGGCTTTCCCGACTTCGAGGAGTACCTCGACGCTCTGTTTGGTGAGCGGCGCCGTTCCCGTCGGGGCTCTGGCGCCGATGCTCAGCCCCCCGGACGCGACGACGTGGCCGCCCCGGAGCCCGACGCCGAGCCAGAGCGACACGAGCGAGAGGCCCCGGGCTCGGTGACGGCCTCGCCGCCGCCGCCGCTGCCGGTGCAGGCCTCCAGCGACCAAGAGAGCCTGGTGGAGCTCAGCCCCGAGCAGGCCCTCCAGGGGGAGCGGGTTGAGTTGGAGCTTGCCGATGGCACGGCGGTGGAGGTGTGGACCCCACCCCTGGCGGGCGATGGCTGGCGGCTGCGGCTCGCGGGGGTGACCCCCGGCGGCGGCGACCATTTCCTGCAATTGCGGGTGCGCACGGAGGAGGGGCTGCGCATCGATGGCCTGCGGGTGCTCTACCCGCTGGAGCTCAGCCCAGCGGAAGCCGCCCTGGGCGCCGAGGTGGTGGTGCCAACCCTGCGGGGGCCGGTGAAGCTGCGGGTGCCGCCGGGCTCCTCGAGCGGCCGGCTACTGCGCCTGCGGGGCCGTGGCCAGGAGTGGGGGGAGCAGCGCGGCGACCAGCTGGTGGAGGTGCGCATCGTGGTGCCCGAGGAGTTGGGCGACGCCGAAGCCGCCCTGTATCGCCGCCTGCAGGAACTGGCCGACGATCCAGACGGTCTGCACCGGTGACACACTGAGGGTCCTCTGCCCTTTGCCGCGATCCATGCCGGTGCACGTGCTGCTGTTCGATGCCGGAAGTGACCAGGAAGGCATCCATTCGCTGGAGCTCAACGGCCGCACCGTGGTGCTGCTGTTTGAGGACCGCGATGATGCGGAGCGGTACGCAGGACTGTTGGAGGCCCAGGACTTTCCCGTGCCCAGCGTGGAGCCGCTCGACCGGGAGGAGATGGAGTTGTTTTGCAGCCAGGCGGGTTACGAGGCCCGTTTCGTGCCGGCGGGGTTTCTGCCCCAGAGCGCCGAAGACCGCCTGCTGATCGCGCCGCCCGAGCGCAACATGGATGTCGCCAACTGGCAGGAGCAGCAGGGGGTCGAGACTCCCGAGAGTTCTGGCGACCCCAGCCTGGAGGCCTTCCGCCGCCAGCTCGAGGGCCTGCTGTGAGCGGGGCAGCGCCCGGCGCTGACCGCGGCCACCTGCTCACCGAACAGGCCAATCCCCTCAGCGAGCGGCTCGACCAGCTGTCCACCGACGCGTTGGTGGCTTTGTTCTGCGCCAACGACCGGGAGCCCCAACGGGCCCTGGAGGAGGCGGCTCCGGCCCTGACGGCTGCCGTGGATGCCATTGCGACGCGGCTCGCGAGCGGCGGGCGGCTGTTTTATCTGGGCGCCGGCACATCAGGCCGGCTGGGGGTGCTCGATGCGGCCGAATGCCCGCCCACCTTCTGCACGTCGCCGGAGTTGGTGCAGGGCGTGCTAGCCGGCGGGGCGCCCGCCCTGCTGCGCAGTTCGGAGGGGCTGGAGGATCTGGCCGAGGCCGGCCAGCACGATCTGGAGGAGCGGGGCTTCGGAGCTGGCGATTGCCTGGTGGGCATTGCCGCCGGTGGCACCACTCCCTACGTGCTCGGCGCCTTGCGCCACGCCCAGGCAATCGGTGCCCTGGCGATCGCCATGGCCTGCGTGCCCGCCAACCAGGCCCCCATGCCCTGTGACATCGACATCCGCCTGCTGACGGGCCCCGAGCTGCTGGCCGGCTCCACCCGGCTTAAGGCCGGCACCGCCACCAAGATGGCCCTCAACCTGCTGTCCACCGGCGTGATGGTGCGGCTGGGCAAGGTGCACGGCAACCGCATGGTGGATGTGGCCGTGACCAACACCAAGCTCGAAGATCGGGCCCAGCGCATCCTGCAGGACCTGGCCGGGGTGCGCCGCGAGCAGGGCGCCCAGCTGCTGGAGCAGTCGGGTGGTTCGGTGAAGCTCGCCCTGTTGATGGCCGCCTCAGGCATGGATCCGGGCTCAGCCGCCGCCCATCTGGCCCAGCACGGCCCCAGCCTGCGGGCGGCCCTGCAGGCCTGCGGTGCTGAGTTGAACGGTGTGGCTCAGCTGTAGGGGCCCCAATAGGGCGCGGTGAACAGGTCGACCCGGCGGCGGGTGTCGGCCGGCACCTGCTCTTTGGGGGTCATCAGGGCGTGGCGCAGGGCCTGGTGGGCGCTGCTGGTGGGGCGCTGGGCCGCTACCCGTTCGGCCGCCACCCGCACGATCTGCTGGGCCAGGCTGGCGTTGGCGTGCAGGTTGGCGATCACCATCTCCACCGTCACCGAGGCGTGTTCCTGGTGCCAGCAGTCGTAGTCGGTCACCATTGCCAGGGTGGCGTAGGCGATCTCAGCTTCCCGGGCCAGGCGCGCTTCGGTGTGGTTGGTCATGCCGATCACGGCACAGCCCCAGGAGCGGTAGAGCTCCGATTCGGCGCGGGTGGAGAAGGCCGGACCCTCCATGCAGAGGTAGGTGCCGCCGCGGTGCAATTGGCGGCCGGTGGGCATCAGGCTTTCGCCCACATCGGCCAGCAGCCGGCTGAGCACCGGACAGAAGGGATCGGCGAAGCCCACGTGGGCCACCAGCCCGTCGCCAAACAGGGTGAGCGGGCGCTGGTGGGTGCGATCGATGAATTGATCGGGCACCACCATGTCGAGCGGCCGAAACTGCTCCTGCAGGGATCCCACTGCCGACAAGGACAGGATCCAGCGCACGCCCAGGGAGCGCAGGGCCCAGAGGTTGGCGCGGTAGGGCACCTCCGTGGGGGTGTGGCTGTGGTGCCGGCCGTGGCGGGCCAGGAACACCACCTCCAGATCGCCGATCCTGCCCAGTCGCAGGGAATCGGAGGGAGCCCCGTAGGGCGTGTCGATCGTCAGCTCCTGCACATCCTCCAGGCCCTCCATCGCGTAGAGGCCACTGCCTCCCAGGATTCCAAGCCGGGCACGGCTCAGATCGAGGCCGTTGGGCGAGTCGGACGTGGGGCTGCTCATCGGCGAGGCGACCGCATGGCCCTCCATTTTTAGCACGCGGTTTCGCTTACCCCATACAGTCGCCTTTTACGCGCAGCAACCGTGACCAAAGCCGTGATGGAGACCGAGGCCGGAACCATCGAACTCGACCTGTTCGAGAGCGATGCGCCCAACACCGTGGCCAACTTCACCAAGCTCGCCAAGGAGGGCTTCTACGACGGTCTGGCGTTCCATCGCGTGATCCCCGGCTTCATGGCCCAGGGCGGCTGCCCCAACAGCCGGGAAGGCTCCCGCGGCATGGCTGGCACCGGTGGCCCCGGCTACCAGATCGACTGTGAGATCAACAGCCAGAAGCACCAGGCCGGCACCCTGGCGATGGCCCATGCCGGCAAGAACACCGGTGGTTCGCAGTTTTATATCTGCCATGGCGCCCAGCCCCACCTCGATGGCGTGCACACCGTGTTTGGCCACACCGGCAACATGGACGTGGTGCTCGCCCTCAAGAACGGCAGCCGCATCACCAAGGTGACGATTCAGGACTGAAGACAGTCCAGCCAGGACTGCGTTAGCGCCAGACCAGAAAGGCGCCGGGTTGAACCTTCAGCTCGGCGCCCAGTTCGCTGAGGGAGCGCTGCTGGGGCTCCAGATCGGCGCTGGGGTGACTGCTCCGCTGGGCATCTGGAGCCAGCAGCAGGCTGACGGCGCTGGTGTGGCTCCAGTGCGCCATCTGGCTGAGGGCTGCCCCTACGGCGCCCACCCCACCCCGGGTCTGGTCGAGGCCGCTGAGCACCACCGCCAGCGCCGGTTGGTTGAGCAGGGCCAGCAGGCGCGGGTGCTCCTCACGCTCCACCTGCAGCCCTTGCGCCTGCGCCCACTGCTGGAGGGCGTCCAGCTGGGCGGCAATCGCCACCGTGCTGAGCTCCGTGTTGTGCTGCTCGGCGGTGCTGTGCCAGGCGAGCACCGCCGTGGGCCCACCGATGGGGCAGGACGGCCCATCTCCCATCAGGTGTCCCAGCTTGATGCGCTTGGTTTGCAGGTAGGCGGCGTTGTGGCTGCCGGGATCCATCACCAGCGGCACCCGGTCTTCCACCTTCAGGCCGTAGCCGCCCAGGCCGGCGATCTTGCGCGGGTTGTTGGTGATCAGGCGCAGGCGGTTCACCCCCAGATCGCTGAGGATCTGGGCACCGACGCCGTAGTTGCGCAGGTCGGCTGGGAAGCCGAGGCGCTCGTTGGCCTCCACCGTGTCGAGGCCTGTGTCCTGGAGGGAATAGGCCTTGAGCTTGTTGATCAGGCCGATGCCGCGGCCCTCCTGGCGCAGATACACCACCACGCCTTCGCCGGCCGCTTCGATCATGCGCAGGGCGGCTTCCAGTTGGGGCCGGCAGTCGCAGCGCAGGGAGCCGAAGGCATCGCCGGTGAGGCATTCGCTGTGCACCCGCACCAGCACCGGGGCCTTAGCCCGCTCCGGTTGCCCCTTCACGATCGCCATGTGCTCGCTGCCATCGAGCTCGTTGCGGTAGCCGATGGCGCGGAAGTCGCCAAAGGCGCTGGGCAAGGTGGCTTCCGCCTGGCGGCGCACGAAGCGCTCGGTGTCGAGGCGGTAGCGGATCAGGTCGGCAATGCTGATCAGGCGTAATCCGTGGCGCTTCGCGTACACGGCCAGCTGGGCCAGCCGGGCCATGGAGCCGTCGCTGTTCTGGATTTCACAGATCACCCCGGCCGGGTAGAGGCCGGCCAGGCGAGCCAGGTCGACGGCGGCTTCGGTGTGACCAGCCCGCTTCAACACGCCGCCCTGCTTGGCCCGCAGGGGAAAGATGTGGCCGGGCCGGCGCAGATCGTTGGGACGGGTGTGGGGATGGATCGCCACCTGGATGGTGCGGGCCCGATCCTCCGCGGAGATGCCAGTGCTCACCCCGTTCTCGGGACCCGCATCCACGCTCACGGTGAAGGCGGTCTGGTTGCTGTCGGTGTTGCGATCCACCATCAGCGGCAGATCGAGGGCATCGAGCCGCTCGCCCTCCATCGCCAGGCAGATCAGGCCCCGTGCCTCGATGGCCATGAAGTTGATCTGCTCGGGCGTGGCGAACTGGGCCGCGCAGATCAGGTCGCCCTCGTTTTCGCGGTTCTCGTCGTCCACCACCACGATCGACTCGCCGTTGCGGATCGCCGCCAGGGCATCGGCGATCGAGTCGAAACGGATGCCGGGGTCGTGGGAGGGGAGGGGCTGGTCGCGCAGGAGGGTCAACGGAGTGCGGGTGGGGCGTCAGCCCTGGCGCAATCATCCTTTATAAAGCCCGAGTCGTCCTTCCCAGGGCCTCTGCCATGGACAACAAGCGCGTTGCGGTGATCGGGGCCAGTGGTTACGGCGGGCTCCAAACCTTGCGGCTGCTGCATCAGCACCCAAACCTGGCCGTCACATTCCTGGGCGGCGAGCGCAGCAGTGGCAAGCGCTGGAGCGAACTGGTGCCCTTCCTGCCCCTGGCCGGCGACCCGGTGGTGCAGACCCCGGAGCCCGACGCCATCGCTGAGGCGGCGGATCTGGCGGTGCTCAGCCTGCCCAACGGCCTGGCGGCCCAGCTGGTGCCTCCCTTGCTCGAGCGCGGCGTGCGGGTGGTGGATCTCTCCGCCGACTACCGCTACAGCTCCCTGGCCCAGTGGCAGGAGGTGTACGCCACCGAGGCCCGCCAGGTGCCCCGCAGCGACGGCGACCTGTGCAGTGAGGCTGTGTACGGGCTGCCGGAATGGGAGGCGGATGCGATCCGTCGCGCCCGCCTGGTGGCCGCCCCCGGATGCTTCCCCACCGCATCCCTGTTGGGGCTGCTGCCCTTTCTGAAGCAGGGCCTGATCGACACCGGCGGCATCGTGATCGACGCCAAGACCGGCACCTCCGGCGGCGGACGGGCCGCCAAGGAGCACCTGCTGCTGGCCGAGTGTTCCGAGTCGGTGGCGCCCTACGGCGTGGTGGGTCATCGCCACACCAGCGAGATTGAGCAGATGGCGGGCCGGGTGGCCGGCCGCGAGATCCAGCTGCAGTTCACGCCCCACCTGATCCCGATGGTGCGGGGTCTACTGGCCACCGTGTATTGCCGCCTGCGGGATCCGGGCCTCACCGCTGAAGACTGCGCCACCCTGCTGGCCTCGGCCTACCGCCAGGCCCCCTGCGTGGAGGTGCTGCCGGTGGGCACCTACCCCTCCACCAAATGGGTGCGCCAGACCAACCGGGCCCTGCTGTCGGTGCAGGTTGATCCCCGCACCGGCCAGCTGATCGTGATGGGCGCGATCGACAACCTGGTGAAGGGTCAGGCGGGCCAGGGGGTGCAGTGCCTCAATTTGATGGCGGGCTTGGAGTCCACGACGGGTCTGCCGCTGCTGCCCTTCTATCCCTGAGCCCTCTCAGTCAGGCTCGCCAAGCTGCTGGGCGGTGAGGGCTACGGCCAGGGGCAGGATCCGGTGCTCCTGCATCTGGATCCGCCGGGTGAGGCTGGCGTGGTCGTCGCCAGCCAGCACGGGCACGGCCGCCTGCACCAAAATTCTGCCGGCATCCACCTCCTCGCTCACCAGGTGGGCCGTGCAACCGGCCAGGGTCACCCCGGCCGCCAGGGCCTGACCAACCGCATCGAGGCCCCGGAAGCTGGGCAGCAGGGAGGGGTGAATGTTGACCAACCGGTCTGGGAAGGCGCCGATCAGGGTGGGGGTGACCACCCGCATCCACCCCGCCATCACCACCAGATCCACGGCAGCCGCCTGAAAGCTGGCCACCAGGGCCCGGTCGAGTTGCTCGCGGCTGGGATGGTGCCGGTGATCGTGCAATTGGCAGGGAATGCCCAGCCGCTCGGCCCGCTGCTGGGCTCCGCAGCCGCTGTTGTTCACCACCAGCAGGGCCACTTCAGCCTGGAGGTTGCCCTGGCGGCAGGCCTGCACCAGGGCCTCGAAGTTGCTGCCGGCACCGGAGGCCATCACCCCCAGCCGCAGGGGGCCGGGCTCCGGTGCCCAGGCCGTTGCCTGGGCTTCTAAGCAATCCGGTGGCAACGGCCACTGGACGCAGGGCTCTTGATCGCTAGGGTCTGCAAAAGCGGGCATTGCGCCGTGTCCCACCTCTCCATCCTGCCAACCGTGCTTCGCGATGCCGAGGGACTCGCAGCCAGCCTGGCGGCCCTGGGCCATTCCCCTGAGTGGGGCGGCCAGCTGGAGGGTTTCGCCGGCGAGACCCAGCCTGTCGATTTGCAGGTGACCCTTCCGAGTGGCGAGCGGCTGGGCTGGACGCGCCACACCGATGGATCCCTGGCTTTGGTGGGGGATCTGCAGCGGCTCAGCCGCTCCCAGACCCTGCAGCGGTTGCTGGGCGCCATCACCCGCCGCTACGCCGCTGAAATGGCCCTGCGTGTGGCGGCCAGCCAGCTGTCGGGGGCCCAGGTGAGCGTGGCGCTCTGACGCCTGCTTGTGCCAGAGCCCGTGCCCGCGTTTCACCTGGATCTCACGGCCTGCCACCAGCACCTGGTGCGGGTGCGCCTCAGCCACACCCCGAGCCGTTCCTGCCTGCGCCTGGCTCTGCCGGCCTGGACCCCGGGCTCCTACCTGATCCGCGACTACGTCCGCCAGCTTGAGGGGCTGACAGTCAGGCAGGGGGGCCGGACCCTCGAGCCCCGTCGCCTCACCCCAAGCCGTTGGCAGCTCGAGCTGCCCAGCCTCGAGCCCCTGGAGATCCACTACGCGGTGCTGGCCACCGAGCTCACGGTGCGCACCTGCCACCTCGACGGCGACCATGGCTTTCTGGCCCTGGCGGCGGTGGCCCTGGAGCTGGAGGGGGAGCGCTGGTCGCCCCACCGCCTGCAGCTGCAGCTACCGCCTGGGTGGCAGGCTTTCGTGCCCCTGCCTCAGGCCGAGGGAGGCTGGCTGGCCCGCGACTTCGATCAGCTGCTGGACACGCCGATCGAGGCTGGGCCCCACCGCGCCCATGCCTTCAGCGTTGCCGGTGTGCCCCACCGCTGGGTGAGCTGGGGCGCCGATCTGCAAGGACGTGATCCCGTAGATGCCGATCCGCTCTGGCTCAAGGATCTCGAGCAGGTCTGCCTGGCCTGTTGCCGCCTGATGGGGGTGGAGCGGCCGGCGGCGGAGCACTACCTGTTTGTGCTGCACCTCACCGACAGCGGCTATGGCGGGCTGGAGCACGATCTCAGCACGGTGTTGCAGTTTGGTCGGCGGTCTTTGGGCCGACCGGAGGGGCGCCGCAAGTTGCTGCAGCTCGCCGCCCACGAATACCTGCATCAGTGGAACGTGCGGCGGTTACGCCCCGCCGAGCTCACGCCCTATCGCTACGACCAGGCGGTGGTGGTCCCCACGCTCTGGTTCGCCGAGGGCGTGACCAGCTATGTCGATCAGCTGCTGCCCCACAGCGCCGGGTGCAGCACCGAGACGGAGGTGCTCGAGGATCTGGGCTCCGACCTGAGCCGTTACCTGCTCAGCCCTGGCCGGCGGGTGCAGAGCCTGTGCTCCAGCAGCGAGGAGGCCTGGGTGAAGCTCTATCGGCCCGATGCCTATTCGCCGAACAGCCAGATCAGCTACTACCTCAAGGGAGCGGTGCTGGCCCTGGTGCTGGATCTGCACCTGCGTCGCGTTGGAGCCTGCCTGCCCCAGGTGCTGCGCGAGTTGTGGGCCAGCCATGGGGCTGGGGGCCGGGGTTACCGGGAGGCGGATCTGATCGATGCTTTTGCCCGCCATGCTGCCGATCTGGCCGTGCTGCTGCCGCAGTGGCTCAACAGTTGCGACGACCCACCGCTGCAGGCCTATCTGGCGGATGTGGGCCTGCGGCTGGAACCCCAGCTGGCCCGCAGCCAGGAGTTGGGCTGCCGGCTGGAGCCGGGGGCCGCTGGGCTGATGCTGCAGCGGGTTGACCGCGATGGGCCGGCCGAGCGGGCGGGCCTGGCCGTTGGCGATGAATGGCTCGCCCTCGATGGCGTGCGTGTGCGCAACGTCGACGACATCGTGGATCTGCTGCGGCCGGAGCGTCCTCTCAGTGGCCATGCGTTGCTGTTTTGCCGCGACGGACGGGTGCGCACCACCACCCTCTCGCCCGAGGCGCCAGCCGTGGAGCGGTGGACTCTGGATCTGGACCCCGCATCCGGCGAGGCGACGGCACCCCAGCGCCAGCGGTGGCTGAGCCTGGAAGCGCCATGACCGCCTCCCCACGCCCCCTGTGGTTTGCCCTGGCCGCAGGCGCCATGGTCGCCCTGGGCGGAGTGGGCTGGTTGGCCCGGGAGTTGTCGGCAGAACCTAGCGGCGGGCGCAAGCGCCCCAGCCTGCTGCAGCTGCTGGAGGAGGTGAATCAGCCGCCCGCGGCTCCGGAGCCGGGCCGGCGTGCGGCCCCGGGCCCGCCGAGACAGGCCAGCTGGCAATCGCCCCTGCGGAGCAGTTGCACGATCACCAATCCCGCCCAACGCACCCGGCTGCAAGCCCTGGTGAGCGAGGTGCAGACCTCGCCGGCCCGGGTCCAGATCCACCCCACCAACTACGGCGAGCGGTTCATCCGGGATGCCTATGGCAACCCCATCGACCCCACTCCCCAGTTGGTGGTGCTGCACGAGACGGTGTACGGGATCGGCTCGGCGATCAACACCTTCCTCACCCCCCATCCGCGTGACCAAGATCAGGTGAGCTACCACTCCCTCATTGGTGGCGATGGCTCGGTGGTGCAGGTGCTGGATCCCGCCAAGCGCGCCTTTGGTGCCGGCAACTCAGCCTTCAATGGCCTCTGGGTGGTGACCAACGCCAAGGCGAGCGGCTCCGTCAACAACTTCGCCTTGCACGTCAGCCTGGAAACGCCCCTCGATGGCGAAGACCAGAATCCCACCCACAGCGGCTATTCCGCGGCCCAGTACGACGCCTTGGCGGCCCTGCTGGCCGGCTGGATGCAGCGCTACGGGATCCCGGCCGAGCACATCACCACCCATCGGGCCGTGGATCTGGGCGGCGAGCGGGCCGATCCCCGCAGTTTTCAGTGGTCAGCCTTGCAACAGCGCCTCCAGAACCTGGGAATGCTGTGTTCTGGCCGATCAGATCAGGGGTGAAGGCTGCGCTTTGCGCCTGGAGTAGATCAGGGCGTGCAGCTCGGCATCCTGCATGGTGCGCAGGATGCGGCGGGGGTAGTCGAGCTTGCCGTTGTGCAGGTAGGCCAGGGTGGCCAGCGCTTTGGCATCCCGTTGGCTCTTGCTGGCCTGCAGCGGGCGGTTCGGCAACTTCAACTCCCGGCTCAGGCGAGCGAATTTGCCCACCAGCAGCACCACGTTTTGCTCAGGGTCGAGCAAGGCGTCCCGGGCCTGGCTGATCTCGGCATCGGAGGCATCGGGCTTCAGCAGACCCTGGTGCACCATTTCACCCAGGCCGAGCTGGGCCGGGCCATGGGTGCTGAACAACCCGGAGTGGGCTGCCAAGGGCAGATCTTCGCCGGGCTTGGCGTGGCGCATTTCGTCGAAGAGAATCGCCGCCACCAGCATCGGATTCACGCGTTGGCGTTGGCTTTCGGCCAGGATCACTGGCCTCAGATCGGCGATGCGCCCAAGGGTGTGGGAGCGCAGGGGCTCGAGTTGGTCGATGCCGCTGGTGAAAAGCTGGGCCAGCCGTGGCTGGGGCCCGTGCACGCCAAAGCGCCGCTTGAGTTCGCTCAGCTCGGCTGCCGAGAACGGCAGGGGGTCGACCTGTTCGCCTGCGCCTTTGGCGGTGCTGATGCTGCCGCTCAGACCAGGATCAAGCAGCAGCAGGGGCGTGCTGGGCGCACCGGTGAACGGCAGGGCGCCCACGGCCAGCAGGGCTGCCGTCAGCCCAGTGAGGCGCCGAACCCAAACCAGGCGCGTGCCCCAGGCAAGCCAGCTCCGGTTGCTGAAACGGTTCGACACACAAAAGATGAATTGCCAAGACGATCTTAAGGAATTGTCTGGGTTTTCCTTGGGCCAGGGAACGGTCTGTCGTCCGGCCCCTGCACCTGCGCTGGTGCTGGGCAGGGTTCAGGCCTAAGTTCTGTCGACGTGAGCGGCCTGAGCCGCAAGCCCATGCTTGCCAATTTCGATGGCTCCAGTGCTGAATCCCAGTGGCAGCGCTTCTGCGAGCTGCTCTGGTACGAGGAGGATCTCGGCATCTGGCTGGATGTGAGCCGCATGGCGATCGGCCAGGGCGACCTCGACGGCCTGGCTCCTCGCTTCGAACAGGCTTTCGCGGCCATGGCAGCCCTCGAGGCCGGGGCGATCGCCAACCCTGATGAACAGCGTCAGGTGGGTCATTACTGGTTGCGCACGCCCAGCCTGGCTCCGGAACCCGCCATTGCCGCCCACATCGACGCGGAGGTGGAACGGATCGCAGCCTTCGGCCAGGCGGTGCTGAACGGCAGCCTCAATGCTCCCAACGGCCAGCCCTTCACCGACGTGCTCTGGATCGGCATCGGTGGTTCTGGGCTGGGACCGCTGTTGATGGTGCGTGCCCTGCAGGACGCGGGTCAGGGGCTCCCCTTCCATTTCTTCGACAACGTCGATCCAAATGGCATGAGCCGCACCCTGGCGGCCCTCGACACTCGGCTGGCCACCACATTGGTGGTGGTGGTGAGCAAGTCGGGCGGCACGCCGGAGCCCCACATCGGCATGGAGCAGGCCCAGGCCCGGTTGGAGGCCCGCGGTGGCCAGTGGTCCGGCCAGGCGGTGGCCGTCACGATGCTGGGCAGCAAGCTTGATCAGCTGGCGGTTGCGGGCCAGTGGCTCCGCCGTTTCGACATGTTCGATTGGGTGGGCGGACGCACCAGCATCACCAGTGCGGTGGGGCTGTTGCCCGCGGCTCTGATCGCTGCCGACATCACCGGTTTTCTGTCTGGGGCCTCCAGGATGGATGCGCTCACCCGGCTGGCCGACCTGCGTCGCAACCCGGCGGCCCTGATGGCGGCCTCCTGGTATGTGGCTGGTCACGGCCGGGGCCAGCGCGACATGGTCGTGCTCCCCTACCGCGATCGCCTGGAGGTGTTCAGCCGCTACCTGCAGCAGCTGGTGATGGAAAGCCTGGGCAAGAAGCACGACCGCAATGGCGAGGTGGTGCACCAGGGCATCGCGGTGTATGGCAACAAGGGCTCCACCGACCAGCACGCCTATGTGCAGCAGTTGCGCGATGGCATCGACAACTTCTTTGTCACCTTCATCGAGGCCCTGGAGGAACCCAGTGATATCCCCCCGATCGGCGATGAGATCCCCGGCGATTTCCTCGATGGCTTCCTGCAGGGCACCCGCTCTGCCCTGATGGAGGGCGGCCGCCAGAGCCTCTCGATCACCCTGCGCCGCTTTGATGCCACCACCCTCGGCGCCCTGATCGCCCTGTTTGAGCGCGCCGTTGGCCTCTATGCCGAACTGGTGAACATCAACGCCTACGACCAGCCCGGCGTCGAGGCCGGCAAGAAGGCGGCTGCCGAGATCCTGGCGTTGCAGGGGCGGCTTGAGGCGCTGCTGGCGGATGGCCAGGAGCGCAGCCTGCAGGAGCTGCAGCAGGCCCTGGGCGCCGAAAGCCCTGAGCCCCTCTTTTGGATCCTGCGCCATCTCTGTGCCAACCCCCGCGGTTATCGGGCCAGCGGTGCGTGGGGACAGCCCGCGGCGATGCGCTTCGCCAAGGCCTGAGCCGGCCCGCCGCGATGCCACCCGCTGCGATGGCGGGCCTGCCCTCTCCCGCGCAGGTGCTGCAGGAGGTGTTCGGCTATGGCGCCTTCCGGGGCCCCCAGCAGGAGATCGTCGAGCACGTGGTGGCGGGCGGCTCGGCGCTGGTGCTGATGCCCACGGGCGGCGGTAAATCGCTCTGCTATCAGATCCCCGCCCTCTGCCGCCCCGGCATCGGCGTGGTGATCTCGCCCCTGATTGCCCTGATGCAGGACCAGGTGGAAGGCTTGCGCCAGGCCGGGGTGCGGGCGGCGGCGCTGCATTCGAGCTGCTCCGCTGAAGAGAGCGCTTCCACCTGGAGCGCTCTGCGCACCGGAGCGCTCGACTTGCTCTACCTCTCCCCCGAGCGTCTGTTGGCCCCGGGCACCCTGGATCGTTTGGCGACCCTGCCGATCGCCCTGTTTGCCATTGATGAGGCCCACTGCGTCTCCCAGTGGGGCCACGATTTCCGCCCCGACTATCTGCAGCTGGCGGTGTTGGCCCAGCGCTTTGGCGATGTGCCGCGGCTGGCCCTCACCGCCACCGCGGATCCCCGCACCCGCGAAGAGATCCGCACCAGGCTGCAACTGGAGCAGGGCCGGGTGTTTCTGGCCAGCTTCGATCGGCCCAACATCCGCTATGTGCTGCGCGACAAGGACGATGCCCGCCGTCAGCTGCTTGAGCTGCTGGCCGACCACCGCGGTGAGGCGGGGATTGTGTATGCCCGCTCCCGCAGCCGGGTGGACCGTTTCAGCCGCGACCTGCAGGCCGCCGGGTACGACGCTGTGGCCTACCACGCCGGTTTGGATGCGGCCCTGCGCAGCGCTGCCCTGGAGCGCTTTCGGCGGGAGAGCGGCGTGGTCGTGGTGGCCACGATCGCTTTCGGCATGGGCATCGACAAGCCCGATGTGCGCTTTGTGGCCCACGTGGATCTGCCCAAGAGCCTGGAGGCCTACTACCAGGAGACGGGCCGGGCAGGCCGCGATGGTCTGCCGGCGCTTGCCTGGATGGTGCACGGAGCCGGGGATGTGCCCCAGCTGCGCCGGTTCATCGACGACTCCGACGCCGAGCCCGTTCAGAAGCGGATTGAGCACGGCAAACTCGATGCCCTGATCACCTTCACGGAGGCCAGCGGCTGCCGCCGTCAGGTGTTGCTGGCCCACTTCGCTGAGGAGCTGGACCAACCCTGCGGCAACTGCGATCTCTGCCTGGAGCCGGACACGGCGGTGGATGTGACCGAGCCGGCCCGCAAAGCCCTTTCAGCGGTGTATCGCTGCGGCAGTCGCTTCGGGGCGGCCCATCTGGTGGATGTGCTGCTGGGGGCGGACACCGCCCGGGTGCGTGAGCTCGGCCACCAGGATCTGAGTGTGTATGGCATCGGCCAGGAACTCGACCGGGGCCAGTGGCGCAGCCTGTTTCGGCAACTGGTCGCCCGCGGCCTGCTGCATGCGGACCCCGAGCGCTATGGCGCCCTGGGGTTTGGCGCTGATGCGCTGGTGAAGCCTCTGCTGCGGGGCGAGCAACAGCTGCTGCTGCGCCTGCCGCCCCCCAAGCGGGAGCGGCGACGCCAGCCGTCTGCTGGCACGGCACCCCTTCCTGCGGAGCTCAGCCCCGACGACGCTCCGTTGCTGCAGGCGCTCAAGGACTGGCGACGGGAGCAGGCCCGTAGCCAGGGGCTGCCGCCCTATGTGGTGTTCCACGACCGCACCCTGGTGGAGGTGGTGGCCCGCCAGCCCAGATCGCTCCAGGCCCTGGCCGAGATCAGCGGCATCGGCCAGGCGAAGCTGGATCGCTACGGGCCGGCGTTGCTGGAGGCGCTGGAGCTGGGCCTCAGGGCCGGGGCAGGCGGCAGCCCAGCTGGATGACGCCCTGGTCGAGCAGGCGACCCAGGCGCAAGGCGGTGGCTTCTTCGACCCGGTTGAAGTCGTCCTGGTGCTGGGTGAGCCAGCTCAGTTCGGCTGGGGCGATGACCCCGGTGCTGAGGGCTTCGAGAAACACGGTTCCAACAGACATGGTGGAGCGGTGCGGCTTCGCAGAAGTTTGCTCCGTTGATCCTGGAGTGACCAGACCTCAGTCTTTCGTAACAGTGCGAACGTGCGGCAGATGCGCCGATTGGCATCCGGAAATACATCCGGGAGCCCCACCCCCCGTTACGTTGACGCGAAGTTTCGTAACAGACTTTCAATCATGACTGATTCCTCCCCCCGCTATGGCTTCGTCGCCTTTGCTGAAACCTGGAATGGCCGCATGGCCATGCTGGGTTTTGTGATCGGCCTCGCGACCGAGCTGCTCACCGGCCAGGGCATCCTCCGCCAAATCGGCCTGGGCTGAGACCAGGTTTCGCACCCCTCGCTCAGAGCCACTGCATCTAGAGCCACTGCATCCCGGGGGTTTCGAGCATCTCATGGCTGGGCCAAGCGCCCAGCCCTGAGAATGCCGCCCCCAGCAGGGCCCAGATCCCTTTGCCGCTCGACAACTCCTGCTCAGCAGCCCACTCCGCTTCCTGAACCTCGGCCTCGGTGAGGCGGAGTCCTTCCACCAGCTGGCGGTAAAGCGCTTTTTCCTTGGGATTGATCGCGGCGCTGTCATCTGGGCGTTGGCTCACCCTGGCCATCATGTAGGCGAGTTTCAGGGCCAGAAGCCGGTCCTCGGCCACGGTCAGCCGCGCCATCAGCTCGTCCAGCAGCGCCCCATCCACGGTCCAGGCTGCCAACAGACGAGCCGCTTCCTCGCTGGCATCGGCGCCGTTTTCAGATGAGAAGTAGCGCGCCACCACCTGTTCGAGCAGGCGTTTTTCCTCTGCCGAGACATCTCCGTCCACCCAGGCCACGCAGCAGACGATCTGAAGCAGATCCAACTGGCGTTCGCGATCGATGGCCATGGCATGGAGACACACAGATCCACCATTGTGAGCAGCGTCGAGCGCTGTCTGCAGCCTGGGGTTTCGTGCGCCGCATGGTGCACCGCAATCACCCCCTGATGGGGGCAGACAGCCTGCTCCGCCGGGATGACGATGGAAGACAGAACGACACACACACCAAAGGAGGGGGCATGACCTGTTTGGGACGCACCTGCCTTAAGTGGCAGGCCGATGGTGAACTGACAGCTTTGGATCGGCAGCTCGTGCTGCAGCGCTTGGTGCTGGTGGATCAGGATGCCACCGATCTGCTGAGCCTCCTCGCCGACGACCTGCCATGTCCCTCGCTGAGTTGAAGGCCTTTCTGGCCAAGGTTCAAGATGACGCGGCCCTGAGAGAGGCGGTCAAAGCCGCTGCAACGGCCGACGACGTGGCCCAGATCGGTGCAGGTCTGGGCTATGAGTTTTCTGGGGACGAATTGCTGCGGATATCGGGCCAGAAGGTGGGCCGGGTCACCGTGACCAAGCAGGACATACCGGGGGAATACAACTGAGGCTTTGGTTCGGTTCCTTTGTTGTTTCCTGGTTCGTTTGAAGTTGGCGTTGCTCAGGCAGCGACGGCTGCTGTATCGGCAGGCTGGTTGACCTGCTGAACCAACGTTCGGGCATCAAAGCGCTCCAGCAATTCCGCCCCCCCGAGACCGTGGGTCCAGAGCTCCACATCGGCATCGCCGGGCGCCTGGAAACACCAGTCTTCAAAGGGAAAAATCACCTTCTCGAGAAAGTAGGCCTCAGCACCGATACAGCGCAGGATCACCAGTTGGGCGCTGCAATTTCGGTAGAGGCAGGTTTCCATGGCCCAGGTGTCCTTCTGAACGACCCGACCCTGCGGCAGTGCGAGCGCAGCTTCTGTGCCGATGCACACCGTTCTGTGGTTTCTTCCCGCCAGGGCCCAATCCATTGGCTAGACATCGCTTAGCGATCGAGATCTCCATGGCCAGGGTTCATCCCACCGCGTCACTGACAGGTCTTGTTTTGGGCCTGCTGACGGCCGCCCCTTGGCTGGACGCGGCCCTGGCGCGCCCGATGCGCGGCGGCGGCCTCGGCGGACCCGCCTCCGGCGCCGGGGTGCGGCCCGGGGCAGGCTTCGGCGCACCCGGAGCTGGGCTGACCCGGGCACCCGGGGTTTCGGCCTGGAATCCGGCCTGGGGGCGGCGGGGCTACTGGCCTGCCCGCACCTGGTCCACCGGCTGGTATCGGCCCTATCCGGCGGCCTGGCCCTGGTGGCGCACCAGTTCAGCGGCCTGGGGTGTCACCAGTCTGGCCACAGCCGCCGTGATCACCAGTGCCGTGGATGCTGCCGCCGACCAGCAGTCCACCGTCATCGTTGTGCCCCAGACCAGCCTGCAGCTCGATTACGGCTCGATTCAGGCTTTGCCCCCCAACGGGGTGCAATTTGCCGTTGCTGCGGCCGGCATGCCTTACGCCACGGTCACGAGCGACTGCAAGCAGGGCCTGATCAACGGCGTCCCGCCCACCACGGCCGACCAGGCGCAGCTGCTCAATGCCAGCTGTCAGATCGCCTACGGCTCGGTCTGAGGGCGGGTGGCCGCTTCACGGCTGCAGATTCGGGCTCTCAACAAGGCGGACCTGCCCCTGGTCACCGCCTGGGCACGGGCTGAACAGTTCGCGCCGGGCCGCGGGGATTTCGCCATCTACCGCCATACCGATCGCCAGGGGTTCTGGGTGGGCTGTCTCGATGGCCGTCCTATCGGTTGCATCGCCGGTGTGCGCTACAACGCTGAATACGGCTTCATCGGCCTGTTTCTGGTGCAGCCCGAGTACCGCGGCCAGGGCTATGGCCGCCAGCTCTGGTGCCATGCCCTGGCGCATCTCGAGGGCATCCCCTGTATCGGCATCGAGGCGGCAACGGATCGCATTGCCGATTACGCCAGCTGGGGCTTTGTGGCGGCTTCTCCGACCCGACGTTGGCAGAGCATCGTGGAGGAGCGAGCACCCGTTGAGGGCAATGCCTCGGGCCAGGCCGCCGCGGCGGAGGGGCTCAGCCTGGTGGAGGGGCCGGCGATTCCGGATGCGGCCGTGCAGGCCTACGACGCGGTGCGGGAGCCCAGCCCACGCCCCCATTTCCTGGCCGACTGGCTGCACCATCCCGCTGGCACGGTGCTGGCGTTGATGGATGCGGCGGGGGCCTGCCATGGCTTCGGGCGGATTCGCCCCTGCCTGCTGCAACGGGGGGAGGGTTGGCGGATTGGCCCCCTGCTGGCCGACACGCCAGCCCTGGCGGCACGCCTGCTGGAGGCCCTGATGGACCGCCATCCCGGTGTGGTGTTGATCGATGCCCCGGGGGCCAATCCCCAGGCTGCTCCGCTCCTGCAGCAGCTTGGCTTCACCGTGGTGGGGGAGAGCCTGCGGATGGTGCGAGGCGTGCTGCCGGCGGTGCCCCTCAACGACGTTTATGGGTTGGCCTGCCTGGAGCTGGGCTGAGCCCGGCGGGCTGCCAGGCCCGCTTCGGTGGCGGTGATGCCCGCCAGCGCCAACAGGCCGGCCAGACCGATCAGCTGGTTGCGCTGCACGAGGTCGGGCATCAGCCCGGGATCCACGTTTTGGCCCAGCAGGGCGCCGGCTACAAACCAGGCCGTGGCCACCGCGGAGGTGATCCAGTAGGCGCGCCAGCGGCGTTGATAGATGTAGCCAGTGCCCAGGCCGGGCACCAGGTTGAGCACCACAGCCACCCAGGGACTGGACGCGGCCAGGATGGTTTCTGGGCTGGGCCGATCGACCTGGCGGGCTGGCTGCATGGCTGTGGCGTGTGGTGCGGTGTGTCCTGGCTTAGCGCAGCGCCGCCGGTGCCGCGCCAGGGTGGGGGTTGACGAGCCGCGCGCCGTGGTGGCTGCCCTGGTGATTCTGCTGGTGATGACGGGGGTGGCCGGAGTGCTGAACCCCAGTCGTCAGGACTTTGCCTGGTTCATTCGGCTACGCCGGCCCCGGTGGTTGGTGTTTGAAGGTTGGATCCCGGTGATCTGGCTGCTGATCTACGCCTGCTTCGCGGCTTCAGCCTGGCTCACCTGGCAGGCCTCCTGGAGCGCACCCTGGATGGTGGCGTATCTGGTGCAGTTGGTGTTGGTGCAGAGCTACACCCTGGCGATCTGCCGCAGCCGCAGCCTGGGTGCGGGCACGGCGATCGGCTTTGCCGGCTGGGTGTGGGGCATTGCCCTCACCCTGGGGGTGTCAACGCTGAGCTCCCTGGCCGCTGGCCTGCTGGTGCCCTATCTGCTCTGGAGTCCGGTGGGCACGTTGGTGACCTGGCAGATGCGGCAGCTCAATCGCGGGCGACGCCCGTAGCCGCGAGCAAGCCGCCGGCGAAACCACTGAGGTGGCCGATCCAGCTGACGCCGGGCGGCGAAAAAATTGGCAGCAGGCTTGGCAGCACCCCGGCGTAGGTGACCAGGGCCAGCACCGACAGGGCCAGCGACAGGGGACGCTTCTCCAGCCAGCCGATCAGCAGCAGGTAACCCAGCAGGCCATACACCACGCCAGAGAGCCCATGGCTGCCGTTGGGCCAGAGCAGCCACACGGGAATGGCGGTGGCGTACACCCCCAGCCAAACGGCCAGGTAATCGCGGCGACCGCGCAGCAGCACCAGCCAGGAGAGGGGCAGAAAGGTGAGGGAGTTGGCCAGCAGGTGGCCGAAACCGCTGTGGCTGAAAGGGGCCGTCAACACCCCCAGAAATGAGCCACCCGGCGTCATCGGCAGATTCCAGCGCCCACCAAACACCAGCTGATCCACCAGTTCCTGCAGCCAGGGGATCAGCAGGATCACCACAGGGATCACCAAGTTGAAACCAGCTCGGGCGATCCAGCGATCCAGGCGTTGGGGCAGGGATTCGCTCACGGAACGGGCACGACGCTGCAGCGCAGCATGGCAAGCGCTTCATCCGGAAGGCCGAGGAAGCGATCCAGCCAGGGGTCTCCGCTGGGTGGCACCGTGGCGACGCCCACCAGCAAGGCCTGGCCATCCGCGTCCAGGGGCTGTCCGCTGGCCCGGTGGCGCAGGCCCTGGGCCGCCGTGCTGCTGAGCACCGTGTCGATCTGCAGAGCGGGGGGCTGGTAGAGGCCAGCGAGGTTGAGGTGAAAGCGAGCGCGAAACCGCAGCTCCAGGCTGGCGCTGGCTGGATCCCAGTGGCCCGCCAGCTCCTCGGGCTCGATGTGGATGGCCAGCCCTGGTGGCAGGGGCAGCCCCAGCACCCGGGTGGTGCGCCAGCAGAGCGGCGGAATCACCAGGCTCGCCGGCGCAAACACCAGCGCCTGCCGGCCGCTGGCATCCGGTGCACCCAGGGTTCCAAGCCCGCCTCCACCACGGGCGTCGTAGCGGAAGCGGGGATAGCCGGCGATCGCCAGGCCGCAGCCCGCCGTGGTGCTCAGCTGCAGCTGGCCGCTGCTCGGCCAGGCGCTCACAGGCTGCGCAGGGCTTCCAGTTCTCCGCGGCTGTGCAGCTCGGCCAGGGCGTCGTAGCCGCCGATCGCCACGCCATCGATGACGATCTGGGGCACGCTGCCTTCGGCAGTGGGCTCGATTTCCAGGAAAGGAATGCCGAGGGTGCGCAACATGCGCAGGGCCCGCCGCGAGAAGGGACAGCCCGGCAACGTGGCGATCTCAACCCGCGGTTCGGCGATTAACCCGGTGTCGGCGCGCGCCTGGCTGGCGGGCTGGCCTGGTTGCTGGGCCGGCTCGGTGAGGAACCCCACCAGCAGGTCGGCGCCGCGCAGCACCAGGGTGCCGTGCTCGAGATGGCCCCCCCACACCTGGCATTCGGCATCGGAGAAGCTCAGGTGCAGGTGCACGCCATCTGGCGAGAGGGTGCCCTGCAAGGTGATGATTTCGAGTTCGCCCTGGAGCACGGTGGGGGCGGTTTTGCCGGGGCAGGCGAAGGCCGCCTGGGAGAGGTTGCCGACCACACTCAGCACAAAGCCACCGGCCTGATGCTGCTGGGCCAGCTGCTCGAGGCTGCGGCGCACGTCGCTGCCGGCCTCAAGGTGGAGCGGCACGGCATGCATGGTGCGAGCGGATCGGGAGTGGGGGCAGATTACGCCGGTTGCATGCTGGTGCCGTTGCAGAGGAGGGTTGGCATCAGGTCACCACGTGTTGCGGCGCGCCGGTGAGGAACGCGGCAATGTTGGCCGCCGAGATCGAGATCAGCCTGCGGCGGGCGGCCTGGGTGGCCCAGGCGATGTGGGGGGTGATCACGCAATGCTTTGCTGTGAGCAGCGGATTGTCGGCTGGAGGAGGTTCCACGGAGAGCACGTCGAGGCCGGCACCGGCAAGGTGGCCGGCGTTGAGGGCAGCCGCCAGATCTGCTTCCTGCACCAGGCCACCCCGGGCTGTGTTGATCAGATAGGCCGTCGGCTTCATCTGGGCAAGCCGGGTGGCGTTCACCAGATGCGCGGTGTCGGCGGTGAGCGAACAGTGCAGGCTCACCACATCACTCTCGCCAAACAGCCGATCGAGGTCGACGAAGGCGCCGCCCTCCTCGATAGCGCCCGCGCCACTGCGCCGGTTGGCAAGGATGGGCATCCCGAAGGCCCGGCCCACGCGGGCCACCGCCGCGCCGATCTCGCCGAAGCCCACGATGCCCAGGGTGAGGCCGGCGAGCTCCTGCAAGGTGCCATCCCAGTAGCAGAACTGCTCACTGGCACTCCAGCGCCCTTCGTGCACCGTGCGGTTGTGGTGGCCGGTGCGGTTGGTGAGTTCCAGCAGCAGGGCGAACACGGCCTGCGCCACCCCAGGCGTGCTGTAGGCCGGCACATTGCACACGGTGATGCCGTGATCTTTGGCTGCTGCTACGTCAACCACGTTGAAGCCCGTGCCCAGCACGCTGATCAGCTTGAGATGGGGCAGCGCGGCGAGCACATCCGCCGGCAGCGGGGTTTTGTTGGTGAGCACGATCTCGGCAGCGCCGATGCGGGAGATCACCGCCTCCGCCTCCGTGCGGTCAAACACGGTGCATGGGCCGAGGGCCTCGAGTTCAGCCCAGCTCAGATCACCGGGGTTGGCCGTGTAGCCATCGAGGATCACGATCTGCATGGTGGGGCGGAGGCTGGGGTTGCGGTCGCGATCCGCACAGCTCTTGATAGGCCGTTTGGTGACGGCTGTCAGTTCCGCGCCAGCACCTGTTGGCCAAAGCGATCCGCCAATGCCACCGCGGCAGCCCAGTTGCCGTCTTCGGTGAGGCCTGAGCTGCGGGTTGGCTTGAAGCTGTGGTCGCCGGCGGCGATCCACTGCACCGCGATGGCGTCTGAGAGGGCATAGCCCTCCACCTCCGCCCGTTTGCCGAAGCTGTCGCGCTCGCCCTGCAGGATCAGGGTGGGGGTGGTGAGCCTCTCCAGGTGCTCGGTGCGGAGCTGCTCGGGTTTGCCGGGCGGATGGAAGGGGTAGCCGAAGCAAAGGCACCCGCCCACGCCGACTCCTGCAGCCAGTTCATCCACCAGCAGGCTCGCCACGCGACCGCCGAGCGACTTGCCACCGATGAACAGGGGCCGGTGGGTCTCCTGCGCCACTTGCCAGCGGAAGGCCTCGAGCAGTTTGGGGAGCCGATCGGGGGCGCGCCGCTGGCCGCTCAGGCGGCTCTGGGCCATGTAAGGAAACTCGAAGCGCACCACCCGCCAGCCTCGCTCGGCCAGCCCGGTGGCGATGGCGGCCATGAAGGGGCTGTCCATCGGCGCTCCGGCGCCGTGGGCGAGCAGCAGGCTGGCCGGGGCGTCGGCCGGTCCATCAATGAGTCGTTCCATAGGGATGATGACATCAGCGACCGGGCCCGGCCCCGGCAAGCCCAGAACCTGAGAGCCCCGTGCCGACCACTACCTTCGCTGAGTTCACGCAACGGGTCGACTATTCGCTGCTGGATTCCCTGCAGGCGGATCCCCAGGCGAGCGTCGATGGCCAGGATCACCGCCCCCGCCAGGTGTTCTCGGGTCATTACGTGCCGGTGAAGCCCACGCCGCTACCAGAGCCGGAGTATGTGGCGCACAGCCAAGCCTTGTTCGATGAACTGGGCCTGAGCGAGTCGCTGGCTCACGACGAGGCGTTCCGCCGGCTGTTTTCCGGCGATATAAGCGTGGCCACAGGGGCGATGCGCCCTTATGGCTGGGCCACCGGCTATGCCCTGTCGATCTACGGCAGCGAGTACATCCAGCAGTGCCCGTTCGGCACCGGCAACGGCTACGGCGATGGCCGGGCCATTTCCGTGTTTGAAGGCCTGTTCAACGGCAAGCGCTGGGAACTTCAACTCAAGGGCGGTGGCCCAACGCCCTACTGCCGCGGCGCCGATGGACGGGCGGTGCTGCGCTCCAGCGTGCGCGAGTTTCTGGCCCAGGAATTTATGCATGCCCTGGGGGTTCCCACCTCCCGCTCGCTGACGCTCTATGCATCGAGGGCCGAAACGGTGCGGCGGCCCTGGTATGCGCCGAACTCCACCTCGTTCGATCCCGACATCCTGGTGGACAACCCCGTGGCGATCACCACCCGGGTGGCGCCCTCGTTTCTGCGGGTGGGCCAGCTCGAGCTGTTTGCCCGGCGCGCCCGCAGGGATGCCCATCCGGATGCCCTGAATGAGCTGCGGATGATCGTGGCGCATCTGATCGAGCGCAACTACCGGCCGGAGATCGATCCGAGCCTGGAGTTCAGGGATCAGGTGGTGGAGCTGGCCGGCTTGTTTCGCACCCGGCTGATCGCTCTGGTGGCCAACTGGATCCGGGTTGGCTACTGCCAGGGCAATTTCAACAGCGACAACTGCGCCGCCGGTGGCTACACCCTCGACTACGGCCCGTTTGGCTTCTGCGAACTGTTTGACCCCCGTTTCCAACCCTGGACTGGTGGCGGCGAGCATTTCTGCTTCTTCAACCAGCCGGTGGCCGCCGAAGCCAACTTCCAGATGTTCTGGGCCGCCATCCGGCTGCTGCTCGCAGACCACGCGGAGGCCCTGGAGCGGCTGGATGCGATCCGCGACGGCTTCGCCGCAGCGATGCATCAGGAGCTCGAGGTGATGTGGGCCAGGAAGCTGGGCTTGAGCAGCCCCGATGCCGCGCTGGTGAACGAGCTGCTTGAGCTGATGGTGGCCTCCAAGGCGGACTACACGATCTTCTTTCGGCGGCTCTCCGAGATTCCCGAGCAGCTCTCAGCCCTACAAGCGAGCTTCTACCTGCCCAGCTCCGAGGAGCTCAAGGCGCAGTGGGAGAGCTGGTTGCAACGGTGGCGGCATCAACTCAACGCCAACCTCAGTGAAACCTCCGCAGCCATGAAACGGGTCAACCCCGCGATCACCTGGCGCGAGTGGCTGGTGGCGCCGGCTTATCAACAGGCTGAGCTGGGAAACACCACCCTGATCCAGGAGTTGCAGGCTGTGTTTAGCCATCCCTACGACGCGCTATCAGCCGAACTGGCGCCCACCTACGACCGGCTGAAGCCCAGGGAGTTCTTCAACGCCGGTGGCGTGTCGCACTACAGCTGTTCGTCCTAGGCCGATCGGCAACGGCGCAGGCCCCGGCCCTCAGGATGGAGGGCGCCATGGCGGCTGAACCCGGAATCAGCAAAGCAATTCACTGCAGTTGCGGACTTGGTCCCCGTGCTGTGTGTTAAGTCACAGCTAGCTGATTCGTCATTTTTTCTTTTTAAATACGTGACGTTTCAAGAACCTGTCGCACAGGCCACAGCAGCCAGGCGAGTGGAAGCAGTGCAGTGAATGACTGTCACCGATTTCATGTGGCTGCTTCTCCGCAACTGGTGACTTCTCAACGTCTGCAGACCTCAACAATGACAACCTCCTTCAGTGCCGCGGATGGGTTTGCGGCGGTGGCTTTGGCAGCGCTCTGCTGGGATGGCGTGATGAGCGCGGCGGGGGCCCGCTCCCTTCGCCACGCTTTGGATTACCGCCTACCTTTCCGCGACTACAGCGATGGGGAGATGGCGCAATTGCTGGATGGCCTGTTGGGGCAATTGCGCACACAGGGAGCCCAGCATCTGATGGTGGAAGCGGCAGCAGCGCTCACTCCCCGCCAGCGCGGCACCGCCTTTGCCGTGGCGGCCGAAATCATGCGCTCCGATGGTGAGCTGCAGGTGGATGAGCGCAACATCCTCAATAATCTTGCCGCTGTTCTGAATCTGGAGGAGTCGCTCACAGACGACATCCTCCAGGTGATGGATGTGCTGCATGGCAGCCTGGAATGAGCACTACGCCAGGTCTTCCTCTGCGTTGGCGCGAATCGTGCAATCGCTCAGCGGGTAGCTGACGCAGAGGAGTGCAAACCCCTTCTCGATCTGGTCGTCGTCCAGATAGGACTGATCGGATTGATCAACCTTGCCCGCGATGAGCTGGCCGGCACAGGTGCTGCAGGCGCCTGCCCGGCAGGAATAGGGGAGATCAATGCCCTGCTCTTCGGCGGCATCGAGGATGTAAGCGTCGTCTGGACAGGGAAAGGATTCACCGCTGTCAAGCGTGATGGTGAACGTGGGCATGGCGATCAAAGACGGTGTCTCAAGCGTGGGCTCCCTGGATCGCCATGGGCTGTGCTGAGCACTACCACTTGGCGTGAGTCTGCATCTGTTCAGCACGACACAACTGACGGCTGCTCACCGCTGAGCCACAGCTCCTCCGGAGGCAGCTGGAGTTGCTGGTTGCGATCGAGGCCCTGCAGCTCATCCAGGCTTGTGGCCGTGCGCACCTCCACGGTGTAGCGCATCAACGAGCCAACGCCGGTGCCGCGGTAGCTGCCGCTGACGGCAGCAGCCAGGTGGTGATCTGGGGCAGCGGTGAGCACCACGTGTCCGTCCGCCACGGCCAAACCAAGGCTGGGGTCATAGCCCCGCCAACCCGCACCGGGCAGGTAAACCTCCGCCCAGGCATGCAGTTCATGCTCGCTCACCTCCGCGGGGTGGTGCATCGAATAGCCGCTGACGAATCGAGCGGCAAGCCCCACACTGCGACAGGCCGCAACGAACAGCATGGCGGTGTCACGGCAGGCGCCGGTCCCCGTCGCGAGCGTGTCAGCAGGGGCCATCGGTTCACCGTCGGGCCGTCCCACGTGTTGAAAGCCACGGTGGATCGTGTCGGCCAGATGCATCAGGAACTCGGTGGTTGCGCCATCCACCTCTGAGGCCAGTGCCGCTGCCCACTGCTGCACCGGATTGGCTACAGGCTGGCTAATCGCCAGACAGGCAAGGAGGGATCGCGCCTCGGCAGGCGGATAGGCAGCTGGCAGAACCAACGCCGGCGGATGGGTCACGATCCAATCGAAGGGGTTCGCGCGCGTGGTGCGCACCACCATCTCCACCTCGATGTTGAGCTCGTGCTGCAAGGGGTCAAACCAAAGCACAAGGGCTTCACCACCATCTGCCTCCAGCACGCGGCAGCTGCCGCTTGGTTGGGGCTGCACCTTCAGCTCGTGATGCAGGAGCTGCTGGGCTGGGTCGTAACGGGGAGCTAAGCGAAGTGTGGTGGGCTCAAGAAATACGGGTTGCGCATAGACGTAGCGCAGAGCATGGCGAATATGAAAAAGCATGGCCATCAGAGCCTATATCGGTGTAGCCGGGCAACTCACACTTCAAACATGATGTCCATCGAGTGAATGGATCTAGGAATTGTCATTGTGGAGCTTCACTGTGCTTGGCTTGAACGCTTTTATTTAAGATCCCAAACCCGCTGCCAGCCGTAAGAACCGAGGTATCCTGAAAATGATTGGGCTTCTGCAATCGAGCTGAGGGAGATGCTTTCAACTGCCTTGCGCTCTCCGTTCTGTTGGGGCACTTCGTGAATTGCCTTGTATTCACGGCTCGCGAATTGGTAAATAATCCACTCTCCCCTGTAGGGTGTCGAGCTGTGTTTTAAGGTTGCAATCTTGGGAGGCAGATAAACTGAGTTCATCTATGGAGCTGCAGAAGGTGTCTTGAGGAATGGCCTGTAGTCATTGCTTGTCCTGTGGCAAAGGCCTTGAAAAGAGATTCGAACAGGCACGAGTCTCGTCCGGTTGGCCAAGGAGTGACCGGCGGATGCCCGAGGCTTGGAGATCGTTTAAATTTGATGATGTAACGAGTTCCTGGTGCCTGTCTGTATCCAAAGGCACTGGCTTTGACTCTCTTAATGATGCATTGCTGCTTGGCAATGGCAGAGCAGCGCCAATCTGCAATGAAAAAGTAATCAGTCGAGTTTTGACTTGATCGGATTGAATGCCGTTTTGAGACAAGTGCCGACGATCAGGATTTCATAAAGAAGATCATGAAAAAGATGAGAAGCCCCTCGTAAATGCGTAGGAATGAACTGTTCTTTGTGTCGAATGCTTAGCCGTCAAACACCGCATCGATGCCGCCACCGGGCTCGGTGCTGCCGCTCACCACCACCGAGGCGTAGCGGCTGGTCCACTGCAGGGAGTTGACGCCGCCCGCTCCATTGAGCTGCTCGCCGCGGGGGATCACATAAAAGTGTGAGTTGAAGCAATAGGCCAGTCCATCGAACGGCCGGTGATCACCTGCTGATCAGGGCCAGTCCAGGTCACGCGGGAGCAGGCCAGGGCCGCCGGGACGGCAACGGCAACGCTGAGGGCAGCGGTGGCGGCGGCTGCCGTCAGGCGGTGGCGAAGGGGCATCGGGCTATGCATCGCTTCCTTGAATCTTGGCCACTGCCCTGGGCTCTGCCAACTGTCCCCGAAGCTCCTGTAAACAACAAAGCCCGGAACGGTGGCCCCGACCCGTGAGCAGATCCTTGCCGCTTTCGCCGGTTGGGTGGCGATTGTGCTGAACGTGTTGGCGGGCCTGCTGGCCTTGGCCGGCGTCACCGCCAGTGAGGCCAGCCTGGCTGTGAAAAAGGTGCGTCAGGGCGGCTGCCCCGATTCAGCACGCCAAATCTCCACCTTGCTCCTGCCTGGGGCCGGAGGCAATGCGTGTAAAGGCCGATTGTGCGGGCAGGCAGGCGGCGCCAGTCTGTGTTCAGAAACCAAGGAGGCGCCCAGGATGGACGACACGCCACCCCGCCAGTTATCAGAAGCACGCTGACTGCAGGCCCCTGCTCCAACAGTCTTCACCCAATCGTGGGCGGGTCGTTCAACTGAATGACACTCCAACTGCACCGCTTTAGGTGCCCTCCGGAGAACCAACAGCCCCACACCTGGAATGTTCGGCCCCAGGTGCCAACGCCAGCAGCTTCGCCAGCCCATTCCACGCTCCAGCGTGTGATGACACGACGACCCCCGGGGCCTACCTCGGGGGTTTTGTTTTGTCAGCCCAACAATCCCTGCTCAGGAACCAAGCGCGCCGCTTCCTGCACCGCCTGGATGCAGCGCTGGGCGCGGCGTTTGGCATCGACTTGGCCCTGAGCCCGCAACAGGTAGGCCTCCATCGCCTCCGGCGTTTCGATCAAGGCCAGCAGACCGGCGGTTCTCGCGCTCAGGGAGCCATCAGCCAGCAGCCCGCACTGATCTGCAGCAGCACCTCCACCTCGGCCAGACCGGTCTTTACCGCCATGGAGTGGAGCGGCGCCATCATCAGGCCGCCCAGGGCGGAGCTGGGAAGACCGTCAGACAGTCCTCCACCACAAGGGTGTGGTCAGCCTGGCTGTCAACGCGAAAGCGTCCCCAGGTTGCCATCGGTTCAGTGCTGATCACTCGAAGCGGCCAGTCGAGGCGTTGACCGCCGTAGGTGAGCCCCACACAGGTGAGGCTGGCATCGTCGCCCAGCAGGCTCCAGAGCACGGAGAGTCTGCTGCGCTCGTAAGGCGCCGAAGCCAACTCCTCGGGGCAATCAGCGATCGAACCCGGCTGCAGGCTGAGGCGAAGGTCGCGCTCCCAGCTCAGAAAAGTGCCGTCGTGCGTGGGATAAAACCAGCAGGTGGCATTGCTCAGCTCGCTCAACGCCACGCGATCGAGGCACTGCAGGCTTGTGGGTTCCTCTGGTTCACCTTGGTAGACACCGAGCCAGTGGTGCTGTGGCTCGATCCGCAGGATCAGGGCATCACACAGCATCTCGGTGCCATCGCTGCTGCGGCGCAGCTCACCAGTGAGGTGGCCATCGACAGGAAGCCCGCCCAGGTCGGGGTGATCGGCGCCCCGATTGAAGATCCGCAAGGAGAAACCGGAGGAGGGTCCTAAAGCCTGCGCCACCTGGAGATCCTCCAGTGAGGTGTTGGCTTCTGGCAGCAGCGTGGCCGGGGCTACCACGAAGATCAGCGGTGGGGTCATGGCGACAGAAGGTATTCAAGGCATTGGCCTTGGAGGGAGGCTCGATTACGGCGAGGATCCCTCCCTCACTCTGATTGGCGCCACTGGATTCTGGGGGTCCAAGTCGGTGGCCCCTTAGCGAGGGAGCACCGGCGCCAGCGCTGGTTGGCTCAACCCCGGAACCCTGAGTTCACGCTGATGGGGATGGCGCGCAGCTCGCCGGCTTCCGCTGAAGAGACACCAGCATCAGAGGCAGCGGATTCACTGAGGTCATCGAGCAACACAGGGATGATGCCAGTATCAAAGGAGAAGCGGCCGGGGCCGTTAAACAACAGGGCGAGGCTGCCGCCCAGATAGAGCAGCACCAGCTCCAGCACATAGATGTTGAAGCCGGCGGTGGAGATGTGCTGATAGGCCGCCACCGTCATCGTGCCGCTGAGGGCCAGGGCACCCACGGGCGTGAGCAGGCCAAGGATCACAAGCCAACTGCCGATCAGCTCCGAGAAGCCGGCGGCGTACGCGAAGAACAGCGGGAAGGGCAGGTGCAGGGATGCCACATAGGTGTTGGCGAACTGCTGGGGATCGGCGAGCTTCTCCTGGCCGTGGTGAATCATCAGCCCGCCGATGCTCAGGCGCAGTAGCAGCAGACCGACGGAAGCAAGCAAACCTGGGCGCTGCAGGTAGGCGCGGACGGCAGGCGCCACTGCTGCGAGCCCAGCCAGAGGTGCAGACCTAGGGGCGGGAATGTCAATCGCGACGAACCTGTTCATCGAGATGAACCAAAGGGCGATACAGGCGGCCATGAAGGCGCCGAACAGTTCGAGCAGGGTGGACGTGGACACGGGGTGAAGGGGTCGTTTAAGAAATCATGGCAAGCTCCATTAAGGAACGTGAAGCGCTGTGGGCATCCGTCCCACCGCTGTCATGGCGGGGCTTCCAGGCAGCGGCTCGAAGCCACAGGCCTCGCGAAAACCCACTCCGACCGCCAGTATGTAACAAGTTTGTTACAAGCCGATGACCGCCGGCGAGCTGTTCCTTGAGAGTCTGAGCTCTGGGGTGATCACCCAGGCCGAGATCGACTGGCTGCTGAGCAAGCAAGACCGCCTCACCAGGGCTGAGCAGGCGGCGATGCAACGGCTGGGCCGCCTGCTCGATCAGGGGCAGATCCAGCTGGGCTGCCGGGTCGCACCGCATCTGCAGCGGCACCGCCAGGAGCTGAACGAGTGGATCGAACCGCTGGGACGGCGGCGCAGATCCTCCCTGGCCCGCACCGCCTAAAGCAAAACGGCACGACAGTGCGGTGATCCGCCAGGCTTGACGCTCGCACCGTTTCATCTCTTGATTCAAAACTATTTGATGTAGGAGACCCTGCAGCCCCGGAAAAAAGAGGAACACGGCAAACACACTCCGATCGCATCACCGAGAGTGGCAAGACAGCAAGCATGAATCGCACCATCCCTTTGCAACTGTCTCGCAGCCTGCTTGATGCCGCTGGAGTTTCAGCGTCATTCCATCATCTTGAAAGAATACCCATCAGAAATAGATTGCTTATTGTTAGCAACCATCGCAGCCTGCTTGATGCTCCCCTGCTGATGAAGGCGATCAGCCGCCCCGTGCGATTCGCCTGTCACTATTACATGAGTCAAGTGCCGCTACTGCAGCAGGCAATTGCGCTGATGGGCGCCTTTCCGCTCGAGGCTGATCACCGAAGGCAGTCGTCGTTCTTCCGGCAGTCGGCCAAATTTCTGCAAGCCAATCAGGTGGTTGGCGTGTTTCCTGAGGGTGCGGCTCCGATGGTGAAGGTCAATGCCCCCCAGCAGCTCAGCCCGTTCTACAGGGGCTTTGCCCATCTTGCCCTGAGGGTGCCGGTGGATGGCCTAGCGATCCTGCCGATTGCCATTGCTTCAAGGGAGGAAAAGCAGGGAAGGCTTGCTCCGCTTGCCTTGTTTCGGCGCTTCGATCCGTCGGAAGCATTGTTTCAATGCGATGGCTGGCACTCTGCAATTCTTTATCGGCATGTTGATGTTCTCTTTGGCCATCCTCTGCTGATCGATGAGGGTTGGAAATCTCAGTATCGAGGCAGCAATGGAGCTGCTCTAGCCCGAGAACTCACCCATGCCTGTTGGAGCCAGATTGCCGAAATGTTGGCCCGATGATGCTGATGAGCACTTCTAGATCATGATCACCACCCCCAAGTCTCTGCGGCTCATCGCTTGCACACCTGCAACACCGTCTCGGCCGCTGTTTGTCTTTTTGCCGGGCATGGACGGCAGTGGTGCGTTGCTTCAACCACAGGTTGCTGGACTCAGCAGTGGCTTTGACATTCGCTGCTTGTCCATTCCCCCAGACGACCTCAACGGTTGGGACGAGTTGACCGAGCAGGTCGCCGCTCTAATCCAGATTGAGCAGCAACGGCATCCTGGACGAATGACTACCGTTTGTGGTGAATCGTTTGGTGGTTGTTTGGCCTTGAAATTGTTCACACGCTTTCCGAAGCTGTGTGATCAACTGATTCTGGTCAATCCCGCCTCATCAGCGCAGCGTCAACCCTGGATCGGTGCCTGTAGCTCTTTGACTCAGCTGCTGCCGGCACCGATTTACCAGCTCTCCACCTTCAGCCTGTGCAATCTGCTGATTGAATCCCATCGGGTCAGCAGGTCAACACGGCAGCAGCTGCTGACTGCCATGCAGGCTGTGAGGCCTCAAAGCGCTGCCTGGAGATTGGCATTGCTTAGGCAATTCCGCCTGGAGGATCTTTCCCTTGATCGCGTTCATCAGCCTGTTTTAATCCTGGCCTCAGAAGTCGATCGACTCCTGCCTTCCCAAAGTGAAGCGAAGCGATTGTCACGCTTTCTTCCAAACACCACAATCGTTCACCTTCCGGATAGTGGGCATGCCTGCCTTCTGGAGGATCAACTCAATTTGTCTGCCATCCTCAAGTCGCAGGGTGTTTGTCCTGACCTATCGCTGTCCACGTTGCCGGTGAACGCGCCAACCCAAGCGGCTGCAGCTCTCTAGTAGCCCCCTGGGTGTGGGTGAAGCCTGCGACACCAGTGGAGGGAACCGTGCGGGAAACCGGCCGCGCATCGCATGCCCACCGCTTAACGTTTCGTAATACTGTCTAAGATGTGCGATGGATTCAGATCTCAGCCGCCAGTTCGTTGTTGAAACCCAGGCCAGAGCCATCGATGCCTGCAACGACGTGGCAGAGCTCCGGCGCATCGCAAAAACACTGCTGACGGCCTGGCATCTGCAGACCGATATGACGCGGCGCTTTGGCGCCCAAGCGCTGGGCATCACTCCGCCATCGCCATGAGCCTGTCCACTCTGGCGGTAGGTCTGCTGGCCCTAAGTGACCCGGTGGGGTTGCTCAGCGTCGTGGGCCAGGCCGGTGCCGGGAGCGGTTCCCGTCTGCAGCGGATCAGTCGACTGGCGGTGCTCACTTACCTGGCTGTGTTGCTGGTGGCCTGCTGGTGGGGATCGGGCCTGCTTGGGCTATTTGGGATCAGCCTGCAGGCTTTCAGGGTTGCTGGTGGCCTGATCCTGCTGCCTTTGGGGCTGAGGTTGCTGGAGGGGCGGCCGGCGCTGCTGGGAAGTGCCTTGGCGGATGATCCGGCAGCGGCGATTGTGCCGATCGGGGTGCCGTTGATGGCAGGTCCCGGCACGATCTCACTGGTGGTTGCGGAAGCTCCCGACGCCTGGACCGGGCGACTGCTGGTGAGCCTGGTGATCTGCGCCATGGCTATGGGGCTCTACCTGTTCCTGCAGCTCACGCCGCGGCTGCGGGGCTGGCTTGGTCAGACCCGCGAACGGGTGCTGCAGCGCTTGATGGGTCTCTTGATCACTGCGGTGGCGGTGCAGATTCTGGTGAACGGGCTGAAGGGCTGTTTCCCTATCCTTGCTTGAGAGGGGCTCGGAAGGACTGAGAATGAGAGTGGCCAGTTCCTGATCTCTCCTCAACACCATGCCTGCTGAAGTGGTGATCGAGGGAACAACGCTGCGATTGGCAAGACCCAGCGATGTCGCCGTTGCCCGGCGTGTTGCGGCCCATTTCCAGCGCCGCATCGCTGAGGACGACTGGCGGCCCTACCGGAGCAGAGCGGATGCGGTGCGGGCCTGGACCCGGCTGGGGGGCATCCGCCTCCAGGTGATGCAGGCGCTGAGTCTGCTGAGCGAGTCGTGAACGTTCGCTGCATCGCAGACACCAGCCGCACCCGATCTCGCAGGTGTTACTGCAGGGCCCCAGTGATGGAGCGACCCAGAGAAGGCGCTGGCGTGCTTGCCGGCTTTACAGCGGGGAGTGGAGCGGAACTGGCATCACGGGCACGCACGCAGGACAGCAGCCTGGCGGGCAGGACACTGCTGATGGCAGTGAGTAGCAGCGGCACCGGCAACCGGATCATGACCAGCCCCGACTGCCTCAGAGCCGCTGTTGCTCACCGCCGCAAACTGCCTGTGCTGGGGCGACCAGCAGAGCGAGCACCAGCCCAGATCGGACGGGGAGCTGCGCACCGCCCAGCTGGCTACCGGGTGATGGTGAGCCCCAGAACCATGACTGACACCACGACACCCCTCCCAGCAAAGGGCTCGCGCTGCTGGCGCGATCTGATCAGCCCCGAGACCGGAGCCAAAGTGCTCAGCCTTGCGGCCGAGACGCCCAAGGAGGATCCGATGGTGGAGTTGACCTACGACGAAGGCGGCAGCGGCTGGTGGCCGCCCTCGCGCTGCTGGCGCAGCGCGGCGATGGCCTTCTTCTGATCCCGCATCACCGACATGGAGCTGATCTCCAGCCGCTCCGCCGCGGCCGAGAGGTCTCCCTCGAAGTCAAAACCACCGATCGCTACGGCCGTTCTGTGGCCGAAGTGATCAGTGACACCAACATCAACCTAATGCTGGTGGAAGACGGCCAGGCCTTTGCCTACCGCCAGTACCTGGGCGGCTGCAATGCCAAGGAGTATCTGGATGCCGAGCACCGGGCGAGCCGCAGGCGCTACGGGGTGTGGCAGGTGCCAGGAGGCATCACCAGGCCCTGGGACTTCCGCCGCAGCCGCCGTTCAGCAGCCATCCCCGATGGCACCACCCCAGGAGGCCGCCGCTACCGCTGCAACGAGATCGGCTCCTATGCCCGTGCCCAGGAGTTGCTGCGCCAAGGGCACACCTACCTGGATAGCAACAGCGATGGGGAGGCCTGTGAATCCCTGCGCTGACTGGGGTTCAGGAGGTACGGGAATAGGACCATCCGCCAGCCTCCACCACGGCCCAGAAGGCGTACTTTGAGCTTGAGGGGAGGCCCGGTAGCCAACCCGTCCATCACCCTCCAAGAGAGTCCGGCCCGGTCGATCGGAGCCGGTGCAACCACGGAGGTGCGATTGGATAAACCCACTTCAGTGAACGCGCTGGCGCTCCATGAACGTCAGCCCGTAGCCGCACAAAGCGATACGCCATTTCTGTTCCCCATGTGTTGAACCCCCGGGCTGCATTACCCGGGTCTGGATCACAACCGAGAAGGTCAAGCTCCGAGCATCTCTTCTCCCAGACGTGATCTCCTTTCCTTCCCTGCCAGGCCCCAGACAGGGCATGCGTGAACCCACAGACACCCGACCGGCAGTTCTTGGTGTGAGGAGGAAACCGCCGCAACCGGTGTTAAGGCGCCCCCCACGGGGCGCCTTTTGAATGCTGTTCTGCTGAGCTCCACGCCATGGCCGCATCGAACTGGGATCAGCGCTACCGCGAGGGCAGTGATCGCTGGGAGCTGGGCAGGCCGGCACCGCCGCTGCAGGCCTTTCTGCGCACCGACAGCCGAGCACCACAGCCACCGGGTCGGGTGTTGGTGCCGGGCTGCGGCCGGGGGCATGAGGCGGCCTTGCTCGCCGATCTGGGCTACGAGGTGATCGGGCTGGACTTCAGCAGTGAGGCCATCCAGCGCGCCCAGGTGCTGCACGGTTCGGATCGGGCTGGCTTGCGCTGGCTGCAGGCCGATCTCTTCGACGAGGCAGCGCTGGAGGCAGCCGGCATCAGCGCCGCCAGCCTGCAGGGGGTGCTTGAGCACACTTGTTTCTGCGCGATTGATCCCGCCCAGCGCGAGGCCTATCTCGACACCGCGCGGCGGTTGCTGGCCCCCGGTGGTTGGCTGCTGGGACTGTTCTGGTGCCACCAGCGGCCGGATGGTCCGCCCTGGGGCAGCGCCCCGGCATTGCTGGCGCAGCAGCTGGCGGCGGCCGGATTCCGCCAGGAGCTCTGGGAGCCAGCGCAGGGCTCAGCCCCCGAGCGCGATCACGAATGGCTGGGACTCTGGCGGCGGTGAGTGCCTCAGCCAACAGTTGCGAACAGCGTGAGCCCAGGGATGCACCGATTCAGCTGCCGGCATGAACGCCTGCTTCTCCCCTTGCCCGGCCGCTCCGGTACCCCCCGCTCACCCCGGGGGGTTTCTGTTGTCATCCGTCAGGAGAGTGCTGCTGGAGGCTGGTGTTTCAGCAGGGCAGTGGACAAAGCAGTGGACAGAGCAAAGGCCCCGGCACGCGGTAGGTGCGCCAGTCGCCATTGCTGCTGCTCACCTCCACCCCGATCAGGCTGGCGGGGTGGTCGGCCTCGCTGAGATCGCCGATCCAGGCGATGGCATCAGCGATGGCGTCATCAATAGAGCTGTAGTGGCTGTCGAGCTGACAGTGGGGCTGGCAGCTGCCGTCGATGAGGCGGTAGCTGCGCTCGATGGGCTGGTAGGCCTTGCGATAACGAGCTGTGGATCCAGTTGCCTGCATATCTGTTCTTCTTGAAGCAGCACCATGGCCACCAGCAAGGGGACCTGGCTGTATCGAGCGGAACGATTTGATCTGTCGTTACAGCATGGCCTCTGGTCTCTGGCCTGGGGCGAGGCGGGGCTGCTGCTCCTGGGAGGGAATGTTGGCCACAGGCGCTGGCGATCACGCCACCCGGCCTGCCCCGGCTTGCACGCCGCGCAAGGGCTGACGCGAGTCGCTGCACCGCGCAAGGGGCGCTTCGCGCCCCTTGCGCGGTGCAGGCGGCGCCGGGGCTTGACGGCGGTGTCGTTCGCCAGCCCAGCCATGGCCGCCACTCCCCTCAGCCGCTCTTGCCCGATCCGCCTCATTTCGGTGCATCTCCTTGATGCCGCCGGCCAGCTCCTGCGGGCGCTGTTCCTCGATCGTGAGGGTCACATCACCGCCCAGCCCCACTACCTACCCCGAGGCGAGGCCCTGATCCTGGCTGCCAATCAGCAGCGGGTGCTCGGCGCCCAGGGGCGGGTGCAGGTGCTGTGATGCCCTGGCTGGGCGGATCGGCCATCGCCCGGCGGTTCAGTCCGCCGAGCTCTCCGGCTCTTGTCACTGGAATTGGCTGCCGCGCAGGCCTCTTCACGGTGCGGGGCGGCGTCAAGGATCGGGGCCATGCCCGCTGCGCGGGTCCTTGACCCCGCCCCGCTTGGAGGCCAGGTCCTGCGCTGTGCCCGTCATGGCCACGCTTTCCGCTTCTGCTCACGCTCCCGTTCACGTCCATGCCGCCCGCCGGCTTCACTTCGCTGCCAGCAGCGATGGCTTGCTGCATTGGCTCAGCGAAGAGTGCTCGGGCCGAGGGCTCCGCCGCCTCGGTGAGCTGCTCGATGATCTGCTCACAGAGCGGCAGGCCGAGCAGCCTGAGCCGCCTCACGATCCCGAGCTGGAAGCGCTGCTGCCTTTCTGAGGCCTGGCTGGGGGCCTCTGCCCCCAGCTGTTGAGCCGACCGGCGTAGCCCCTGCAGATCCCTTTAGCTGAGCCACTCGGCCAACTTGGTGCAGCGCCTGCGGCCCAGGTGGTTCTTGACCGCCATGGCCAGGGCCTTCTTCTGGCCCACCAGCACCACCAGCTGTTTGCCGCGGGTGAGGCCCGTGTACACCAGGTTGCGCTGCAGCATCGCGTAGTGCTGGGTGAGCAGCGGGATCACCACCGCCGGGTATTCGCTGCCCTGGCTCTTGTGGATCGTGCAGGCATAGGCCGGCACCAAGGTGTCCAGCTCCCCCCAGCCGAAAACCGCCGCCCGGCTGCCGGCGCCGCCGGCCTCACTGGTGGGGAACAGCACGCTCAGTTCGCTGTTGTCTGAGTCGATCGCATCGATCGTGCCCACATCGCCGTTGAACACCTCCTTCTCGTAGTCGTTGGCGATCTGCATCACCTTGTCGCCTGGGGCAAACCGCCAGCCAAAACGCTCCACCTGCTCGGCCGGATCGGGGTTGAGCAGCTTCTGCAGCTCCACGTTCAGCGAGCGCGAGCCGCAGCCGCCGCGCGCCATCGGGCAGAGCACCTGTACCTCGCCCACTGGATCAAAGCCAAAGCGAGCCGGGATGCGCTCACCCACCACCTTGAGGATCAGGGCCACCGCCTGCTCAGGCGTCTCAGCCGGCAGGAAGTAGAAATCGCTGCTGGCGCCATCGGCGGGAGCACGCAGATCGGGGATGGTGCCGCCGTTGATGGCGTGGGCGGTGGTGATGATCCGGCTGGATGCCGCCTGGCGGAACACCTCGGTGAGCCGAGTCACCGGCAACGCGCCGCTGCTGATCGCATCGGCCAGCACCTGACCCGGCCCCACCGACGGCAGCTGGTCCACATCGCCCACCAGCAGCAGCGCTGCCTCCGGCGGGATCGCCGCCAGCAGCGAGGCCATCAGCGGTACATCCACCATTGAGGTCTCATCCACCACCAGCAGGTCGCACTCCAGCGGCAGCTCGCCATTGCGGCGGAAGCCGTAGCTGGCGGGGTCGAACTCCAGCAGCCGATGGATCGTCTTGGCCTCCAACCCGGTGGCCTCGGCCATGCGCTTGGCGGCGCGGCCGGTAGGGGCGCAGAGCTGGATGCGCAGCTTCTTGGCCGCCAGGATCTGCAGGATGGCGTTGATCAGGGTGGTCTTGCCCACTCCCGGTCCGCCGGTGATCACCAGCACCTTGCTGGCCAGGGCCTGCTCCACCGCTTCTTTCTGGCTGGCCGCCAGCTCCAGGCCCAGGCGCTGCTCCACCCAACCGATCGCCCGCGGCGCGTCGATCGCGCCCCAGGGTGGTACCCCCTGCAGCTGCTCCAGCAGCGCCTCGGCGATCTGGCGCTCGGCCTTGTGCAGATGGCTCAGGAAGATGGCCGGCTCGCCCGCCAGGGTGTCGGCCACCACGGCACCCTCGGCCAGTTCCAGCTCCAGGGCAGCCTGGATCTGCTCGGGCTCCAGGGGCACGCGAGTGGTGGCACCGGTTTCATCAGGTTGCTCAGCCGCCAAGAGCTCCCCGGCCAGCTTGAGCAGCTCGGCGGTGGGCAGGCCGCAGTGGCCCTCGCCGCTGGCCTCCAGCAGGGCGTAGCTGATGCCCGCCCGCAGGCGAATCGTGGCGGTGGGCTCGATGCCGAGGCGGGCGGCGATGGCATCGGCGGTGCGGAAGCCGATGCCGCGGATATCGCGCGCCAGGCGGTAGGGGTTCTCCGCCATCACCTGCACGGCGTCATTGCCATACGTCTTGAAGATCCGCACGGCCCGGGCGGTGCCGACGCCATGGCTGTGCAGGAACACCATGATTTCGCGCACCACCTTCTGATCAGCCCAGGCCTGTGCGATACGGCCGGCGCGCACCTTGCCAATGCCGGGCACCTCCCGCAGGCGCTCCGGCGCCTGCTCGATCACCTCGAACACGTCAGCTCCAAAGGCACAAACCAGCTTGCTGGCGTAGATCGGGCCGATGCCGCGGATCATCCCGGAGCCCAGGTATTTCTCGATCCCCTCGGCGGTGGTGGGCGGTGAGGAGCGCAGGAAGGCGGCCTTGAACTGCTGGCCGTGCTCCCGGTCGTTCACCCATACGCCCGACACGGTGACCCATTCGCCAGCGCTGATTTCGGCGGCATGGCCCACCACCGTCACCAGATCGCGGTGACCGCGGGCCTTGATGCGCAGCACGCAGAAGCCGTTGCTGGGGTTGTGGAAGGTGACCCGCTCAATCGAGCCGGCCAGCACCTCGGTGGGTTGCTCGCTGCGCTCAGCCGGGCGGGCCATCAGCAGGGCGCGGGCAGAACGGGACGGAGCTGACTCTGCAGCAGCACGGCCATTCGCGGACGGCGTTCCCGGTGAGACTCCAACTCTGGCTGGTCGACAGGACGGGGGAGTGGACCGCCACCAGGGCCGGCGCACACCCACCGCATCCCTCGGCCAGTCCTCACGCCGCGTTAAGGATCAGGCCATGCGCCCCTGCGAGGCGTCCTTGCCCCTGCATTGCGGCCGGCCAGTGGGGGTGGGGTTCTCCGCCGTCCCCAGATGGCCTCCCCGCTTTCCCCCTCCCGCCGCCGGCAGCCAGCTGCAGTCCTCAGCCGCTCTGCCCTCAAGGCCCGCGATGCCCTGGTGCTGGAGCACCTGCCCCTGGCCGATGCCATCGCTTGCGCTGCTGCCCGGCGCTTGTTCCCACTGGTGGAGCGGGATGATCTGATCCAGGTGGCCCGTGAGGCCCTGGTCCGCTCCGCTTCCCGTTGCCACGCGGGCGAGCCGGCGGCGCCCTATCTGCGCCGCTGCATCACCGGGGCTCTGCAGCATCACCTGCGCGATCGGGTGCGGCTGGTGCGCGTGCCCCGCCAGCTACACGAGCAGGGCCAGTGCCCACTGGGCCACAGCAGCCTCGATGCCCAGGCCGATGGCGAGCCCTGCCTGCTCGATCAGCTGGCCGCCCCAGAGCCGGAGGCACCTGATGGCAATGGCGCCGATGGGCTGGCGCTGGAGCAGCTGGTCGAGCAGCTCCCCGCTGCCCAGGCGATGGCCCTGCGGCTCACGATCCTCGAGGGCCTCTCGCTGCGGGCTGCAGCCGAGCGGCTGGAGATCAGCGCCATGTCGGTGTCGCACCGTGAGGTGCGCCTGGCGGCGCAGCGGGCTCAGCGAATGGCCCTTGCCGCCTTGCGCCAGCAGCTGGCGGGAGCGGGCTGAGGCCAGCTGGCTGGACGAGAGATTCAGCCCTTCTTAAGGCAGCGGGCTAAGCAGGAGAAAGCCAGCTTCAGGATGGCCCCAGAACGTCTCGATGGTCTCGGCCTGCTGGAGCAGCAGTGCAGCGGTTTCAGCGTTGCTGGCATTACCGATCGCCAGGCAAACGACCTTGGGGGGAAACCCCCGCGCCACGCTGAGGCTCAGGAAGTCTTCGTCTTTGGTCACCAAGCCGTAGCCCTCCTGGCGAGCCCGATCCCAGATCGCGAGGTCAGAGGCACCACCGAGGCCCAGTTGACGCACATGGCAGGAGCCGGGAAACTGCTCAGCCAGTAGCGGTAGCAACCGCTCTGAGAGGTTTTCATCCAAAAGCAGCCGCACGCTCACAGCGCTGGGATCACAAAGCAGCAGGGCTGGTGATCAGGCGTTTCTCCCGCTCTGCCGCAAAGGCCAGACAAGCCAGCACATCCTCATGGGTGAGCTGGGGAAAGTCCAACAGCAGCTCGGCTTCTGTGCTGCCGGCGGCCAGGGTGCCAAGTACATCACCCACCGTCAGACGGGTGCCATGGACGCACGGCTTCCCAAAGCGCACGGTCGGATCAACGGTGATGCGTTCCAACAGCTCCATGCGTGAACTTTAGGTTCGTTTGCAGGCGCTGCTGTCCTATCGGGTCCGGGTTGGCTCGAGCGTTCGGTGTGAGCCGCTATTGCATCAGCTGATGTGCCACGCCAAAGGCGGTTGGCCAGGGTTTCTACGGTGCGGCATTGGCCCCAGACCTCAAGCATCCCGCCACCGGCGATCTGATTGTGTTGGCGGAGGGTGAGCAGCTGTGGCGGATCGGCTGGCCTGGCAACCCCGTGCTGGTTGTGACCAAGAGCGGGCCCAATGGCGGAGCCCTCTACCGACTGGCCGACCCGAGATGCAAAACCTGGAACAAGGTCGGCGACATGCAGCTGGTCCCCTGGCCGGATGCCGCCAGCTGAGCCGGGCCGCGCCACCAGGAGTAGAACGGCTGTACTGCTGCTAGTGGCTTGATGTTGGCCGACCTGCCCATTGGCGAGCCTGTGCCGTGCCGGCAGGGCTCACTGGAGGAGGACCTCGATCTCCACGCCGTCCTGGTGCCCAATCCGGTCTGCACCTTCTACATGCGGGTCAGCGGTAATGCCATGCGCCAGCATGGGATTCAGGACGGCGACCTACTGGTGATCGACCGCAGTGTCGAGCCAAGATCTGGCCATGTCGTCGTCGTGGCCCACCAGGGCTGCTTCCTGCTGCGGCCCCTGCGGCGTCAGGGCGAGCAGTGGTGGCTGGAGCCGCTGCGGCCTGGGGAGGCGGCGATACCGCTGGATCTGGACAGCTTTGATCGCTCAGGTCTCTTTGGGGTAGCAGTGCATGCCGTGCATCACCTTGGCAAGAAGCGGCTGAGAAAGATCTGAACTTGGGTGACCAGGGAAGCAAGCCGACTCAAACAACCGAAATTCGAATGTTGGATCGCTCCGCGCTTCCACCCGCTTGCTCCCGCTCGGGGATTCCAGCTCTGCGCTGAATAGCCCGGACAACGGGCAGCCAGGGTTTCACCCAGCCCCGCCAGGTACACACCCTGGTTGCCCCGACCTGAGCTGGTGCTGATTGGGCTGTGGCGCTCGGGCAACAGCGGTTGCAGTAGCTCAAAAAATGTTTGCGGCACCAGCGGCTGTTGCAGCGGCTGCCAGTTCACCCGCACCACCCAGCCATCCTGGCTCCAGCTGTCGCCTGCTGATCCAAATTCAGGCGGCTTCTGTGCCGTAATCGCCGCCGTTTCCACTAGCCCGATCTGGCTGATCTTGCCGTTGGCGTAGCTGAACACCACATCCCCACGCTCGCTGCGGGTGAGGTTGTCGTAGCTCACATTGCGGGCGCCGTTGGCATTGGTCTTCGGCGACCAGATGTAGCCTCCCTCGGTTTCCTGCCGGTAGGTCTGCTTGTGGTTGACCCACCAGTAGGCCATGGGGTAGGTAGGCGCTCAACCAGTTGTAGTCCAGGCAAGGAAGTGCTGCTTCAGTAGCTCTGTTTCCCAGCAATCACCCCCCACACCCCACCGCGCGGCTGCTCACAGTCCCCCTGCCGACGTGGGATCAGGTGCCAGTGCGCATGAAGCACCGTTTGCCCGGCAGCCTGGCCTGAGTTGAGGCCCAGATTCCAGCCGCTGATCGACGGGTCCTGCGTCGCAAGCTGCTCTCTTCTGAGCTTCAGAAGCTGGGCCACGGCGTTCCACTCCGGCTGGTGCAGTGCCAACCCGTCGGCCACATGCCGCCGCGGGATCACCAGGCTGTGACCCTTCGTCACGGGGTAGGCATCGGCGATGCAGATCGCTAGTTCGTTCTCCAGCAGCATCCGGCCACTGCCCTCCAGCGCGCAGAACACACAGCCCGCTTCGCGGTGGCCGTAGCTGGCCTGCAGGCCGCGGAAGTCGCTGCTGTCGGTGTCGCGCTTACCGGCATTGCAACGAAAGCAAAGCGCCTGCAGGTTGCTGATGTCGTCTGAGCCGCCGTGGTTTCACCGCTGCGCGGAAGGCTGCGCCTAGGGGATGATGTGATCCACCTCCAGGGCCCGCTGGTGCTCATGGGCTCCGCAGCACTCGCAATGGCAGCGGGCACGGGTCAACACCCGGTATTTGATCGAGCCGCTGATCGATGTGCGCTGGCGGCTGCGGTGGGCAAACACTTCCTCTCCCCGCTGCTCGCGAAAGGCATCGAGTCGCTGGCGGCACAGCTGCTGCAGCGCGTTGCGCTCGGTGTAGTAGTCGATCTGAGTCGCGTCCTCCCCCAGGATCCGACGGGCGATGTCCTCCGCCGGCGGCGGGCTGCTCCTTCCAAGCAGCTCCATGAGCATCAGCGGCTGATAGATGTGGCTCATCCGCATCCGCTCAGCGTTGTAGGTGCGGAGGCGCTCGTAGGTGGGGGAGCGGTGTGGGGGCATGGAGGAATCCTGGCGGTTGTGACAGGGGGTGGCACTGGTAGGGAGAGGAACGAACACAGCCAATCCAGGCCGCCATGTCAGCGCGTGATCGCTTTCGCCCTGTCCTACTGCCTGGCGTGCCTACGTACAGCGGGGGTAAGGTAATGGTGTGATCAGGTCGTTTCGTTGCCGCGACACCCACGCCCTCTTTGGAGGGAAGCCGGGGCGCCGCTTTGGAAGCTTCGCTCGCGTGGCTTTCCGCAAGCTCGCCATCCTCGATGCGGCCGCCTGCCTCAACGATCTACAAGTTCCACCAGGCAATCGCTTGGAGCCGCTCAGGGGTAACCGCCATGGCCAGCACAGCATCCGCATCAACGACCAGTTCCGGCTCTGCTTTGTCTGGACGGAAGCCGGGCCAGAGGAGGTCGAGATCGTCGACTACCACTGACGTAATGCTCGTGCCCCCGGGGGAGGTGCTGCTGGAGGAGTTTCTGCGGCCCATGGCGATCAGCCAGTACCGGTTGGCGCTGGCGATCGGCGTACCGGAGAGCCGCATCAACGCAATCGTCAAAGGACGGCGGGCGATCACTGCCGATACCGATCTGCGCCTGAGCCGTTTCTTCGGCCTTAGCGAGGGCTTCTGGCTGCGGATGCAAGGGAGCCATGATCTGAAGCTGGCCAAGCAGGCCTTGGAAAGCGTGCTGCCGGCAATCGTGCCAATTCCGCCATGTGCTCACCCCGTTCCACCGACCTCGGCTGAGCATTCGGCACAAAAAAAGGGGCCTTGCGGCCCCCTGTGATTGCTGATCGGCTGAAAACTCAGCCGATCAATGGTGGGCGTAGTGATGGCCGCGGTAGGTGAGCTGTTTGGTCACCTCGTCGGGCTTGGGCTCGTCGTGGTGGGCATCCACGTAGGGCACGCCTCGGTAGGACTTGGCCATCAGGTACTGGGCGTCGTCAAGGCGCTGGGCCTTGAGGATCCGGGTGCGGATCAGTTCGAGCACGTTCATCACGCTCTCCACAGTGTCCGCGTCCCCGTTGCCTGGCGCGGAACGATCTGCATCCACCGCTGGGTGGATCAACGTATCCCTATTTAAGCGCTTAGTAGCGGTTGATACCACACGATCCGCCGGATTGCTTCCGTTTCGTTGCAGAGGGGTGCGGTTCAGCTCCTGGCCTCAGCCCGCACCAGCAAGCCATCTCGTGGGCTGGGGCTGGGGATCAGTTGCAGGCTGAGGTCCTGATCCGGCTCCAGCTGCAGGGTCAGTTGCCGCAGCAGGCCCACCGCTATCAGGCGGATCTCCAGCTCGGCCAGGGCCTTGCCCAGGCACACCCGCTCCCCCCCGCCATAGGGCAGCAGGGTGAGGCCGTTCTCTCCGTTGAGGTGGCGTTCCGGCCGGAACTGCTCCAGATCGTCGCTGCCTGCACCACCATCAGAGCCGCCGTCGGCAGCGCTGCGGAAGCGGTTTGAGGCAGCTAGGGCCACCTGCACCACCCGGCCCGCTGGCACCAGCACGCCATCGAGCACCAGGTCTCGGGTGGTGCGGCGGAAGAAGCCGCCCACCGGCGGGTTGAGCCGCATCACCTCCTGCACCACGGCCGAAAGCCGGGGTGTGGCCTCCTGCTCAGCCAGCGGCCAGCTCAGGCCATCGAGCTCGGCTTGAAGCCAGGGGAGCACCTCCGGGTGCTGCAGCACCGCCGCCATCAGGCAGCTCAAGGAGGAGGCGGTGGTTTCGTAGCCGGCGAAGAGCAGCAGCAGCAACTGCTCCACCAGGTCGTCGTCGGTAAGCGGCAGGCCTGCTTCATCGAGGCCGCCACTGAGCAGATCCAGGCCTCCGGCCAGGGGTTCTCCAGCCGCCACTTGCTGGCGGGCCCGCTCCAGCACCCCGGCGAGGCGTGCCAGCAAGCGGCTGCGGGCCTGCAGCGCTCGGGAAAAGGGGCTGCCGGGCAGCGCAATCGGAATCGAAAACAGGGCGCGGGTCCAGATTTCAAAGTCGGCAAACAAGGCATCGCGGTCGTCGCCCTCCAGACCCAGCACCACCGTGGCGATCACCGTGAAGGCAAAGCGGTGCATGCGCGCCACCAGCGGCACCGGTGTGGTGGCGGCCTTGAGCTCCGCGGCCAGCTCCTCCACCAGCGTCACGATCGCGGGTGTGTACCGCCGCAGCGCCGCCGCCGAAAACAACTGCCCCACCACCCGCCGTCGGGCGCGGTGGTCGGCGCCATTGCGGTTCGCCAGCGAACGGCTTCCCAGCAGCTGGCGCACACTCTCTGGCCACCAGCCCTCGGTGGCGTCGGGCTGGGCCAGCAGATCGGTGATCGCCTGGCCGCCGCGGATGAACACCAGCGGTTGGCCCAGCAGCCGCGTTTCGTACACGTTGCCGAACTGCTCAAAGCGCTGCTGGGCGAAGTCTGCGTCGCGGAAAAACGCCAGGGCCTCGAGCGCGCCCGTGCTGGCCCCGGTGCTGGGCAGGGGCCGAGGTGCCAGAGGCAACGGCTCAACCATCGTGTTCCACCTTGGAGGCTCCACCAGGCTCCTCGTCCACAGCCTCAATCCGGTAGTACTCGCGATCGTCGGAGCAGCACAGATCGGCGTAATACCGCTCCAGCACCGCGTGGGCTGCGCCGTAGCTCGCGAACACCTGGCCGGCGATGCCGTCGCGGATGCCGTCGTCGCGGAGGATCTGGTATCGGGTCATGGTGAGCTGCCCGGGCGGCGGCCCGGGATTCAGTAGTAGCGGCCGGGATACTCGCCCGGATGATCGATCCGACGCACCCGCACCCCCGAGGCGGACTGGCCGGAGAAGCGCAGGATGTCGCTTCCAGACACTGAAAAGCCGAGCTCCTGGGCCAGCAGCGCCACTTCGTCGGCCGTGATCGCGTCTTCCACCTGCCGCTTCAGGGCCGGATCACGCTGCACGCGGGCCAGGAAGTGTTTGAGCTGCTCGAGCGTCACCACAGCTCCTTGTCTGCCCCGACCCTACCGCTCGAAAACCCGGGTTGGTCCAGGTTCGGACGCGCCGCTCCCTGCAGACTGCGGCGGCTGGTCTGCCTGATCTGGATGAGTTCCAATGCCCTGCCGCCGATCGCTGGCCGCGAAGCCGAGATCCTGGCCCTGGTGCAGCACCACCAGCCCGTGTTTCTGCCCCGCACCAGCCTCGATTTTGCGGAGATCCACTCGGCCTTCTCCTGTGCGTTGCACATGCACCAGCCCACGATTCCGGCCGGGGCCAATGGGGAGCTGATCTCCCATCTGCAGTACATGCTCGAGCATCCCGGCGAGGGCGATAACCACAACGCCGAACCCTTCGCCCAGTGCTACCGGCGTCTGGCCGAGCTGATTCCCCAGTTGATCGGCGAAGGCTGCAATCCGCGGATCACGCTCGATTACTCCGGCAATCTGCTCTGGGGGTTTGAGCAGATGGGCCGCGCCGACATCCTCGAGGCGCTGCGCTTTCTGGCCTGCGATCCCAGCATGCAATCCCACGTGGAGTGGCTCGGCACCTTCTGGAGCCACGCCGTGGCTCCCTCCACGCCGATTCCTGATCTGAAGCTGCAGATCCTGGCCTGGCAGCAGCATTTCGCCGCCCTGTTTGGTGATGCGGCCCTGCAGCGGGTGAAGGGCTTCTCACCGCCGGAGATGCACCTGCCCAACCACCCCGACACCCTCTATGAATTCGTCAAGGCCCTGCGCGAGTGCGGCTACCGCTGGCTGCTGGTGCAGGAACACAGCGTCGAAAACCTCGATGGCTCCGGCCTCAGCCACGCGCAGAAGTACATCCCCAATCAGCTGGTGGCACGCAGCTCCAGCGGCGACACGGTGAGCATCACCGCCCTGATCAAAACCCAGGGCTCCGACACCAAGCTGGTGGGCCAGATGCAACCCTGCTACGAAGCGCTCAGCCTCGGGCGCATGCCGCTGGGCGACACCACCGTTCCCGCCCTCGTCTCCCAGATCGCCGACGGCGAAAACGGTGGCGTGATGATGAACGAATTCCCCCAGGCCTTTCTCCAGGCCCACCGCAAGTTGGCGGGCGAGGGCGGTGCTGGAGGCGGGCGCACGGTGGCCCTCAACGGCACGGAATACCTCGAACTGCTCGACGCTGCCGGTGTGACGTCTGACGCCTACCCCCAGATTCAGGCGGTGCAGCAGCACAAGTTGTGGCAACACCTGGATGGGCCCGCCAGCCCGGAGTCCGTGCAGGCCGCCATCGCCGATCTCCAGGCCGGCGATTCCAGCTTCTCGATGGCCGGCGCCTCCTGGACCAACAACCTCAGCTGGGTGGAGGGCTACGCCAACGTGCTGGAGCCGATGAACCGCTTCAGCGCTGACTTTCACCAGCGTTTCGATGCCCTGGTGGCGGCCGATCCCGCCGTCACGCGCAGTGCGCCCTATCAAGAGGCCCTGCTGCAGCTGCTGCTGCTCCAAACCAGCTGCTTCCGCTACTGGGGCCAGGGCACCTGGACCGACTACGCCACGGAGATCCACCGCCGGGGTGAGGCCGCCCTCCATGGCCAGCGCTGATCCCCTGCCGCCCTGGCGGCCCCTGCTGCGTGGCGCACGCGAACGGGAGGGGCGCTCCCCCCAGGCCCGCTGGGTGCAGCTGGCCACCGTGGCGGCCGATGGCACGCCGCGGTTGCGCACCCTGGTGTTCCGCGGCTGGGCCGGCGCAACGGAGCTGGATCTGCTCACCGATGGCCGCAGCGCCAAGGCTGCTGAGCTACTCCACCAGCCGGCGGTGGAGCTGGGCTGGCTGCTGCCCAAGGCCCGCTGCCAGTTCCGTCTGCGCGGTGCGGTGCTGCACCTTCCGGCGGAGCTGGAGGCCCGCGAGCGGCAACGCCACTGGCAGGGCCTCACCCCGGGCGGCCGGGCCCTCTGGGGCTGGCCGGCGCCGGGCGAGCCGCTTGAGGCCGAGGCGTGCTTCCCTGCCGAACTCGGCGATGAGCTGCCGATCCCCATCTGCTTCCAGCTGCTGCGGATCGGCGTGGAGCAAGTGGAGCTGCTGGAGCTCACCAACCACCCCCATCACCGCCGCCGCTGGTGCCGCGAGGATGGCTGGGCGGAGCAGCGCCTCAATCCCTAACCCTGCCCCCGCTCTGATGCCCCACCGCTGCGATGCCCCACCACGCTGAGCGCCCCACCAAAATCTGCCCCGTGTGCCAGCGCCCCTTCCAGTGGCGCAAAAAGTGGAAGGACGTGTGGGACGAGGTGCGTTACTGCTCCGACCGCTGCCGTCGCCGCCGCGGGGCCCCTGGTGCCGAAGGGCAGGCTCCTGATGCGGCAGCACAATCGTGACCACCAGTTCTGCCCCTCCTGATATGTCCGCACCCCTGACCCCGCCCTTCAACCACGACAGCCTGCGCCAGCTGTTTACCAAGCCCTACGGCGTGGCCGCGCCCTCGGCTGAGCAGTGGCGGCAGGTGTATGCCGAAACCGTGCACTTCGAAGACCCCACCCAGAGCAAAGATGGCGTGGATGCCTACATCGCCGCCCAGCAGGGGCTGGTGCAACGTTGCGACGACGTGTTTCTGGAGGCCGATGCGGTGGCCATTGATGGCGACACCGCCTTCGTGGAATGGCGCATGGGCCTGAAGATCAAGGGGATCGAATTTCTCTATCCCGGCACCAGTCGGCTGCGCTTCGGAGCTGATGGCCGCATCGTTGACCACCGCGACTACTTCGACTTCGTGGGCCCCACCTTTGCGCCGGTGCCGCTGGTGGGCGGCTTCGTGCGCTGGCTCTACAAGCGCTTTGTGGCCTGATGGGCGCCAGCACCAGCACCATGCGCCTGCTCAGCTGGAGCGATTTCGATCGCGCCGTGGATCACATCGCCGATCACATCGCCGCCCGCTGCGCCGAGCGCCGCTTCAGCGGCATTCACGGCATTCCCCGCGGTGGCCTGTGTTTGGCGGTGGCCCTGAGCCACCGGCTCGAGCTGCCCCTCCTGCCCGATGCCCGCCCTGGTTGCCTGCTGGTTGACGATGTCTACGAGACCGGCCTCACCCTGGAGGCCCACCGGCAGCTGCCCGAGGCCCAGGCCGTGGTGTGGATCAGCAAGGCAGAACCGCAGTGGTGGCATGCCGTGGAGGTGACCAGCTCCAGCGACTGGATCGTGTTTCCGTGGGAAACCCAGGCCGCCGCCGCCGCCGATGAGCAGCGCTACCGCAGCTCGCGCAGCTGATCTGAGCCCTGCCCGCGATGCCTCGCCCCACCCTCTACCTCGCCTCGCCCTACGGCTTCTCGCCCCACTGGCGCGAGCGTTTGCTGCCGGATTTCATCACCGCCCTCGAGGCCCTGGGGCTGGAGGTGTGGGAGCCCTTCAGCCGCAATGGCCAGGTGGATCTGGCGCAGGAGGGCTGGGCCTGGCGGGTGGCCCAGGCCGACCTGCAGGACGTGCGCGACGCCGATGCTTTGCTCGCGATCGTGAATGGAACGCCTCCCGATGAGGGGGTGATGCTGGAGCTGGGGGCGGCGATCGCCCTGGGCAAACCGGTGTTTCTGTATCGCGACGACTTCCGCCGCTGCAGCGATTCGGAGGACTATCCGCTCAACCTGATGGTGTTCAGCGGCCTGCCGCAGCACGGTTGGCAGGATTACCTCTACGGCTCGATTGACGACCTCAGCGATCCCCGCAAGGCCCTGGTGCGCTGGCTGGCGGAGAAGCGTTGTGGCGGGGGCAGCTAATCCGCAGGTTCGCCGTCTTCGTTGACGCTCAACCGGTGGCTGGCGCGGGCTTCCAGGAGTTTTTTGGCCGGGCCTGCGGCCACCTCGCCGATCAGGATCGCGGTGCCCAGCATCAACAGAATCCGCGCGGAGGCATGCAATGGGGTTGGGGCGGGAGTGGTGGTTTGAGCCATAACGACAGACCTGAACAACATGGTCTTAGGCAAGACGCCAGAGCCCATGACGAGCTGCCCCCAACCTGCCGATCAGTGCTGCAGCAATCCTGCGTGATCGCCAACGGGCTGCGGCTGCTGAAGGGTCTGGAGCTACTTACCAGGGCAACCGCTCCCCATTGGCATGCCAGAAGCTGCCGGAGTTGTCCAGGGTGAGGGCATCGATGCGGGCTAGCAGTCCGCGCACCGACTCCTCCGGGCTGATCCCCTGGGGGTTGAAGTTGATCATCCGGGTGCGCACCAGGCCGGGGTGCAGGATCGCCACGGCGATGCCCCGGGGCTTCAGGTCGATCGCCAGCGATGTGCCGGCCATGTTCAACGCCACCTTCGACATCCGGTGGCCGTAGGAGCCGCCGGACGTGTTGTCGTCGATGGATCCCATGCGGCTGGTCATCAGAACCAGCTTCGAGCCGCGCTGCAGCTGGGGCAGCAGGGCATGGGTGAGCCGCAGTGGTGCCAGGGCATTCACCTCAAACTGGCGGCGAAGGCTGTCTGGATCCAGGTGCTCGAGGCTGGTGGCCTCCAGCACGCCGGCGTTGAGAATCACCCCATCCAGCGGCAGGCCCGCCAGCCGATCCACCAGATCGGCAACGGCGGCCTCACGGGTGAGGTCCACCCCCGCCTCGATGCGCACCCCCAGTGCCTCCAGCTCAGGTGAGGGGGTGCGGCAGACGGCGATCACCTCCTCCCCCCGCTCCTGCAGCTGGCGGCAGTACTCGAGGCCGATGCCCCGGTTGGCACCGGTGACAAGGAAGGTCTTCAAGGCAGATCAGTTGCGTGGGCCCACCCACGTTTAGCGGCGTCCGTTGACGATCACCGCGTTGCCAGAGCCGCCTGCGGCACCGGGCAGCGCCGGCACCACGGAGGTCTGGCCATCCCACTTGTCGAGGAAGAGCTTGTAGAGCACCTGGTCATCGAGGCTGGTGTTGAGCGTCTCGTAGCGCTTGGCTTCCTGTTCGGCGATCAGCACTTCGGTTTGGGCCCGCAGCAGCTGCTGCTCGGCGATCTGCTTCTGCTCGATGGCGGCGCGGTATTCCTCGGCGATCTGCAGGCCCGTCAGGTCGAGGCCCTGCACGGTGACGTAGTCGAATTTGCGCAGTTCCTCCGCCACCTTCTCCTGCACCAGCTCGGAAATGGAGTTCCACTCCGTGGCGATCGTCACCAGCTCATATTGCGAGAACACGGATTTCAGCGCCTTGAGCAGGGATGGCTGAATCACCCGGGGGTAAATCTGCTGGTCGTCGGTGGCGATCGTTTCGTAGATGCGCCCCGCTTCGGCCGGTTTCATCGCATATTTCACCGTCGCCGTGGCCTGGATCACCTGCAGATCCTTGGTCAGGGTGGAAAACTGCTCGGGTCGCACCTGGGTGCGCACGTCAAACAGCGAGGTGTTCTGCACCAGCGGCGCCTTGATGTTGGCGCCGGGATTGCGCGGAACACCGGTCACCTTGCCGAGGGTGGTGACCACGGCCACGTTGCCGGCCGGAACAATGAAGACGGTCTGGCTCAGCAGGATCGCCAGTCCCACCACCACCGCGATGATCAGGCTGAAAGCTGCTCCCGGCCCCTCTGGACTAGCGGCGGAGCGAAGGGGCGACTGCATCAGGGAAACCGGGCCAATCAACAACCCTAGAAACGGTCGTTGATGAAACAACGGCCGCTGAATGGCGTGGGTCGATTCAGCCTAGGAGGGTCTTGCTGGTTGTGGCCTTAGAGCAGCAGATCGGCGATCTGGTTGTGGCCGTTGCCCTGGGCCAGAAACAGGGCCCGTTCCGCCCGCAGCAGCAGATCCGCCGCGTGCTGATCGTCCGGAGCCAGCAGGGTGAGGCCACCGCTGATTTCGAGGCGATAGCCACTGCTGCGAAACACCCCGGGCAGCTCGCTGATACCGCAGCGGATCGCCTCAGCCCGTTCCATGGCGGGTTCCAAATCGACGTTCACCATCAACAGGGCGAAATCCTGGTCGCCGATCTGGCCGATCAGGTCCTGGGGGAGGAGCTGGGAGTTGAGGAAAGCCGCCACATCGCGCAAAGCCTGGTCGGAGGTCGCTTGGCCCCAGCGGTGCCGCACCTGGCTGAAGTGGTCGATCTGCAAAGCCAGCAGGGCCAGGGGCTGGCCGCTCAGACGGGCGCGACCGAGCTCCGGCTCCGCTTGCTCCAGAAAGCTGCTCCGCTGCACAAAGCCGCTGATCGGATGCACGATCGCCTGGCGGCGCAGCTCGAGTTCCCTGGACACCAGTTGGGCCAGGTCCTCCAGCAAGCGCACCTGATTGCCACTGAAATGGCGCGGCAATCGATCGATGACGCAGAGCGTGCCGAGGTTGTGACCGTTGCTGCTCTGCAGGGGCGCGCCCGCGTAGAAGCAGATCTTCGGATCCTGCACAACCAGGGGGTTGGTGCAGAAGCGTGGATCCTGGCGTGCATCCGGCACCACCAGGGTTTCGTCGCTGGCAATGGTGTGAGCGCAAAAGGCTGATCTCGCCATGATTGATGGATCCCGACTGGCTGCGATCCCATGGCTCTCTCTCAGGAAACCTGCATCCCCTGCACCGACGGTGCGCCCACCCTCAGCGACACCGAACTCGCCGCCCTGCTGCCGGAGCTGCCGGGTTGGGAGGTGATCGAGGCGCACCACCTGCACAAGGCCTGGACCTTTGCCGATTTTCAGCAGGCCCTCGACTGGGTTAACCGTGCTGGCGCGATCTGCGAGGCCCAGGGCCATCACGCTGAATTCACCCTGGGCTGGGGCCACGCTGAAGCGCTGGTGTACACCCACAAGGTCGATGGACTCACCCGCGCCGATGCGGTGCTCGCGGCCAAGTTGGATCAGGCCTAGGTCGTCAGGCCTAGGAGGGTTTGAAGCAGGCCGCTCTCGGCCGCTGCACCTTGGCGATGCCCCAGGGGGGCTCAGACCCGTTAGGCGGTGTTCTTCACACAATCTTCCGTAGAAAACCTGCGGCTCCAGCCTCGATCAGCTCCAAATCTCCATAGGGTCCATAAAACGTGCGGTTTCGTCATGGCTTCCCGGGAGGAGCTCAACTCCAGCGGTGATCTGTTTGAGCCCCGCAGCCTGGAGTGGCAAGACAACGGTGAGCTGGCCGCCAGTGAGGTGTTTGAGCTGGTCAAGCGCCTGCGGGCAGTGGAATCTGGCGAGCACGTCAATGAGTTGTGGCGGCTCAGTCAAAAGGTTTGATCCAAAGCATGTTGCAGCACCCGAGCTGCATGATCGTGTGCGTCCAACTCCGGAAGATCCCATCAGACTGATAACAGCGATGGAAGGGGGGATTGATGTTTCTCAAATTGCGTGATGCCGACGACGAGAGCCTGGTGGAGGTGCTCGATCTGAGGCAGCTTTTGGATCCTTTTGTTGCCGATGTGCTGGTGCGTCTCCATGCCGGAGAGGAGCTACAGGATCCGGGGCCCGTGCGCAAGGATCATCTGGTGTTTCCCTCCGGTGAGGTGCTGCCGCGCTGCTGGGTGCAGCTCAGCGGTCACGACTGAGGCCCCATCCCTTCACCACGGCCGTGATGGTTTGGTTTGCTCCCGCTGACAGCAAAGCTGAGCGGAGGCCCTGGCTTGCTGCTCCCCGATCGTGATCTGCTGACACGCCCGTCCAAAAGGGCGGAACGCAGACAAAATTGCCGCACCTTTTGCCGAATGCGCAGTGGCGAGCTCCTCAGGTTTTCCGATGTCCGGTGACAGCCTTGAGGCGAGCGACCTCACCCTGCGGCAGTTGCGCCACTTGGCCAGCAATCTCGGCATCGGGCGCTACAGCCGCATGCTGAAAGACCAGTTGTTGCGGGCCATCGAGCGTCAGGCGCCCTCTCCGGGCGAGCCTGGGCAGGGCCCGGCCGACCTCCGCGCCCTGGAGGCGGGCATGGCTCCGGCCCCTCGCCCGGAGGCCCAGACCTCCGTGGTCTTTCTGCCCCGTGATCCCCAGTGGGCCTATGTGTTCTGGGAGCTCTCTGATGCCGATCGACGTCAGGCGATGGCCGACGGAGCCAACCAGTTGGTGTTGCGCATCGCTGATGTCACCGGCCTCGGTGAAGGCGGCGCCCATCCCCACACCATGCAGGAAGTGGTGGTCAACAGCCACGCCACTGAGTGGTACCTGCCAGTTCCCCTGAGTGACCGGGCCTACCGGGTTGAACTGGGCTATCGGGTTGCGGGCGGTGCTTGGCGTTCCTTGGCGTTTTCCGCCGTGGCCCACGTGCCCTCGCTCCATCCCAGCGAGCTGATCCTGGATCAATTCGTGCCCTTCACCCTCGAGGCTCCGGTGACCGAGGCCCCGGCTGCGCCGCTGATCTCCGAGGCCGCACCGGGAATCCACGAGCGCGTTTACCAGGTGGCCACCTCCACCTGGCGGGCGACGGGTCGCGGTTCGGAAGCCTTCCATGAGGTGGATACCTTCGCCGATTCCAGCCAGGGGCTCAACGCCTCCGGTGCTGGCCTTTGGGCCAGCGGCCGCACGGCCTCGGGTGCCGGTGGGGTCGCCTCACGCCAGCGCTCCTTCTGGCTGGTTGCCGATGCCGAGTTGATCGTCTACGGCGCCACCGATCCATCGGCCACCCTGCGCATCGGCGAGGAACTGGTACCCCTCGCCGAAGACGGCACCTTCCGCATCCAGGTGCCGTTCCGTGATGGTCATCAGCAGTATCCGATCACGGCAGTGGCGGCCGATGGTGAGCAGCGCCGCCACATCACCCTCGAGTTCAGCCGTTCCACCCCCGAAGCCAACGTCAACACCGTGGAGGACGCAGTCGCCGAGTGGTTCTGATCTGAGGCCTTAGGGCACCAGGTTGACGAGCTTGCCTGGCACCACGATGACTCGGCTGGGGGGTTTGCCTTCCAGCCATTTGGCGGCGATGTCACTGTCCAGGGCCAGCCGCTCCAACGTGGCCTTGTCGGCGTCGGCGGGCACTTCGAGGTTGCCGCGCACCTTCCCCTTCACCTGGATCACCAGTGGAATCGTGTCGCGCACCAGGGCACTGGTATCGGCACTCGGCCAGGCCTGGTGGTGCACGCTCGTTTGGCCATCGGGATTGCCCCCCAACCTCTGCCAGAGCTCCTCGGCCAGGTGCGGCGCGAATGGCGCCAGCAGCACCAGCAGGGTATTGAGGGCTTCGGAGGCCACGGCCGCGGAAGCCCCCTGCAGGTGCTCACCCATGGCGTTGCTCAGCTTCATCAGCTCTGAGACGGCCGTATTGAACTGATAGTCGCCGTCGAGGTCGTCGCTGATCTCGCTGATGGCGGTGTGAACGGCGCGGCGCAGCGCCTTGTCCTCCGGGCTGAGGCTGCTGGACGCGGTGCTGGAGCTGTCATCGTCATCACCCAGTGTCAGGCCCAGCCCCAGGCCCTTGCCTACGGCCCCATCCACTAGGCGCCAGAGGCGCTGCAGGAAGCGGAACTGACCCTCCACATCGGCGTCATCCCACTCGAGATCCTTCTCGGGCGGCGCCTTGAACAGGATGAACATGCGGGCGGTGTCAGCGCCGTATTTGTCGATCACCACGGCCGGATCCACGCCGTTGTACTTCGACTTCGACATCTTTTCGTAGAACGTTTCCAGCACCTCGCCCGTGATCGGATCACGGGGATCGCTGGGATCGGCCACATCGGCCGGGGCGATGTATTTGCCGGTCTGGGGGTTCTTGTAGGTGATGCCCTGCACCATGCCCTGGGTGAGCAGGCGCGCGAAGGGCTCATCGAAGCCCAGCAGGCTCCGATCGCGCAGCACCTTGGTGAAGAAGCGCGAGTAGAGCAGGTGCAGGATGGCATGCTCGATGCCGCCCACGTACTGGTCCACCGGCAGCCAGGAATCCACCGCCTCGCGGTTGAAGGGCAGGGCCGTGTTATGGGGATCGCTGTAGCGCAGGAAATACCAGCTGGAGCACATGAACGTGTCCATGGTGTCGGTTTCGCGCCGGGCGGGCTTACCGCAGCAGGGGCAATCGACACGCCACCAGCTCTCGAGCTGGGCCAGGGGCGAGCCGCCCTTGCCCTCAAGGTTGGCGCCCTTGGGCAGCTCCACCGGCAGCTGTTCCGCAGGCACGGGCACCACGCCGCAGCTCTCGCAATGGATCACCGGGATCGGGCAGCCCCAGTAGCGCTGGCGGGAGATCAGCCAGTCGCGCAGGCGATAGGTGGTGCGGGCCCAACCCCAGCCCTCGGCTTCCGCCGCGGCGGTGATGGCGGTTTTGGCCTCTGCGCTGGCTAGGCCATCGAAGCGGCCGGAGTGGATCAGCACGCCGGCTTCAGTCCAGGCGCCGCCCTCATAGGCGTGTTCATCGCTGCCCTCGGGAATGATCACCTGGCGCACCGGCAGCTCGTACTGGCGGGCAAACACGAAATCGCGCTGGTCGTGGGCGGGTACGCCCATCACGGCACCGGTGCCGTAGTCGGCCAGCACGTAGTCGGCGATCCAGAGGGGGATTAGTTCGCCGCTGGCAGGGTTGCGCACCTGTGCGCCGATCGGCACGCCGCGCTTGGGTTTGTCGTCGGCCGTGCGCTCCTGCTCGCTCTGGCGGCTCACCAGGTCACAGAAAGCCTCCACATGAAGGGCCTGCTCGGAGGTGGTGAGTGAGGCCACCAGCGGATTCTCGGGGGCGAGCACCACATAGGAGGCACCAAAGATTGTGTCCGGCCGGGTGGTGAACACGGTGATGTGTTCGCCGGTGTCTGCGCCTTCGCCATCCACCACCGGGAAGCTGAGCTCGGCGCCGGTGCTCCGGCCGATCCAGTTGGCCTGCATGGTGCGCACCCGCTCCGGCCAGCCCTGCAGCTTGGGCAGGTCGTCGAGCAGCTGGTCGGCGTAGGCGGTGATCTTCAGAAACCACTGGCGCAGCTTGCGCTTCTCCACCAGGGCACCGGAGCGCCAGGAGCGGCCTTCGCTGTCCACCTGCTCGTTGGCGAGCACCGTCTGGTCGATCGGATCCCAGTTGACCGTGGCGTCTTTCTGATAGGCCAGGCCGGCCTCCAGAAACTGCAGGAACAGCCACTGGGTCCAGCGGTAGTAATCGGCGTGGCAGGTGGCCACCTCCCGGTCCCAGTCGATCGAGAGACCCAGGCGTTGCAGCTGGGCGCGCATGGAGGCGATGTTCTGATCGGTCCACACGCCCGGATCGATGCCCCGCTCGATCGCGGCGTTCTCCGCCGGCAGGCCAAAGGCATCCCAGCCCATCGGATGCAACACCTGTTTGCCGCGCATGCGCTGCACCCGGGCGATCACATCGGTGATCACGTAGTTGCGCACATGGCCCATGTGCAGGTTCCCTGAGGGATAGGGAAACATCGACAGGGCGTAATAGGGCTCGCCATCAGCAGCGGGCGTGCGGTGTTGCCCGGCGGCATCCCACTGCTGCTGCCAGCGGGATTCAAGGGCCTGGGGTTGGTAGCGGGGTGCGTCGCTCACAGCAGCCAGGCCTGGATCAGAGTTGTGATCGTGCCACAGCCCAGTCGGTGAGGGCGGGCTCAGCCCAGGGCGCGGATCGTGGAGGCCGCAGCACGGTTGATCAAGGTGAGAGGACGCCCTTCCGCCTGGCTGAGGGCGAGATAGGCGACGTCCTGCCAGTGCAGGGTTCCTTCGAGTTCACCAACACCCATCACCTGGATAGCCACGGGAGTTTTGTGGCGGATCAGATCCTGTAGATGGCGAATGCTCGGCTGGGAGGTATCGAGAGCCGCCGAGCGCTTCTCGAAAAAGCTCTGCATAGGATTTGGCGGTGGCTGCGTTTGCCCCCATCGTGCTCCAGTTCAGCAAATATCAAGGTCTGGGAAACGATTTCCTCATGCTCGATGCCCGGGGGGCGGGTAGCAGCGACAGCGACCTCGGCCTCACTCCGGAGCGGATTCAACGCCTGTGCAACCGCCGCTTCGGCGTGGGCGGTGACGGGGTGATCGCGGCCCTTCCTCCCCGGGAGGGTGGAGAACTGCGCATGCGGATTTTCAATGCCGATGGCAGTGAGCCGGAGATGTGCGGCAACGGCATCCGCTGCCTGGCGCGCTTCCTGGCCGACAGCGATGGGGATGCCCCCGGCCGGCAGTGGCAGATCGAAACCCTGGCCGGGCGCATCGTTCCCGAGCTCTGTGCCGACGGCACCATCCGTGTGGACATGGGCGCCCCCTTCCTCGAGCCGGCGGCCATCCCCACCACCCTGCCGCTTGGCGATGCCGGGATCGCCCAGGGCAGCCTGGAGGTTGCGGGTGAGACCTTCGCGGTGGGAGCCGCTGGCATGGGCAATCCCCATGTGGTGATTCCCGTGGACGATGTGGAGGCAGTCGATCTGGAGCGCTACGGCGCCGCCCTGGAGGTGCATCCGGCCTTCCCCGCACGCACCAACGTGCACTTCGTGCAGGCCCTCAGCCCCACCCATCTGGTGATGCGGGTGTGGGAGCGGGGTGCTGGGCCAACCCTGGCCTGCGGCACCGGTGCCTGCGCCACCTTGGTGGTGGCCCATCGCCTCGGCTTGGCCGAGCGCTGCGCCCGCCTGGATCTGCCTGGCGGACCTCTGGAGATTGCCTGGGATGAAACCAGCGGTCACCTGTTTATGACCGGTCCGGCGGTGGCGGTGTTTGACGGTGTCGTGACCCCCGAGCTGTGGGGTGACGGTGCCTCAGACCTCGGGGGCTCTGATGAGCCTGAAACCGGACTCCCGGTGACCCTCCAACAACCATCGATCGACAACGCGATTGCCGGGTCGGCAGAGGCCGAGATCGACTGCGCCACGGTCTGCATCAACGGTTGTCTGCGCCCGGATGCCTGTCCGTCCGAGGAGGCCCGGGCCCGGGTGGCGGCCCTGCTCAGCAGCAGTTCCCTCGACGACCTGGTGGCCCTGGCCACCAACTCCCTCGAGTCACGCACGCGGGCTCGGGTGGAGCGGGACAGCGGTCTATTCACCTAGCGCCTTGACTGCCTCCGCACCGGCAACCGCTGCACCGATTTATCTCGACGCCTGTGCCACCACCCCACCGGCAGTGGAGGTGCTCGAGGCCATGGCTGCGGTGCAGGCTGATGCCTGGGCCAACCCCTCAAGCCTGCATGGTTTTGGATTGGCGGCCGCCGAGCAGCTGGAGCGCAGCCGTTGGCGACTCGGCGAGCTGCTCGGCTGCGCCGCCAGTCAGCTGGTGTTCACCTCGGGGGGCACCGAATCCATCCACACCGCCCTGCTCGGGGTTGCCGGGCAGGGGCCACCAGGCCGGCTGTTGATTTCAGCGGTCGAACACCCGGCCACCCTGGCCGCTGCGGCACAGGTGCAACGGCTCGGCTGGCAGGTGGAGACCCTGCCGGTGAACCACCTGGGAGTGGTCGATCTCGAGGCCCTCGATCGCCTGCTGGTGCCGCCCACGCGGCTGGTTTCGCTGATCTGGGGCCAGAGCGAAGTGGGCACGATCCAGCCGATCGAAACGATCGGAGCCTGCTGCCGCGCGGCCGGCGTGCTGTTGCATGTGGATGCGGTGCAGGTGCTGGGCCACCGGCCGTTGGCCTTCGACGCCCTGCCGATCGACCTGCTCAGCCTGGCGGCCCACAAGCTGCAGGGGCCCCGTGGCGTTGGCGCCCTGTTGGTGCGCCCAGGCTTGACGTTGTCCCCCTTCATCGGCGGCGGCGGCCAGGAGGATGGGCGGCGGGGTGGCACCGAGCCGGTGGCCCTGGTGGCGGGCCTCACCCGTGCCCTGGAGCTCTGCCAGGCGCGCCTCCAGGCCCACGGGGGGCGCCATCCGATCACCGATCTGCGCGATGGCCTCTTGGCCCGTGTCTTGCGGCTGGAAGGGGTGTGCCTCAGCGGCCCCGATCCGCGCCACCCCGCCGACCCTCCCCGTCTGCCCCACCACCTCAGCCTGTTGGTGGCCGGCCCTTGCGGCACGCCTCTGTCGGGCCGTCGCCTGGTGCAGGCCCTCTGGCAGCAGGGCTATGCGGTCAGCAGTGGTTCCGCCTGCAGCAGTGGGCGCGGTGCCCAGCCGGGGGGGCTGGCCCCCAGCCCGATCCTGCAGGCCATGGGCTATGTCGATGCTGAGGCGGCCAGTGGTGTGCGCCTGAGCCTGGGGCCCTGGCTCACCGCCGCCGATCTGGAAGGCGTTCCCGCGGCGCTCGAGCAAGCCCGGTTGCAGCTGCAGGCTGAATCCCCAGCGCACTGACGCCTTGGCCAGGGAGCCCTTAGGGTCGGCCGATCCGTGCTGGCTTGATGCTTCCCCCCGACCTGCGCAGTGCCGAAGCTGAAGCCCTGACGGCGATTCAGGCTGCCCTCAGCGGCGGTGCCAAGGGTCTGTGGACCGTGGAGCTGCGCTTTGAGGGCCTGCGGATTCTGCCGTTGGCCCTGCGTCTGCAGGCGGCCCTCAGCCCGGCCCAGCCCAGCCTGCGGCTTTTGTGTCCCGATGCCGGCGCCACGGCCCTGGCCCAGCGCGATGCTCCAGATTTCGCTGCCCGCATCGCCAGCCTGCGGGATCAGATGCGCCTGCAGCAGGCCGACGGCGGTAGCGAGGGTGTGCTGCTGCTGGTGGCCCCCTCCCCCGCCGACTATGAGGAGGTGGAGCAGGTGTGCGCCCTGCACCGTGGGGCGGTGGTGTTGCTCAACGGCAGCCTGGAGGATGCGGCGGTGGGCATTGGCAACGTCGCCCGGCAGCGCCGCAAAGGATTTTTGTCGGGCTGGCAAAGCGCCTATGCCCTGATCCCCTCCGGCGATGGGGCGCTGCGCCGGGCCTGCCCTGATCCCTGGGAGCTCTACCGCTGCGATCCCGACGGCTACCGCTTTGTGGCCCACTTCGATCAGAAGCCGGATCCAGAGCAGCAGGCCCTGGCTCTAGCCGGTGAGGGCGGGCTGGGGATCGGCGGCAACCTCAAGGTGATGGATGCCTTCATCGAGGGGCTGCGCAACTAGGGCCAGGCCAGCTGCTGGCCGGTATCGGCCCTGGTGGCACCCGGCGAACCTCCGTACACTTCGCCGAACCCTTGAACAGCCCGATGGCCCCCGAGCGCGACCTGTCTTCTGCACGCAACGGCCGCTCCTGGAGCCTCGTGGATCTCGGCGCCGCAGCCGCGGTGGTGCTCGCCGCCGTTGGTGTGATCTGGAGCCCCAAGCTCAGTGGTGCCGTGGCCCAGGCCACCGGTGCCCTCACGCCGGTCACGGTGCTGGTGGATGTGCGCGGTGTGCCGGTGGCGAATCCCTCCGCCCTGATTCAGGCGGCAAAGCGCGAGGGCAAGGTGGCCATCGTGATCCGCAACCAGCCCCATGGTTCGGTTGACGTGAAGCAGGTGCTGCCCCTGCAGCGCCTGCTGACGGCCGTGCAGCCCAACGGCACGGTGGTGACGGCAGTCGATCCGAACCAGGCCACCCTGGGCAGCCTGGATGCCCGCTTTGTGCTGCAGGGCCAGGGCCGCAAGAGCGGCGGCGGCGTCGTTTTCGGCAACCAGAACCTCAAGGTCGGCGCCCCCGTGGAGATCGAGGGGTTGCAGTACCGCGTTGGAGGCACGGTGAGTGGCCTGCAAACCGGAGGCCAGTGAGATGGGCTCCATCCGTGGCTCCGTTCAAGCTGCTGGCGTAATGATCACGCTGGCGGTGCTGCCGGCGGCAGGCCTGGCCCAGCAGGCCCCGGCGATCACCGCCTACGCACTGGAGCCGGCACCGCTGGCCACGCTGCCGCCGCTGCCCCCTCCGGTGGGCCTGCCCCAGCTGCAGTTGCAGGTGAGCTGTCCGGCGCTGCAGCAGCGGCTCCTGGCCACGGTGGGCGGCCAGGCACCGGTCTGGAGCATCAGCATCGCCGATGGCCAGGGGCGACTGCTGGCCGATCTCAACGGCACCCGTCCGCGCATCCCTGCCTCCAACCAGAAACTGCTGAGCACGGCCTACGCCCTCGATCGGCTCGGGCCCGATTACCGCCTCAACACCCAGCTCTGGCTCCTCAGCGACGGCAGCTTCCGTCTCACCGGTGAGGGCGACCCCGATCTGGCCCTGCCCCAGCTGCAGCGCTTTGCCAAGTTGGCCCTTGGATCGGGTGGCAGCAGCGGCGCGACACCTTCGCTGGTGCGCCTGCAGATCGCCGAAGAGCCCCGCCAGGCCTGGTGGCCCCAGGGCTGGCATCCCGACGACCGCTACTACGCCTACGGCGCACCGATCACCCGGCTGGCCGTCACCAGCAATGCCATCCATGACGCGGTGATGAATCCCCCCTCCCGTCTGCAAGCCCTGCTGCAGAAAACCGTGGGCCAGCAGGGCGGCAAGGTGCAGGTGTCTCAGGTGTCGTCGCGCGCCCCCTTGCCGGGTGATGCTGTGCTGCTTCATCAGGAAGCCTCAGCTCCGATGCACAACCTGCTGAGCCTGGCCAACACCGAGAGCCACAACTTCACCGCCGAGGTGCTGCTGCGGCAAGCTGCCGGCACTTGGGATCTGGGTCAGGCCGCCCAGCGCCAGACCCTCTGGCTGGGGGAGCAGGGTCTGCCGATGGATGGTGTGCGGATCGCCGATGGCAGTGGCCTCGACCGGGCCAATCGCCTCACCAGTCGCTTCCTGACGGCCCTGTTGCTGCGGATGGATCAGCACCCCTACGGCCGTGCCTACCTGGCTTCCATGGCGGTGGCTGGCCAGCGGGGCACCCTGCGCAATCTCTATGTGGGGACCCCTCTGCAGGGGCAATTCTTCGGCAAAACCGGCACCATCAGCGGGGTGCGATCGATCAGTGGCGTGCTGCTCACCAGTGCTGGCCCTCGCTATGTGAGTGCGATCAGCAACGGCGCCAGCTCCCCCAACGACACCATCGGCCGGGTGCTGCGCCAGGCGCAGAACACCCAGCTCTGCCCGCTCTAGCCCGCCAGCTGCTTGAGGGTGTTGGCCACCCGGCGGCGGCGGCTGACCGGCTCATCAGCCCCGGCGGACGCCACTTCGGGTGTCTGGAGGCGCACCAGTTCGCGCCGGCCTCCCAGCACCATCTGGCTCATCTCCTTGAGGCGCCCTTCCAGTTCGCCGAGCACCTGTTCGGCGTAGCGGTTTGCCCCTTCCTGGATGGTGGCGGCCTCCTGGCGACTACGGGACACCAGGGCATCGCATTGCTGCTGGGTCTGTTGGCGGAACTGCAGGGCGTCGTTGTGCAGCCGCTCCGCTTCGGCCTGGCTGTCGCGCTGCACCCGCATCCCCTCCTGGCGCACCTGCTCCAGCTCCGCCATCGCCTGTTGCCGATTGCGCTCGTGTTGCTCCAGCAGCTGACGGTTGCGTTCGGCGGTCTCCTGCTCCAGCTGCTGGCGGCGGGCCGCAAATTGCTGCTCCATCTGGGCCATGCGGGCCTGGTGTTCCTGCTCCGCCTGGGCCACCTGCTGGCGGGCCTGCAGCATCAGCTGCTCGCATTGCTGGCGGGCTTGGTCGCGCAACTCAGCCACCTGCCGCTCCGCCTCCTGGCGGATGGCGGCGCTGTTGATCAGCTGTTCACGCTCACGTTTGCCGGTGGCGATGATCTCATCGGCCTGCTGGCGGGCCTGGCCGATGAACTCCTCCCGCTGCCGGATCAGCTCGACCGCCTGGCTCAGCTGGGTTGGCAGCTCCTCCCGCAGGGCATCCATCACTTCAATGGCGTCCTGTTCGTTCACCAGGCGGCCACCGCTGAAGGGAATGCGGCTGCCTTCGAGCACGATCTCCTCGAGTTGATCGAGTTGATCGAGCACGGTGATGGTGGCCTCGGCCATGGACAGCTCTAAACGGATGTCCGATTAAAAAGCCTGGCCAGGTCATCCGCCACTCCAGGGGGCACCATGTGGCGCACATCGCCACCGAACCGCGCCACCTCCTTCACCACCGAGCTGCTCAGAAAGCTGTGGCGCACGGCGGTGGCGAGAAACAGCGTTTCCACCTGTGGGGCCAGGCTGTGGTTGGTGTGAGCGATCTGCAGCTCGAATTCGAAATCGCTCAGGGCCCGCAGCCCACGCAGGATCACCTGGGCCTCGCTGCGACCGGCGAAATCCACGGTGAGCCCATCAAAACTTCCCACCTCCACGCCATTGAGGTGGGCGGTGGCGCTGCGGATCTGCTCGAGCCTCTGCTCCAGGCTGAAGGCGGGCTGCTTGCTGGGGTTCTGCAACACCCCCACCACCACACCGTCAAACAGCCGGGCCGCCCGCTCGATCAGGTCGAGGTGGCCCAGGGTGAGGGGATCGAAACTGCCGGGGTAGAGGGCACGCATCAGGCCAGCCTATGGGCGCCCCCAGCGTTTCTAGAGTCGGGTCAGTTCCGCGCGCCTCCGGGCACCCTTGCAGACATGGCCCCGATTGCCACCCTCAACGCCGAAGCCAAGAAGACGCTGCTGCGCAAGATTCCCCATGGGGTGTTCATCTGCGGGGTGGCCGAAGGTGAGGAAGTGAACGGCTTCACCGCCAGCTGGGTGACCCAGGGCAGCTTTGAGCCGCCCCTGGTGGTGATGGCGGTGCGGGCCGACAGCACCAGCAACGGGATGATCCAGCGCACCGGCAAGTTTTCCCTGAACGTGCTGGCTGCCGACCAGAAAGACCTGGCCGCCGTGTTTTTCAAGCCCCAGAAAGGGGTGGGTGGGCGCTTTGATGCCGCCCCATTCCAGCTCGGGGAGCTGGGCTTGCCGATCCTGGAGAATGCCCTGGGCGCAGTGGAGTGTGAACTGGTGGGGCAGGTGGCCCACGGCGACCACACCGTGTTTGTCGGCGAAGTAAAGAGCGCCACCCTGCACCGCGATGGCGCTGCCCTGGAGCTGGGGGGCACCGGCTGGCAGTACGGCGGTTGAGCCTGCCCCTGCTGCAGCAACCCGATCGGCTCAAGGCCCGGCTGAGGGAGGTTCCCTCCGAGCCGGGCTGCTATCTGCTGCGCGACGCCAGCGACCGAATTCTCTACATCGGCAAGGCCAAGCTGCTGCGCAACCGGGTGCGCAGCTACTTCCAGAGCGGCAGCGGCCACGCCCACAGCCCGCGCATCTCGCTGATGGTGCGCCAGGTGGCCGAGATCGAATTCATCGTCACCGACAGCGAAGCCGAGGCGCTGGCGCTGGAATCCAACCTGATCAAGCAGAACCAGCCGCACTTCAACGTGCTGCTGAAAGACGACAAGAAATATCCCTACCTCTGCATCACCTGGAGTGAGGCCTACCCGCGCATCTTCATCACCCGGCGCCGCCGCTTCCGTTCGCCCCTCGATCGCTTCTATGGCCCCTATGTGGACGTGGGCCTGCTGCGCCGCACCCTGGCCCTGGTGAAACGGGTGTTCCCCCTGCGCCAGCGGCCCCAGCCGCTCTACCGCGACCGCACCTGCCTCAACTTCGACATCGGCCGCTGCCCGGGCGTTTGCCAGGAGAAGATCAGCTCCGACGACTACCACCGCACCCTGCGCCAGGTGGCGATGGTGTTCCAGGGGCGCAACGAGGAGTTGCTGGAGCTGCTGCATGAGCAGATGGGCAAATACGCCGAGCGGCTCGATTTCGAGAGTGCCGCCCGGGTGCGCGACCAGCTCCAGGGGATCGACACCCTCACGGCCGACCAGAAGATGAGCCTCGGCGACAGCTCCGTGAGCCGCGATGTGCTCGCCCTGGCGGCCGACGAGCGGGTGGCGGCCGTGCAGCTGTTTCAGATGCGGGCCGGCAAGCTGGTGGGTCGGTTGGGTTTCACCGCCGATGCCGTCGGCGCCGATGGCTTGCCCCTGGAGCCCGGCCGGATTCTGCAGCGGGTGGTCGAAGAGCACTACAGCCAGGTGGAGCCGGTGGAGATTCCGCCCGAGCTGCTGCTGCAGCACCCGTTGCCCCAGCAGCCCCTGATCGAGGAGTGGTTGGTGGAGCGCCGCGGCCGGCGCGTCAAGCTGGCCGTGCCCCAGCGGCAGCAGAAGGCCGATCTGATCGAGCTGCTGGAGCGCAACGCCAGCTACGAGCTGCAGCGCGCCCAACGGGGTGCTGAACAGCAGTTGCTGGCCACCGAAGACCTGGCCCAGCTGCTGGAGCTGCCCAGCCCGCCGCGGCGCATCGAGGGCTACGACATCAGCCACATTCAGGGCAGCGATGCGGTGGCCTCCCAGGTGGTGTTCATCGATGGGCTGCCGGCCAAGCAGCACTACCGCAAATACAAGATCCAGAGCAGCTCGATCCGCGCCGGCCACTCCGACGACTTCATGGCCATGGCCGAGATCATGCGGCGGCGGTTCCGGCGCTGGGCCCAGGCCAAGGCGGAGGGAGCGGATCTGAGGGCCCTGCGCCGCGCGGCCAACACGGCCCTGCACACCGGCGGCCTCAACGACTGGCCCGATGTGGTGATGATCGACGGTGGCAAGGGGCAGCTTTCAGCGGTGATGGAGGCCCTGCGGGAGCTGAACCTGGACGAGGAGCTGGTGGTCTGCTCCCTGGCCAAGCAGCGTGAGGAGGTGTTCGTGCCGGGGGCCAAACAACCCCTCGAGAGCGAACCCGACCAGCTGGGCGTGCAGCTGCTGCGACGCCTGCGCGATGAGGCCCACCGCTTTGCGGTGAGCTTCCACCGCCAGCAGCGGGGCGAGCGGATAAAGCGCTCCCGCCTCTCCGACATTCCCGGCCTCGGCCCCAAGCGGGTGAAGGAGCTGCTGGCCCATTTCCGCTCGATCGATGCCATCCAGCTGGCGAGCCCCGATCAGATCGCGGCGGCCCCGGGGGTGGGGCCGGCTCTGGCCCGCCAGGTGTGGGACTACTTTCATCCCAGTGACGACCTCGCCGGCGAGGAGTTGGCCAGTTGAGGCGCCTTGCTGGTGTGGTGCTGCTTCCCCTGCTGGTGCTGCTGCTGCAGCTCCTGCCGGGGAGGGTTGCTCCGGCCTGGGCAGCACCCGGGGTTTGCGTCGGCCCGGTGTGCGGCGATGAGATCAGCCGCAGCGCCAAGCACCACTGGCAGCTGCGCCTGCGGGTTAGCGACCAGCAGGGCCAGCGCGAGCGTCTGGTGGTGGATTGCCGCAATGGGGGCTTGAGCCCCTTGGCCGGCCCGGTGGAGCGGGGCTATGCCGCCGCTGTAGCGCGACGCGCCTGCCGCCTGGCCGGCGAGACTCCACTGGCTTGATGGTCGCCACCCCGCTGGCCTGGGTGGCCGGTTCTCCGCCCCTAACTCGCCGTTGCCACTGGAGCCGTAGCCCCAGAATTGATGGTGATTCACGCAAGGGCTGCCATGGCTTCGACCCAACCCCTCCGGGTTGCTGGCAGAAACGGTCCACCACCTGCCTTTGTGGCTCCGATCCTGGGTCTCGCCGCCGTGGGTGCCCTGGTGATGGTTCCCTTGGTGGCGCTGGCGGCGATCCCCCTGGTGCTGGCGGCCTTGATGGCTGTGGGCGGGGTGGTGGCCTTCGGCCTCAGCGTTTGGGCGCTGATTGAAGGCCTCGCCGCCTTTGAGCGTTGGATCGAGTCCGACCGACGCTTCCAGCAATGACGGCGGGGCGTCACGTTTCCTGGGGCATGCCGTGAAGGGGATCTGGGTGCTGGGCGACCAGCTCTCGCAGACCCATCCGGCCCTGGCCTCCCTCGCGCCTGCCGAGGCTCGGGTGCTGCTGATCGAAAGCACATCGGTGCTGCAGCAGCGTCGCTACCACCGCCAGAAGCTGGTGCTGGTGTGGAGTGCGATGCGCCACTTCGCCGCTGAGCTGCGTCAGCTGGGCTGGAGCGTGGATTACTGCGAAGCGACCACCTTCGCCGCTGCTCTGCAGGCCTGGATCACGCAGCACGGCATCCGTGAGCTGCACCTGATGGACCCGGCCGAGCGTCCCTTCCGGACGGCCATCGAGCGGCTGGACCTGACGGTGCCGTTGGTGTGGCATCGCTCCAATGCCTTCCTCTGGGGCCAGGAGGAGTTCGCGGCCTGGGCCCGGCCCTACAAGCAGCTACGCATGGAGCTGTTTTACCGGGAGGGTCGCAAGCGCTTTGGTGTGTTGATGGGCGACGCCGGCCAGCCGCTGGGCGGCCAGTGGAATTTCGACCATGACAACCGCAAGGCCCCGCCCAAGGGGCTGGCCGGCCCAGAGCCGCTGGGTTTCGCGCCCGATGCGACCACCCTTGAGGTGATCGCCAAGGTGAAGCGCCTGGCCGCGGAACTGGCGGCGCGTGGAGCTGAAGACCTACCCGGGCAGAGCGAACCGTTCCGCTGGGCCGTCACCCGCAGCCAGGCCCTCGCGGTGCTGGAGCAGTTCATCGCCACCCGCCTTGATGGTTTCGGACCGTTTCAGGACGCCATGGTGAGTGGCCAGCCCACCCTCTGGCATGCCCTGCTCTCTCCGTACCTCAACCTGGGCCTGCTGCACCCCCTGGAGGTGATCCGGCGGCTGGAGCAGGCGGGCCTGGATCGGAACTCCCCTCTGGCGTCGCTGGAGGGGGTGATCCGCCAGATCCTGGGTTGGCGTGAATACACCCACGGCCTGTATTGGTGGTTTGGGGCCGACTATCCCCAGCGCAACCATTTCGCTGCCGATCGCCCCCTGCCGGTGTGGCTCGAACAGCTGGGCGGCAGTGGCATGGCCTGCATGGACACGGTGCTGGCTGAGCTGAACACCAGCGGCTATGCCCACCACATCCAGCGGCTGATGGTGCTAGCCAACTACGGCCTGATCGCCGGCCTCGATCCCCAGGCGTTCACCGGTTGGTTTCACAGGATGTTTGTCGATGGCTACGACTGGGTCATGCAGACCAACGTGCTCGGCATGGGTCTGTTTGCCGATGGCGGTTTGCTGGCCAGCAAGCCCTACGCGGCCAGCGGCAACTACATCAACCGGATGAGCACCTACTGCAAGGGCTGCCGCTACAACCCCAAGCAGCGCACGGGCCCGACGGCCTGCCCATTCAATGCCCTCTATTGGGACTTTCTGAGCCGCCATGCCGAAACCCTGCGGCGCAATCCCCGCATGGGCCTGGTGATGAAGCAGCTCGAGAAAATCCCGGACGACGAGCTTGTCGCGATCCGGTCTGCAGCTGCGGCTCACCTGGGCGCGGAAGCGTGTCCGGGATGATGGTGGGGCATTCGCGTCCCACCATGTCCACGCTGTTGACGGGCGGTCATGGTGATCCACCCCGCACCCGCCGCTACGACTACGGACTGGTAGTGCTGCAGCTGTTTTGGAGGATGCGCCTCGACCTGCTGATCTTCGGGCTCCTGGTGGCCGTTGCGGTGTGGCGCGGCCCCCTGCCGACCCGTTGGGGCCTCACCCCCATGGGGATCTCGGTGCTGGGGATAGCCGTGTCGATCTTCATCGGCTTTCGCAACACCCAGGCCATCAACCGCTGGTGGGAAGCCCGCACCCTCTGGGGAGCGATGGTGAACCACAGCCGCAAGTGGCGCGATGTGCTTCTGGCCCTGCTGCCCCAGCGGCAGCTCGTCACCCAGCGGGGACGCTGCCTGATGGAGTACCAGGTGGCCCAGGTGTGGCTGCTCAACTTCGAGTTGCGCAATTTCTGGCGCACCGATCTGCACCGCGGCGTTGAGGGCCTGCTCGCCGACCTGCAGCTGCAGCCCGCCACCTCACTGCAGGAGGTCTGCCGGCAGCGGGCCCAGGCGATCGAGCGGTTGCATCGCGATGGCTGGATTGATGGCTGGGGCCGGCAACAATTGAGCGAGGTGAGCAACCTCTGCCACGACGCGATTGGGGGCCTGCAACGCATTCGCAACACGCCCATTCCCGCGTCCTACGACGTGTTCGTGCGGATGATCACCTGGCTCTATGGCCTGCAGTTGCTCCTGGAATTTCAGCGCTCCAGCCACATTCTGGTCGGGGTGGTGCTGTTCATGGGCTTTCTCACCGCCGAGCGCATCGGTTCCTACGTGGAGGGACCCTTTGATCGCGATGGCAGCAGCTTCTCGCTACCTCTCAATGCCTTCTGCAGCACGATCACCAACGACTTGATGCAACGGCCGTTGGATTTCGGCAGCTTCCGCCCTAGCCAGGATCCAGCTCGCTGGGATTGATGGCATCACGGATCATGCAACCCGGGCCAGGGGGTCTGGGGCTTTACCTTGTGGCTCTCCCTGACAACCACCGCCATGCCCCTGCTGGCCCTGAGCTGGCCCCCGGAGGCCTATCTCTGGTTCAAAACGCTCCACATCGTGGGGGTGGTGGTGTGGTTTGCCGGACTGTTCTATTTGGTGCGGTTGTTCATCTACCACCGCGAAGCTGAGGAGCTCGATGCCCCCCTGCGCCTGGCCTTTCAGGAGCAATACGGGCTGATGGAGCGCCGCTTGGCCAACATCATCACCACCCCCGGCATGGTGGTAGCCGTTGTTTGTGCGGCGGGCCTGTTGAGCGTCAACCCGGCCTGGCTCCAGCAGGGTTGGCTGCACGCCAAGCTGGCCTTTGTGGCGGCGCTGCTTGCTTATCACGTCTTTTGCTACCGGCTGATGGGGCAGCTGCGGGCCGGCCAATGCAGCTGGAGCCCGAAGCAACTGCGGGCCCTCAACGAGCTGCCCACCCTGCTGTTGGTGATCGTGGTGATGCTGGTGGTGTTCAAAAACCAGTTCCCTACGGGTGCTGCCACGTGGTTCATCGTGGCGCTGGTGGTGTTCATGGCGGCCTCAATCCAGTTTTATGCCCGCTGGCGGCGGCTGCGGGCCGAACGCCTGGCTGCCGGTGCCTGACCCCCAGCCTGCCCCCCATCCGCTGCGGACCGTGCTGCAGCAGCTGACGCCGCGCTGCTGCCCGGGCCGGGTCAACTTCCACTGCCATACCACCTGTAGCGACGGCAGCCTGCTCCCCCAGGAGCTCGCCGAGCAGGCCGTCGCTCTGGGCCTGGAGCACCTGGCGATCACCGACCACCACAGCAATTCCGCCTACGGGCCGGTGCTGGAACACTTTGAGGCTGCATCCCACTCAGGCGTATCGGTGCCGAGGCTCTGGCGGGGAGTGGAAATCAGTTGCCTGCTGGAAGGCTGCCTGGTGCACGTGTTGGCGCTGGGCTTCAGCGATCATCACTCCAGCCTGGAGCCCTACCTGCAGGGACAGGCCGTGGTGGGTCCGGCGCTGCAGGCTGGAGCTGTGTTGGAAGCCGGCCGCCGGGCCGGGGCGTTGCTGTTGCTCGCCCATCCGGGCCGCTACCGCCTGCCGTTCCAGCGGCTGATCGCCGCGGCTGATCGGTTGGGCTTTGATGGAGCAGAGGCCTGGTACGACTACCAGATGCAGCCCCGCTGGGCGCCCACCCCTCTGGTGTGTGATGCGATCGCTGCCGACCTCCAGCAACGGGGGCTTTTGATGAGTTGTGGTACGGATACCCATGGCTTAGCGCTTCACGGCCGCTAGGGTTTGTCGACGCTTTCCCGTGCCAGTCGATGGGTCTGTTTGATCGCCTGTTCGCCGCCCGTGGCGGCAACACCAACAGCGGCAATGTGCCCGCCCAGCCGAAGAAGGAGGCCGAAACCTTCTTCCTCGATGCCGACGCCTCCAGCAGCATGGGCAATGTCGAGTTCATGCGGCGCTCCAACACGATCCGCCGCACCTTCCCCGGCACCGTCGACAGCCCCGGCAACAAGGAGATGGTTGCTGAGGTGGCCTCGATGGAGGCCAAGCTCGAGAAGATGTCCGAAGGCCTTGGCGGCCAGACCAGCCAGCAGGAGTCGATCAACCTCACCGGCGGCATTCCCAAGCCGGTGAAGAAAACCTTCGCCCAGACGATGTCCCAGGCGGAGCTGGATCAACGGATGAAGGGAACGGCCTTCGGGGTGAACGTGCCCGGGGGCACTGCCGCCATCAAGAAGGAGAAGGAGCAGGTGCAGGCCGAGTCACAGGCCCAACCCCAGATCAGCCAGCAGCTCACCGGCAAGGCCGGCGCCATCGATCCGTTCAAGCAGATGGTGAGGGATCTCAACAGCTGAGGGCTTCGCTCAGCCCCCTCAGCTCAGTTCTGTTCGATCAAGCTTTCACTCTCCAACACCAGCTGGCGCAGATGCTCCAGCTGGTTTTTTTGTGCGCCGTCCCAGAGCCCACGGTTGTGAGCCTCCAGCAGCCGCTCGGCCATGTCCCGCAGGGCCCAGGGATTGCTCCGCTCCAGAAAGGCGAGCACGGCGGGATCACGGAGCCATTGGTCGCAGATAGCCCCATAGCCCCAGTCGGGCACTCGGCCGGTGCTGGCGTCGTAGGCAAACAGATAGTCGAGGCTGGCGGCCATCTCGAAGCCGCCCTTGTAGCCGTGCTGCTGCATCGCCTCGATCCAGCGTGGGTTGAGCACGCGGCTGCGCAGCACCTTGTCGAATTCCCGCTCCAGGCGGTGCAGCTTCGGTCGGGCGCTGCGGGAGTGGTCACCAAACCAAAGGGCCGGTCGCTGCCCGCACAGCTTTTCCACGGCGGCGCTGAGTCCCCCCTGAAATTGGTAGTAATCGTCGGAATCCAGCAGGTCGTGCTCGCGGTTGTCCTGGTTGTGCAGCACCACCTGGACGGCGCCCAGCCGTTGCTCGAGGCCGTCCCGATCGGCCTGGGCCTCGATGCCCGCCTGGCCGGGAATGCCCGCCTGGCTGTCGTAGCGCCAGCTGCTCCAGTTGAGAAACGCCTCGCCCAGGTCGCCGCGCTGCTCCCACTGGCCGCTGTCGATCAGGCCCTGCAGCCCCGCCCCATAGGCGCCTGGGGCTGAGCCGTACACCCGTGCGCTGTGACTGTCCCGCCGAGAGGCCGCCGCCAGCGGGTTGTCGGCATCCGGCTCCTCGAGTGCCGCCACGAGAGCTGTCGCCCGGTTGACCCAGCCCACCAGCTGGGGGAACGCGTCGCGGAACAGCCCCGAAATGCGCAGGGTCACATCCACCCGCGGCCGGCCCAGCAGGCTCAGGGGGATCACCTCCAGGTCCACCATCCGGCGGGTGGGCCCATCCCACACTGGCCGCACCCCCAGCAACGCCAGCACCTGGGCGATGTCCTCGCCGCCATTGCGCATCGTGGCCGTGCCCCACACCGACAAGGCCAGGGTCTGCAGGTGCTCCCCCTGCTCCTGGAGATGCAGCTCCAGCAGCAGTTCAGCGCTGCGGCGACCCAGGTCCCAGGCGGCCTCCGTTGGCAGGCCTCGCAGATCGACGCTGTAGAAATTGCGGCCGGTGGGCAGCAGATCGGGCCGACCCCGGGTCGGCGCTCCGGAGGGCCCGGCGGCGATGCGCTCAGCGTCGAGCCCCCGCAGGAAGGCTTCGCGCTCAGCGGCGCCACAGGCCAGCAGCCGTGGCAGCACGGCCTGCCGCAGATGCTGCAGGGCCTGCCGCACGGCCGGCCCCAGCTCACCGGCCTCGACCGGCCCGGGCCCGTCCGCCTGCAGCTCCTGCTCCACCAGCGCCAGGGCCCGCTGCTCCAGCAAATCCACACCATCCCCCACCAGGCGAGGGCACTCACCCCCAAAAGCGGCCTGGAGGCGCCGCTGGTCGCCGGGATCCAGGGCCGTGGCGTCGACGTCGGCCCAGGGGTCGAAGGTGAGCTGCAGGTCTCGGGCCAGGGCCTGGGTCAGGCCGGGTTGGTTGGCCAGCGGGCAGCGCACCAGGCAGAGCAGCAGCTCCGCCAACCGCTGGGGTTCGGGCAGGGTGCCGTAGGTGTGCAGCCCGAGCCGGATCTGGGCTTCCTTGAGTTCGCAGAGGTAGCCATCGGCCGCATCCAGGCGTGCATCCAGCTCCGCGGCGGTGCCCAGGGGGAATTGCAGGGTCTCCAGTTGTTCCGCCAGGGACTGCCGCAGCGGTGCGGCCCGCTCGCTGCCCAGCTGGCTGGCCTCCCAGTATTCGTCGAGCAGCACCTCCAGCTGTTGCAGGGCGCCATGCAGCCCGGCGCGCCCCAGCGGAGGGGTGAGGTGGTCAAGGATCACGGCCTGGCTGCGGCGCTTGGCCTGGGAGCCCTCGCCCGGATCATTGACGATGAAGGGGTAGAGATGGGGCAGCGGCCCGAGGGCCCACTCCGGGAAGCACTGGTCTGAGAGCCCCAGCCCCTTGCCGGGCAACCACTCCAGGTTGCCGTGTTTGCCCACGTGCACCACGGCATGGGCCCCAAAGGTCTGACGCAGCCACAGGTATTGGGCCAGGTAGGCGTGGGTGGGGGGTAGGTCGGGGCTGTGATAGCTGAGGGCCGGGTCGCGGTCGTAACCCCGCTCCGGCTGGATCAGCACGGCCACATGGCCAAATTGCAGGCCGCGTACCGGAAAGCCCAGCGCGCCCCTCAGGCCCGGAACAGTCATCAGGCCCGCATCCCGTTCCGGTGGCCCCCAGCGGGCCTCCAGGAGCTCCCGCCCCTCCCGCGGCAGCCCGGCATACCAGGCCTGGTAGTCGGCCAGGGGCAACAGGGCCAGGGGCGGGCGGTGTTCGCTTTCGGGATCGTTGCTGCGACCGGCCAGCAGCTGGTGGATCAGGGCGTCGCCGGTGCTGGGTAGGCCCTCGCTGAGCTGGTAACCCGCCTCGGCCAGCCACTGCAGCATCAGGGCCGCGGATGCCGGCGTGTCGAGCCCCACGCCATTGGCCAGGCGACTGTTGCGGGTGGGGTAGTTGGCCAGCACCAGCGCAACGCGCCGCTCCCTGGCTGGGGTCCGCCGCAGGCGGATCCAATTGGCGCTGAGCTGGGCAATCCAGGCCAGGCGCTCCGGGTCTGGTCGGTAGCGCTGCAGCGCTGAAGCCAGGCGCTCACTGGCCCCCACCGTCTCCTTGAAGGCGCCGATGCGGGAGGTGAGCCGGCCATCCAGTTCGGGGAGGGCCACCTGCAGGCTGAGGTCGGTGGGGCCCAGGCCGATGCTGCTGGCCTGCCACTGGCTGCGGGGCTGGCTGCTGCAGAGCAACTGCAGCACCGGCACCCCGAGTTGCTCCCACAGGGGAGCCCCCAAACCGGCCTCCTCAAACTGCACCGACGCAAACGACGTGCTGCAGAGCACGGCCTGCACCCCTTGCTGGTGCAGCAGGTCGGCGACGCCCTGTTGCACGGCCCGATCCCGCAGCCCACTCACCCAGAGCGCCCGCGGGCAGAGACCAGCCCCCCGAAGGGCCGCGAGGGTGGACTCGATCAGCGCAAGGTCGCCGGCTTGCAGCAGGGCCCGGTAGGCGATCACCCCCACCCGTGCTCCCGGCTCCTCGCGCCAGTCGTGGGGGAGGGGATCGGCCAGGGGCTCGGCGCAGGGTGGTGGCGGGGTCTCGCCATCGAGCAGCCCCCGCAGGCACACCAGCAAGCGACGCAGGTTGGCCGGCCCGCCCTCCCTCAGGCATCGGGCCAGGCCCACCGCCAGCTCAGGCGACACCGTGCCCAGTTCGGCCAGGGCGGTCTCCTCCTCTGGCGTGCCGGCCAGCACAAGCAACTGGCGGCCTGGCTGGGCTGCCGCCCAGAGCTGCAGTTGCTCCAGTCCATAACTCCAATGGCCGCGGCCCCCCAGCAGCCGCACCACCAGCAGCCGGGCATGGCGCACCGTGGAGCTGACGTAGTGGTCGATCTGGGCTGGATGGGCCAGGGCGGCGAGGTTCAGGCCCCGCAGTTCAGTGCCCAACAGCTGCGGCTCCTGCGCCAGCAACTGGTCGATGGCCAGCAGGTCGGTGTCGGCACTGCTCAGCAGCAGCACCGGTGCCGGAGGCTGCTCCACCAGGGCCCCGACATCGGCTGCCTCCCCTCCTCCCGGTACCGATGCCAAGCGATGCATGGCCCCATCCTGCTTGCTGCAGTGAGAAGATCGGGGCATCCCGGCCTCCGGCCGACGCCTCAGCTCCGCCCGCTTCGCCCCACCATGCACCAGTTCCTGCCCTACGCCTGGTTTGGTGGCAAATGCGTGCCCTTTGCCGAAGCCACCCTGTCGGTGGCCACCCATGCCCTGCATTACGGCACCGGCGCCTTCGGGGGCATGCGGGCCCTGCCCAATCCCAGCGATCCCGCCGAGATCCTGCTCTTCCGCGCCGATCGGCACGCCCGGCGCCTCAGCCAGAGCGCCCGCCTGCTGCTCACCGAGCTGCCAGAGCAGACGATTCACGACGCCATCGGCGTCTTTCTGCGGGCCAACAAGCCCACCTGCCCGGTGTATCTGCGGCCGTTTGTGTACACCAGCGACCTGGGGATCGCCCCACGGCTGCACAACATCGAAACCGACTTTCTGATCTATGGCCTGGAGCTGGGCGACTATCTCTCCCCCGAGGGTGTGAGTTGCCGCATCAGTTCGTGGACCCGTCAGGAAGATCGTTCCCTGCCCCTGCGAGGCAAGATCAGCGGCGCCTACATCACCAGCTCCCTCGCCAAAACGGAGGCTGTCAAGAGCGGCTTCGATGAGGCCCTGCTGCTCAACAGCCGCGGCAAGGTGAGCGAGGCCAGCGGGATGAACCTGTTCATCGTGCGGGATGGCGTGTTGATCACCCCCGGCGTCGATCAGGACATCCTCGAAGGCATCACCCGCGCCAGCGTGCTGGAGCTGGCCAAGTCGATGGGCATCCCCACCTTGGAACGCCCCGTCGACAAGAGCGAGTTGTTCATTGCCGATGAGGTGTTCCTGAGTGGCACCGCCGCCAAGGTCACCCCGGTGCGTCGCGTCGAATCCACCGATCTGCCCAGCGATCGGCCGGTGATGAAGGCGATTCGCGAGCGCCTCACAGCGATCACGGAGGGCCGCGATCCCGTCTATGACCATTGGGTGACACGGGTCCGCGTAGACGGTTGAGCGAGATGGGCACGGCGGTGGCACCCCGGGTGGGACAGAGGATGGGTTTTCTGGAGCGGCTGCACGCGCCCGAGCGGCCCGTGCTCGTGTTCGACGGTGCCACCGGCACCTCGCTGCAGCAGATGGACCTGAGCGCCGACGACTTCGGCGGTCCAGCGCTGGAGGGCTGCAACGAATATCTGGTGTTCACCCGCCCGGATGCGGTGCAGGCCGTGCATCGCCAGTTTCTGGAGGTGGGTGCCGATGTGATCGAGACCGACACCTTCGGAGCCACCTCCCTGGTGCTGGCGGAATACGACATCGCCGATCAGGCCTTTGCCCTCAACCAGCGCGCTGCCGAACTGGCCCGGGAGATGGCGGATGCCTACTCCACCCCCGAGAAGCCCCGCTTTGTAGCCGGCTCAATGGGGCCCACCACCAAGTTGCCAACCCTTGGGCACGTCGATTTCGACACGATGAAAGCCTCCTTCGCCGAGCAGGCCGAAGGGCTGCTGGCTGGCGACGTCGACCTGTTCATCGTCGAAACCTGCCAGGACGTGCTGCAGATCAAGGCAGCGCTGCAGGGCATTGAGGCCGCGTTCAGCAAGACCGGCCAGCGCCGGCCGCTGATGGTGAGTGTGACGATGGAGACAACCGGCACGATGCTGGTGGGTTCCGACATAGCCGCTGTGGTGGCGATTCTCGAGCCCTTCCCGATCGACGTTCTCGGCCTCAACTGCGCCACGGGCCCGGAGCAAATGAAGGAGCACATCCGCTACCTGAGCGAGCACAGCCCCTTTGTGGTGAGTTGCATCCCCAATGCCGGCCTGCCAGAGAACATCGGCGGTGTGGCCCACTACCGGTTGACGCCGGTGGAGATGAAGATGCAGCTGATGCACTTCGTCGAAGACCTCGGGGTGCAGGTGATCGGCGGCTGTTGCGGCACCACGCCCGCCCACATCGGTGCTCTGGCTGAACTATCGGCCGAGCTGCAGGCGGCGCCCAGGCCGGTGCGTACTCCCGAAAGCCAGCACGCGCGACCCCTGTTGCAGGGAGAGCCTTCAGCCGCCTCGATCTACGGCACCACGCCCTATCACCAGGACAACTCCTTCCTGATTATTGGCGAGCGTCTCAATGCCAGTGGCAGCAAGAAGGTGCGCGAGCTCCTGGCCGAAGAAGACTGGGATGGCCTGGTGGCCGTGGCCCGGGGCCAGGTGAAGGAGAACGCCCACGTGCTCGACGTCAACGTCGACTACGTCGGTCGCGATGGCGAGCGGGACATGCATGAGCTGGTGAGCCGTCTGGTCACCAACGTCAACCTGCCGCTGATGCTCGACTCCACCGAGTGGCAGAAGATGGAGGCCGGCCTCAAGGTGGCCGGGGGTAAGTGCATCCTGAACTCCACCAACTACGAAGACGGCGACGAGCGCTTCTTCAAGGTGTTGGAGCTGGCCAAGGCTTACGGAGCCGGCGTGGTGGTGGGCACCATTGATGAGGAGGGCATGGCGCGCACGGCGGAGCGCAAGTTCGCCATCGCCCAGCGGGCCTATCGCGATGCCCTCGAATTCGGGATTCCAGCCCACGAGATCTTCTACGACCCCCTCGCCCTGCCGATCTCCACCGGCATCGAGGAGGATCGCCTCAATGGTGCGGCCACCGTGGAGGCGATCCGACGCATTCGCACGGATCTGCCCGGGGTGCATGTGGTGCTGGGGGTCAGCAATGTGAGCTTCGGTCTGTCGCCGGCGGCGCGGATTGTGCTCAATTCCGTCTTCCTGCACGACTGCTGCGAAGCCGGCATGGATGCGGCGATCGTGAGCCCCGCCAAGATCCTGCCCCTGGCCAAGATCAGTGAGGAGCATCAGCAGGTCTGCCGCGACCTGATCTACGACCGCCGTCGTTTCGAAACTGACCAGCCCGGCGCGATCTGCAGCTACGACCCTCTGACGGTGCTCACCACCCTGTTTGAGGGCGTGAGTGCCAAAGAGGCCCGGGCCTCAGGGCCCTCCCTGGCCGACCTGCCGGTGGAGGAGCGGCTCAAGCAACACATCATCGATGGCGAACGCATCGGCCTTGAGGCCTCACTCGATGAAGCGCTGCAGACCTACCCACCCCTACAGATCATCAACACCTTCTTGCTCGATGGCATGAAGGTGGTGGGCGACCTCTTCGGCTCCGGCCAGATGCAGCTGCCCTTCGTGCTGCAGAGCGCCGAAACCATGAAGGCGGCCGTGGCCCAGCTTGAGCCCCACATGGAGACGGTTGAAGGCGAGAGCTCGGCCAAGGGCAAGTTTCTGATCGCCACCGTGAAGGGCGACGTGCACGACATCGGCAAGAACCTCGTCGACATCATTCTCACCAACAACGGCTACGAGGTGATCAACCTCGGCATCAAGCAGAGCTGCGAGGCGATCATCGAGGCTCAGCAGCAACACCAGGCCGATTGCATCGCCATGAGCGGGTTGCTGGTGAAGTCGACGGCATTCATGAAGGACAACCTGGAGGCCTTTAACGAGGCCGGCATTGCCGTGCCGGTGATCCTCGGCGGAGCCGCCCTCACGCCCCGCTTCGTGAACGGAGACTGCCGCGCTGCTTACAAGGGGCAGGTGATCTATGGGCGCGACGCCTTTGCCGATCTGCGCTTCATGGATGCGTTGATGGAGGCCAAGGCCGCCGATGCCTGGAACGATCACCAGGGCTTCCTGGGGCCGATCCCCGAAGGCCTGGGCCTGGCAGCCAGTGATGCCGCAGGTGCGCCGGCCAGCAGCACGGAGCCAGAGGCTCCTGCTGAGCCTGCCGCCGTTGCTGTGCCCGAGGTCGCCCCCAACGACGAGCGCTCCGAGGCCGTGCCTGAAGAGCCCGCCCTGGAGCCGCCGTTCTGGGGTAGTGCGGTGTTGACCGAGCAGCAGATCGATCTGGAGGAGGTGTTTGCCTACCTCGATCGCAATGCCCTGTTCGCCGGCCAATGGCAGCTGCGCAAGACCCAGCAGCAGAGCCGCAGCGACTACGACGCCATGCTGGCCGAGAAGGCGGAGCCCGTTCTGCAGCAGTGGAAGCAGCGTTGCCTTGAGGAAGGGCTGCTATCGCCTCGCGTGGCCTACGGCTACTTCCCCTGTGGCCGCAGCGGGAATGCGGTGGTGCTGTTCGACCCCGTCGAGCGCACACAGGAGCTCGGCCGCTTTGCGCTGCCGCGCCAGCGCTCCGGCAACCGCTACTGCATCGCCGATTTCTACCGTGATCTCGCCGTGGGAGCCGATGGTGCGGCGATGCCAACCGATGTGTTGCCGATGCAGGCCGTGACCATGGGGGAACGGGCTACCTGCTTCGCCCAAGAGTTGTTCAAGGCGGATCAATACACCGACTACCTGTATTTCCACGGATTGGGAGTGCAGATGGCCGAGGCCCTGGCGGAGTGGGTGCACGCCCGGATTCGCGGCGAGCTGGGCTTCGCCGATCCAGCCGAGATGCCATTGCGGGATGTGCTGGCCCAGCACTATCGCGGCAGCCGCTACTCCTTCGGCTACCCGGCCTGCCCGAATGTGGCCGACTCCCGCCAGCAGCTCACCTGGCTCGGGGCTGATCGCATCGGGCTGTCGATGGATGAGAGCGACCAGCTGGAGCCAGAGCAGAGCACCACGGCCCTGGTGGCGCTGCATAGCCAGGCCCGCTACTTCTCAGCCTGAAATCAAGGCCGCCGTGGCCCGGGCACGAGTGTGGGGCCTTCTAGCCTGGTCGTTCTTGTGAAGCACGGCCATGGCCATTGCCGGACCCGGCGGCGTTGATGCTGCCATCGCCTCGGGGATCGACCTCGACGGCACTCCGATCCCCGCCGAGATGGTTGCCCTCTACACGGAGGTCATGGACCTGGAGAGCCAGCGGGCCCGCAGTGGCGTCAAGAAATCGATGCGCAACCGGATCGTGAAAACGGGCTCCAAGCACTTTGATCAGGGCACCCTCGATGCGCGGTTGCAGGCTGCGGGATGGGAAGGACTCAAGCCGAAGGAAATTGCCTTCTTCTACTCCTGAGTTCTAGCTGCACATGTCCTCAAGGGTATCGATCACCTCCTGCTGAAACTCCTCCAGCTTCGAGGAGTCGCTGAGATCGATGCCCTCGCCGGCGGCGTTCTGGGTGAGTTCCTGAAAATGGAAAGCCCCTTCGCCGTGGGCGAGGAATTCCATGGCGGAGGGTTCACCGCTTTCTTTGTAGGCGTCGCAGAGGGCCAGAAAGGCCGCATCTTCGGTGAATTCCCAGCTCATGAAGGGGGCCGCGCTGAAAAACAGGGTGAACGCGCTCACCGACCTTTAACGCCTACCCCCCGGAATCCGTCAACCACCCTGCCCAACTTTGTGCCGGTGTGTTGCCTTGGAACCTTTGGGCCTCGACCCGCCTCGAAGGCCCTGCATCGGCCCGAACCATTGGCCAGACTTGAGACACCGCCCCAGAGAACGTCATCCCGTGAGCGAGTTCAGCACCGAACCCAGCCCCGACCTCAACGTGTTGGGCGAACCCCTCGTGGTGTGCGGCTGTCAGCCGATGACCGGGTGGTTTCGGGATGGTCATTGCCGCACCAATGCGGCCGACCTGGGTCGCCACAGCGTCTGCTGCGTGGTGACAGAAGCCTTCCTGCGCTACAGCCAGGCCCAGGGCAACGATCTCAGCACCCCCGCCCTGGCCTATGGCTTCCCCGGCCTCAAGCCCGGCGACCATTGGTGCGTCTGCGCCCCGCGTTGGCTGGAGGCCTATGAAGACGGCATGGCCCCACCGGTGCGGCTGGAGGCCACGGAGAACACGGCCCTGGAGGTGATTCCGCTGGAGCTGCTGCAAGCCAACGCAGCCTGAGGCTGGCGCTCTGGCCCGCCACCACCACCTACCAGGGAATGGGCTGACCGTCCCACGCCCAGAACTGGCCGCTCTGCTCCGGTGTGAGCCCCTCCAGCACGTCCAGCAGCTGTCTGGCCGCCCGTGCGGGGCTGAACAGCTTCTCTGGCGCCACACCCGCCTGGAAGGGGCTGGAGAGGGCCGTGGCGGTGGTGCCCGGATGCAGCAGGCTCACGCAAGCCTGGGGCTTTCTGCGCCGCCACTCCAACGCCAAGGTGCGCAGCAACTGATTCTGGGCGGCCTTGGCGGCCCGATAGGCGTACCACCCGCCCAGATGGTTGTCGCCGATGCTGCCCACGCGGGCTGAAAGGCTGGCGAAGTGAAACGGTGCCTGGGCCGGCAGCGCAGCATCCAGGGCCTGGGCCAGCAGCAGGGGCGCAAAGGCATTCACCGCAAAGCTCTGCTCCAGGGCAGCACGGCTCACCTGGCTGAGGCGTTTTTCAGGCTGCAAGCCAGACCCATGCAGCAATCCGGCGGTGTGGATCACCAGCCGCAGGGGGGGGAAGGCTTCGAGGTTGGGACCCAACTGGGCCAGGCTGGCGTCGTCGACCAGATCCAGAGGGAGGTGGGTCACGCCCTGCCAAGCGGCATCCCCCGTTCGTCGCCAGTCGCGGCGCGAGGCCCCCAGCAGCTGCAGCTGAGGTGCTCGCCGCGTGAGCTCCTGCAGCAGCGCCTGCCCGATGCCGCCACAGCCCACCACCAGGGCGCTGCCCTGCCAAGTGTCCAGGGGGTTGGGGCAAGGGGGAGCTGAAGACACGCAGACCCTGGACTGGCGACACGACCTCAGCCCTGGCGCATGATGGCAGCGCCAAAGAGCCAGCGGCACCGGAACCGATGGGGCTTCGCATTGCTGTGTTAGGCCGAGGGGCCTGGGGGCACACCCTGGCGGAGCGTTGGCAGCGCCAGGGCCACACGGTGTCGGGGTGGTCCCGGCGCGACGGTGGCAGCGCTGTGGATCTCTTGAGCCAGCAGGATCTGGTGGTGTCCGCAGTGGCCATGGCTGGCGTCCCGCCCCTGGCCCAGGAGCTTGGCCCCCATTGGCCCGCAGGCCTGCCGCTGCTGAGCTGCAGCAAGGGGCTGGACCTCACCCAGCTGACCACGGCCACCCAGCTCTGGGCCGCCCAGTTGCCCAGCACACCACTGGCGGCGTTGAGCGGCCCCAACCTCGCCACGGAGGTGCAGCAGGGGCTGCCAGCGGCGAGTGTGGTGGCCAGTGCTGATGCGGAGCTGGCCCAGCTGCTGCAGCAACAGCTGAGCGATCGGGCCCTGCGCCTGTACACCAACAGCGATCCGATTGGCACCGAAGCGGCCGGTGCTCTCAAAAACGTGATGGCTGTGGCGGCCGGCATCTCCGACGGCCTGGCCCTGGGCGCCAATGCCAAGGCTTCTCTACTCTGCCGCGGTCTGGCCGAAATCGGCGTGGTGTTGGAGGGGCTTGGTGGGGTCACCAGCACTCTCTACGGACTCGCTGGGTTGGGCGATCTGCTGGCAACCGCGACCAGTCGCCTCAGCCGCAACTACCGCTGCGGCCTGTTGCTGGCGGAGGGATGCAGCGAGGAGCAGGCCTACGGCCAGATCGCCGCCACCGTGGAGGGGCCCCGTACCGCCCGGGCGGCCCTCCAGCTGGCTGCTCGCCAGGGCTGGCACCTGCCGATCTGTGAGCAGGTGGTGCAGGTGCTCGATGGCGCCGCCACCCCGGCGGATGCGGTGCGCGCCCTGATGGAGCGCGATCTGCGGCCGGAATGGGCAAAGCCATGACCAGCAGCCCGTCACGGGTTGAGCCGAAGCTGGTTCGTGGCCTGGTGCAGCGGCCAGCCGTGCTGGTGGAAGCCTTTGCTGATGGGCCCTGCTGCGGCAATGGTGCCGCCGTGGTGCTCCTGGACGAGCCCATGGGTGACACGGCCCTGCAGGGCATTGCCCGCAGCCTCAACCAATCGGAAACGGCCTTTCTGCTGCGCCAGCAGGACCGCTGGTGCCTGCGTTGGTTTACCCCCAGTTGCGAGGTGCCCCTCTGCGGCCACGCCACCCTGGCAGCCCTCCTGGCCCTGGGCCATTGGCAGCTGCTGGGCCCCAACGAGGAGGTTGAGCTGCTGACCCGCAGCGGCCCCCTGGCGGTGGCGCTCGACCCCAGTGGTGCCTCGGGACGCCTGGTGCTCCCCAGCTCCGGCTTGTTGCCGGCCGAACCATCCCCTCACCTGATCCGCCTCGTACAGGCCCATCTGGGTGTCACCCCGCTGGCCTACTGGACCTCGAGCCTTGGCTATCGCGTGGCGTTGCTGCCGTCGGCGGCGCCCTTGCAGGCCATGGCGGGCCTTGCCGGTGAGCTCCAGGGGCCAGATCGGGCCGGCCTGGTGCTGATGCAGGCCTGTGCCGACGATCCGGCCGAGCAGCCCCCCACCGTGTTGGGGCAACCAGCCGATTACCAACTGCGGTTTTTCGCGCCAGGACTGGGCATCGACGAAGATCCCGTGACCGGTTCGGCCCATGCCCTGGTGGCGCCCTTCTGGTTGGAGCGGCTGGGCCGCAGCTCCGTGGTGGGTTGGCAATGCTCTCCGCGTCCCGGCGGCATGGTGTGCGAGGTGGTGTGCGGATCGGCGTCCTCAGGCATGATCCGCCTAAGCGGTACGGGCCATCTCCTGTGGAACGGCACATTGCGGGTGCACGCCGATGGCTCCGGAGCCGAGGCCTGGTCCTCCCTGTGCGCCCTCGCCTGATGCTGGCTGGCCCCATGGCGGTGGCGGCGGTGGCGATTGGTTTTGCGGCCCAGGGGCTGGTGCCCAGGCCCTACGGCGCAGCCCAGGGCGAGCTGCTGGATGCCCTGATCGACACACCACCACCGGCCCCCGACACAACCACCGCGGCGGAGCAGCTGCGGCGCCTGGAGGCCCGTCGTGCACCCGCGCAGCGCAGCGCAGCCAGTGTGGGGCTGGTGGAGCCCGAAGCGGGGCCGGGCGTGGATCTGGAAATTCGCGTCGCCCTGCTCAGCGCTGGTGCAGCACCGGATCTGACGGCCACTGGCTCCTGGCAGTTGTTGAGCCGTGATGGCCAGCTGCTGCAGCAAGGAGACACTGGAGGCCGGGTTGATCTGGCCAAGTTGTGGCAGCAAGGCCCGGAGGCTTTGCTGCAAACCCAAGGTGGGTCGCTGCTGGTCAATGGACACCCCTACGGCGGCCGGCTGCGGCTGATCCGTGATACCGAGGGCCTGCGGCTGGTGAACCACCTGGCTCTGGAGATCTACATCGCCTCCGTGGTGGGGGCTGAGATGCCCAGCAGCTGGTTGATGGAGGCCCTCAGAGCCCAGGCCGTGGCCGCCCGCTCCTATGCCCTGGCCCATATGGCTCGCCCAGCCAACCGCCATTGGCACCTGGGTGATACGACCCGCTGGCAGGCCTACAAGGGCCTCTCCAGCAGCAACAACCGCACCCGCCAGGCCGCCGCCAGCACCGCCGGTCTGATCCTCAGCTACCAGGGGGCCATCGTCGAAAGCCTCTATGCCGCCAACCGCCAGATCAGCCTGGAGGCCCACGGCCATCTCGGCGCCAGCATGAGCCAGCACGGGGCCCAGGATCTGGCTCAACAGGGCTACCGCTACAACCAGATTCTCGGCCGCTACTACCAGGGTGCATCCCTGGCCCGTCTCAAGGCCGGTGCGGGCTGAGCGCACCTGGCAGCGCGCCCTGGAGCGTTGCGGGGAGGCCCAGCGCTGTGGAGCCCTGGTGCCCCTGGCCACAGAGGTGGTGCAGGCCCCCGAGCTGGGACCCTTCGTGCTGCGCCGTCTGCTCAGCCGTACCCCCAAACACCTACGGGGTGGGGGACCCAAACCGAACCCCTTCCTCCCCTGGGAACCAGCCCTGGAGGTGGACCGTCTGGGATCCAGCCATGTGGTGCTGCTCAACAAATACCCCGTGCAACCGGGCCACCTGTTGCTGATTACCCAAGCTTGGCAGCCCCAGTCCGGCTGGCTGACAGCCGTCGACTGGCAGGCCGTGGCAGCGCTTGACGCGGATACGGGGGGGTTGTGGTTCTTCAACAGCTGCGCCGCCGCGGGTGCCAGCCAGCCCCATCGCCATCTTCAGGTGTTGCCACGCCATGCCGGAGAACCCAGTTGCCCGCTGGCCGCGCTGTTTGCGGCCGAACTGGAGCCCCCAGGGGAGTTGGTGCCTGGCGCCGCGCCGATGCCCTGGGCCTATCGGCTGAGCCGGCGACTCGATCCCCTAGGCAACAGCGATCTGGAGGGCCTGTACCGGGAGCATGCGGCGCAGCTGGGCCTGGGTAGCCCCCAGCACGACCCCCAGCCCCTCCATCCCTACAACCTGCTCTTCGACGATCACTGGTTGCTAACGGTGCGGCGCCGCCAGGAGCACTGTGCGGGCTTCAGCCTCAACGCCCTGGCCTTTGCGGGCTATTTGCTGTGCACCGAGCGCTCGGATCTCACGTGGCTGGCACGGGAAGGGCCCTGGGCCTTGCTGCAGGCGGTGGCCAGTGCGCCGCTGCCGATCCGTTGAACGCTGATCCGTTGAGCGCCGTTCCGTAATTTCTCGGTTGCCAAAGCCGTTGCGGCTGGGGCTGGTTGGAAAGGAAGGGGTTGCGGCCCCTTGCCGAACGACCACTGACCCATGACCGACCGCTCCAAGTTCCCAATCCGCCCCACCGGCAACCTGTCACGTCGGGCCCTGCAACAGCGCAACCAGCGGGTGAACCACTACCGCGAACTGGTCACGCCCATCGCTGTCCACTACGGACGCCGTTGCCCAGAACCCCTCGACGATCTAGTTCAGGTGGGCCTGCTCGGCCTGCTTCGGGCGGCGGAGCTCTACCAGCCCCAGACCACCACCCCCTTTGAAGCCTTTGCCAGGCCGCACATCCGGGGCGCGATCCTCCACTACCTGCGGGATTCAGCCCTGGCGGTGCGCCTGCCGCGCCGTCAGATGGAGCTGCACGACAAGCTGCGGCACCTCAAAGCCAGCTGGTGTGCCCAGCATGGCCAGGAGCCCAGTGCCAACGATCTGCGCACGGCTCTCGAGCTCAGCCCAACCCAGTGGCACGATCTGCTGCGGGGTCAGGCGATGGGACGCCCCATGGCCTTTGAGCCCGGAGGGGATGAACCTTTGAGCCTTTGCCGACTCGGCAGCGGCTGCGCTGATGATGAATCCCGCCTGGACCATGAGCCAGAGGAGCAGCGGGAGCACCTGCAGCAGCAACTTCTGAGCCTGGAGCCTGGCGTGCGGCAGGTGATTCAGAAGGTGGTGCTGTCGGGTTGGACCTATCGGCGCACGGCGGCCTGGTTGCAGGTGAGTCCGATGACCGTTCAGCGTCGGCTGAAGCGGGGCTTGGCATTGCTGCGGGCGGCGCTCACCCCGACCGCAGCAGTTGACATCAGCTCTCGGCGGAGGCCGCATCCCGCTGCATCTGTTGCTCCAGCGTGCTGATCGCCGCGTTGACGGCGGCCAGTTGGCGCTCCACACCATCACGCCAGAACTGCAGCATGCGCAGCTTGCGTTGCTGGTGACGCCTCCAGCTGTCGCGACCGCCTTCGTCGCCGATGCCGCAGCAGCCCAGGGGGGGAAGCATGAGAAAGTGGAAGAGTGCCCGAAGGTTCTAGCGAGCTGCGCCGGTCACCCGAGTGTCGTGTTTCCTCTCCAGCAATGGCCTTGAAACACGTCTGGGCAAGGCTCTGTTTCCCGCTTGCGAGAGGCCTTCCGCGTCCATTGGGAAGGCATTCCATCGATTCCTCAGTTCAGTTGTTTCAGCGCTCCAGCGTGGGGGCAGTCGGTCACGGAGCTCTGATGCGTCCGTTCCCCTTGTTGATGGCGGCTGCCCTGGGAGCGCCCATGGTGCTGCTTCAGGTGCAGCCCGCCTCCGCCTATGTGGCGCTGATGGCTGGACAGCAGGCCCGCCCCCTGAATGGCACCTTCAACAAAGTGCCGGTGCTGCATTCCAACCAACCCGAGGAAGTGGAGGGCGCCGGCATCCTGATCAACACGGCACCGGGCTATGCCTATGCCGCCGAAACCGGCCAACCCCTGCGCAACGCTGAATACACCTTCAACGGGGAGTTCGGCGTGCACATGCACCACAAATACTTCCCCCCCAACCGTGGCCAGATTTCAGCCTCGGTGCGGCGTCCCGAACTCACCCTTGGTCTGATTCTGATCAACCCGGGGGCGCGTCCTGTGCACATCCGTTTTGAGAATGGAGCGGTGCGCAACAGCTTTGAAGCCCCCTACCTCCAGCAGTACAAGATGGGGGTGAGGCCGTTGGGGCCAAGGCCGTGGAACACAGGCCCGGGTGATGCCACAGCGATACAGGTTCTGCGGGGCCGTCTCGATTCCAAACTCAGCCAAGAGATCACCATTCCGGCACGCAGCCGCATCGTGCTGTTCCAGACCCAACTGCCTGCCTTGGGGATCGCCAATGCCCTGCTGAAGGGACGCAGTGATGGGCCCTTCCAAATGGCGGTGGTGGCAGCCAAAAACCCCCAAAGCGATTGGGATCTGCTGGCTGTACTCGACCGGGGCCGCTTAGCCCCAGGCCGCGTTTATCTCAACAGGATCGCTGATATCAATGGGCGGCGTGTGTTCTCCCGGGTGGGTGGTGTTGCCATTGGTGATGCCTATCTGGCCAACCTCAACCATGATCTGAGCCAGCAGGGGCCATTGCATGTGCCCCTCACCAGCACCCACCGCCACAACTTCGGCACCCGAGAGGTTCAGGTCAATCCCCTGGTGAGTCGCATGGTCGACTCCTCCTTGGACAACGTCGGCACCTACGGCGTCCGTTTTGACGTCGATCTCAACCTCAAGGGTTCCGGCCCCTACGAGCTGGTGCTGAGCCATCCCTCCAGCACCGGCAGCAGTAAGCCCTTCACCGCGTTTCGGGGATCCTTACAGGTGCGTACTGAGGATGGGTTGCAGGAAATGCACGCAGGCCTACGCTCCGGTCAGAGTGTGGCCCTCACCACCTTGAACCTGCGCCCTGGAGTTTCCAATCCGGTGCGTGTAAGCCTGGTTTATCCCGCGGACGCCACACCCGGCCATTTGCTCAGTGTGGTGCCTGCAAGCCAACTCGCCATGGTGCAAAACCAGGAGCGCCAGCTCGAGATAGCCCGCAGCAGCGCAGCCACCACCGCTCCGGCCCGGATTCCGATCCCCCCCGCTGTCCCCGATCCCACGGATGGTGATGCGGATCCAGCTCAGAGGATGGCCCCACTTGTCCTGCAGCCTCCCCTCCCGGCCCTTCCGCCGTTACGGTCCAATCCGCCACCACCACCACCCCCGGCAATCCTGTCACCGCGTTCCGGCGCTGGGGCCACGTCACCAGCTCTGAGTCCGTCGCTGGTGGATCGCTACCAGCAGGCGCTTGAGGCGCAACAACAGATGATGCGCGGCTTGATGGACCGTTAGGGATGGCTTCCCCGGGTGATCCCCAACGCCGTCGGTTCAGCCTGGAGCTACCGGTTGAGCTGCTGGGGAAAATTGACGGCCTCAAGGCGGAGTGGGGCCTGCGCAGCCGCGGTGACATTGTCGAGCGCCTGCTGCAAGAACTCTTCCCCAGCAATGAGGATGGGGAAAACGACTTAACGGCTGATCAGGCTTCTGCCACGGGCACGCTCGCCTCGGGCGATGCCGATCATGAGTCGACATTCAACGAGCAGGGTGCGTTGGTGCTCGTCAGCCGAGGTTCGGGGGGCGAGCTGTGCCTCGATCTGGAAGACATCGACTTCGCCGTTGGAGAGACGATGCGCGTCAGCGCTCCACCGCGTTCGGGCGGGATCGACCTGCCGGGGTTTGTGAGGCGTCAGTCGGATCAACTCAAGCGCAGTCTTCAGCCCCGCCAGCAGACGGTCGAAGCGTCCGTCGAACCCCTGCCGCATGTGGGTGGAGAGATGGTGGAGAGGGCCCTGGTGCGGGCCCGCAACCACTGGATCGAGCTCTACGGAAAGGATGCCAATGACGCCGTGCTGGAGGCGGCGATGGTCTGGTTGGCCCAAGACATCTGGGCCCAGAGTGATCAAAGTGACAACAGACCATTCACTTGGTCGTTGGCCTGCGAGGTGGTGGCCAACACGGCGCCCAGTTGGGGGCACGAGCCTGCCAGTTTTGAACGGGTGATGGTGATGGCCGGTCTGCTGGAAGATCCTTTCAGCACGTCCACCCTGGAGGTGCGACTGCCCACCCTGATCCGTCGCTTTGTGCATCGCTTCCGCAAGCGACGCAAAGGCACATCGTTCCAGACCCTTGAGCACACCATGACCCTGCACGGGGCGCTCAAGCTGTTGCAGTTACCCACCGCTCCAGGCCATCGACTCACCCTGGCTGAGATCCGTGAGGCCTATCGCGACCTGGCGATGAGCCATCATCCCGATTCCGGCGGCAGCGAAGAGACGATGCGCCGGCTGAATGAGGCCTATCAACTCCTCAAGGAGCTGTACCGCAATCATTAATGCGTCTCCTATGGCTCACTAGAGCCACATGCCAAGACTCTAGACGGGTCTTGCATGAGACGTCTGAGAGCATTAGCAGCGCCACTCGCGTCACCACTCGCTCCGCTGCGCCATGCTCATTGGCGCAGCCTTCCCGTCCACGACGCAGGCTTGGTCTTGCTACAAGACTCAAATAGGCCTACAGAGCTCCCTTCAGCTGCGCTGCTCAGCCTGCTCGCGCGGGTCTCGCCGCATTGATCACCCACCATTGAATTGGGCATCTCATCTGTGTTTTATTCTGAGTCTTAGAAACAGACTCAGATCGGATAGCCAAATTCGCGCTCGCCCCGGGGTCGTCGTGCTGCGTGGAGCTGGCTGATTCGATTGGCGAACAGATGCTGATCTCGAATACTGTCGCTTGAGACTTGAATATTTCAGTGATTCTGCCTGGGTTAACTAACCCTGTTAGCAGTCCTTCGCAGACAGCCAGCTGGTGTTTCGGGGTTCGCGGCTGCAGCCCCCAGGGCCTGTCCAGGATGGGGGCAGTACCCTGGCCAGTGGGTCCAGCCAGTGCTATGCCCCTGTACTGATGGGCTTTTTGGGTATCGAGTATCTGTGTCTAATGCAGGTACGCAAGTTGGTTGGCAACCAGAACGACAGGCGCGACGACCACGGCATCGCAGGCGCGACCAACAGTCACAGGCAGTGAAGACGAGACTTGATACAGGACTAGGCGCGAGACATAGTTGCAATAAATGAGACAGTTTTGAGGGTTGTCGGATCGTGGTTTGAAACTTTGAATCCGGCGAGGTGCGATTTGGCGGCTTAATGGGAAGCGTGATGGCGAGCCGACCACGCATCACAACACCACTCGTCCTCGCCGATCAGGCACGCATCAGTCGGCGCAGGAGTATATGCAGTGATGGGTGGATCGACGACAGCATTCGCTTCGACCACCGTCTCACCAATCCCATTCGGGATTCTCACCGGGTCCAATAAAAAGCCCCGGTTGAGACGGATGCTCAACCGGGGCAGAAGGGAAGCGGGGGTGGGTTCAGGTGCTGGTTTGCATGCCCTGGATCAGATAGTCAAAGTAAGGGCCGGCCATTGCTGCTTGCTCGGTGCTGAGCAGGCCAATCGCGGCGTCCTTCATGGTGCGCATCGCTTCAACCATGCCCGGCATCGGCACGCCGAGACTGTTGTACATCTCGCGGGCACCCACCAGACCGATCTGCTGAATCATCTCGGTGCTGCCAGCCAAAACGCCGTAGGTGACAAGGCGCAGATACCAGCTGTAATCCCGCAGGCACTGGGCCCGCTGCTTTTGGCCGTAGGCGTTGCCGCCAGGGGCCACATAGTCGGGGTTGCGCTGGAATAGCTGCTTGGCCGCTTCGTCAACGATCTTTTTTTCGTTGTCGGTGAGCACCCGCACAACAGCAAGGCGCTCGGCCCCGCCGCTGAGGAACTCCACCATGGAGCGCAGCTCGCCGCCGCTGGGATAGCGCAGCTGATCATCTGCCTGGAGGATCAGATCCCGAACGACGCTCATCGCAGCGGCCACACGCGAGCAACACTGTATCGACCCCGCAGCAGGAACTCCCTCCCTGGCTGCAACGTGTAACGCCCCTTTGCACGGCGTAGGGTGAAGGATTGGCGGGTGGGCGTGGCGTCGAGCAGCAGCATCAACAGCAACAGCAGCAACAGCACCCCCGACCCGGCCACCGGCAGCCGGGTCACGGTGTCGATCACCGGCCTGTCCCACGATGGTCAGGGGGTGGCCAGGCTGTCCGATCGGGTGCTGTTTGTCGCCGGCGCCCTGCCAGGCGAACAGGTGCAGGTGCGCTTGACCCACAAGGCACGCCGCCACTGGTTGGCAGAGCTGGAGCAGGTGCTGGTGTCGGCTCCGGATCGGCGCCGCCCGCCTTGCATCCTGGCCGAGCATTGCGGTGGCTGCAGCCTGCAACACCTTGAGGATGCTGGCCAGCAGCACTGGAAACACCAGAAGGTGGTGGATGCCATCCGTCGCATTGCCCACCTCGACCATCCTGTGGCCCCCCTGTTGGCGGCCCCCGAGGGCCTGGGGTACCGCAACCGGGCAATCATTCCGCTGGAGCGCTGTGAAGACGGCCGCCTGCGTGCGGGTTTCTACCGCCGTGGCACCCACCGGATCGTCAACATGAACCACTGTCCGGTGCTCGATCCGCGCCTGGATGCCTTGATCGCGCCGTTGAAAGCCGATCTGGAGTCCAGCGACTGGCCCGTCGATCGCGATTGCCAGGAGGGTGGTGGCCTGCGCCATCTGGCGTTGCGTCTGGGCAGCCACAGCGGCGAGCTGCTGATCACCCTGGTGAGCAGTCACGACGAGCTCGACGGCCTGGAGATCCTGGCGGCCCAGTGGATGCAGCGCTGGCCCGCGCTGGTGGGTGTTTGCCTCAACCTGCAACCACTCCCCACCAATACCCTGCTGGGCCCTGAGACCCGGGTGGTGGTGGGACGCGGCTGGGTGGAGGAGCGGTTCTGCGATCTCAGCCTGCGCATCTCAGCCGACACCTTTTTCCAGGTGCACACCCAGCAAGCGCAACGGGTGGTGCCGCTCGTGTTGGCAGCCCTCGACGGCCTACCGGCCGGCGTGATGGTGGATGCGTATTGCGGCATCGGCACTTACAGCCTGCCGGTGGCGGCGGCAGGGTGGCAGGTGCATGGCATCGAACTCGGCCCCGAGGCGGTGCATCAAGCCAAGACCAACGCCAAGGAGAACGGACTCGGAGAACGGGCGTCCTTTGAGGCGGGGGTGGTTTCCGCGTGCCTTGGAGAGCACCTCGCCCACTGCGACGTGCTGTTCCTCGACCCGCCCCGCAAAGGTCTCGAACCCGCCACCCTCCAGGCCATCGTGGCGAATCCTCCGGCCCATCTCCTCTATCTCAGCTGCGATCCCGCCACCCTCGCCCGGGACTTGGCCCAGTTGGTGGAGAGCTGCCACTACCAGCTGGCGAGTCTTCAGCCGATCGATTTCTTCCCCCAGACCAGCCACGTTGAAACGTTGGCCGTGTTGCACCGTGGGGCACCACCGCAGGGTGCAGCAGCCGGTGCGGATCAGGCCCTCAGTTGAGCCCCCAGCTGCTGTTCCAGGGCGGAGCGAATGGCGGTATGGGCCCGCTCCACGTCCTCGTCGGTCAGGGTGCGCTTGGGGTCGCGGTAGCGCAGGCGGAAGGCCTGGCTGCATTGGCCGGCGGCCAGCTGGTCGCCGGAATAGCGATCCACCAGCTCGGCCTGCTCCAGCAGGGGCTTGCCGGCCTTGCGAATCACCTGCAGCAGGTCGGCCGAGCGGATCTCAGCCGGCACCACCACGGCCAGATCGCGCTCTGAGGCGGGCACGGTGGCGTAGGGAGCAAAGGCGGGTTGCCTGCGGTTGCGACGCGTGGCGGCGGTGAGCAGGGCCGCCAGCTCCAGTTCAAACACGTAGGTGGCCTCCGGCAGGTCGAGCGCTTCGGCCTGCTCAGGATGCAGCTGACCAAACCAACCCTGGGGCCGGCCCTCCACCACCAGTTCGGCCGCCCGGCCCGGATGCAGCAAGGGGTGGCTCGTCAGAGGCCGATCCTCGATGGGAATCGCCGAGGCCACCAATGCCTGCTGCACCACGCCGCGGGCCTGGTGGTAGCTGGGCGCTTGAGGTTTGCCACTGCTGCTCCAGCGCTCACCGCGGCGCTCCCCGCAGATCACCCCCACCAGCAGCTGGCGATCGGGTTGGGCGGCCGCCGTGCTGAACACCTGGCCGATCTCGAAGGCCCAGAAGCCGGATTGGCCGCTTTGCAGATTGCGGCGCGCTGCCGCCAGCAGCTCTCCGTGCAAGTTGTCGCGCAGGTGGCCGTAGTCGGCCAGCAGGGGGTTGGCCAGGGGGATGCGCCCTGCAGCGGCGGCAACAAGGGAGAAGCTGCAGGCTTCCTGCAGCCCAGCCCCGCAAAGCTGACGGCGCAAGCGGCGCTCCACCTGTTGGGCTGGGTCCAAACCGCCGGGTTCGAGGGGATCGGGCAGATGGCAGGCGAATTGGTCGTAACCAACCAGGCGAGCCACTTCCTCAATCAGATCGACTTCCCGCTGCAGGTCCATCGAACGGGAGGGCGGCACGGTCACCAGCCAACCCTCGTCGTCGGCATCGGCCTCAAGGCTGCAGCCCAGGGCGGTGAGGGTTTGCAGGATGCGGTCATCGCTGAGGTCGCAGAGCGCGTCTCCTTCATGCACGGGCCCCAGCAGGTTGTGAAGAGCATCCCGCCTTAACTGCAGGGGCTTGGTGGCCAGCTGCGGGCTCTGATGCAGCCAGCGCCCGATCACCGTGGCGCCGCAGAGCTGCTGCAGCAGTGCCACGGCGCGGTTGGCCGCTGCCAGGGTGCTGTCCCGGGGCAAGCCCTTCTCAAAGCGACTGCTGGCCTCGGTGCGCAGTCCGACGCTGCGGGCTGAGCGGCGCACGGCCTGGGGTGCAAACACCGCGGCTTCCAGCCAGATGGCGCCGGTGCCCTCACCGACCGCTTCCTCGGCACCACCCATCACGCCGGCCAGGGCGATGGGCCGACCGCTGTAGGTCACCACAAGGGCCTCGGGGCTGAGCTGGTGCTCGCTGCCATCCAGGGCCGTGAACGGTTCCCCGTCGTGGGCTTGTCTGAGGCCCAGGGCGTTGGGCTGGGGGGCGGATGTGGCACTGATGGCCGCCAGCTGCTGGCTGTCAAAGGCATGCAGGGGCTGCCCTGTTTCCAACATCACCAGATTGGTGATGTCGACGACGTTGTTGATCGGGCGTACGCCGGCCTTTTCGAGGCGCTGTTGCAGCCAGCGGGGCGACGGAGCCACATGGAGGCCCTCCAGGGCCGTCACGCTGAACAATCCGCCGGCTTCTATCGCGGCTTTATCCGCTGCGGCCACGGGCAACGGCTGGCTGTCAAGGGCGGCGCCAGCCGGCTCAGGGGTGTGGGTCTGTCCGCCAACGAGGGCCGCCACCTCCCGGGCGATGCCCAGCATGGAGAGCCCGTCGGGGCGGTTGGCGGTGATGGCCAACTCCAGCACTTGGTCGTCGAGGCCGAGGCACGGGCCCACGGGGCTACCGACCGGTGGCACCTGCTCCAGCAGCTGATCGAGCTCGGCGATGCCATCGGCATCGCTGCTCAGGCCTAGTTCCGCCAGGGAGCAGATCATGCCGCTGCTGGCCACGCCACGCAGTTCGGCGGGCTTGATCGTCAGGTTGACGGCAGGCAGGGTGGACCCCACCAGGGCCACCGGCACGTGGATGCCAGCCCGCACGTTGGCGGCTCCGCAGACGATCTGCAGCGCTTCAGCGGCACCGACATCCACCTGGCAGACGCTGAGTTTGTCGGCGTTGGGATGGCCTTGCCGGTCGCGCACGTAGCCCACCACGACCCCCTGGGCCTGGGCCGCCAGGTCGTCGATGGCGTCCACCTCAAAGCCAGCCATCGAAAGCCGCTCGGCCAGCACCTCAACAGCGAGGGCCTGCTCAGGGCCGGTCACCAGCTCCTGCAACCATTGGAGCGAGACCCGCATCAGCCCTTCCCTTCAAGAAGGGGGATCCTAGAGATCAACAGGTAGCGGAACTGCCAGAAGGTATGGTGGCAACTTGTCCTTTCGCATCGCACCAGCGGCGCAACGTCCTTCATGGCTAAAAACAAGGGCGTCCGGATCGTGATCACTCTCGAGTGCACGGAATGCCGGTCCAACCCCGCCAAGCGGTCTCCAGGTGTGTCCCGCTACACCACCGAGAAGAACCGCCGCAACACCACCGAACGGCTCGAGCTGAAGAAGTTCTGCCCCCATTGCAACGCCTCGACGACGCACAAGGAAATCAAGTGATCTTCAACTGACCTGGCCCTCTAGCGCTCCGTTTACTCGGCTGCGCTTGCACCAGCGTCAACTTGAAACCGATTTCCTTCGTCTCCGTCGCGCCTCTGCACGGTTAGGTACCAGTTCGTTTTTTCTCTCCGTTCGATCCCATGTCCAGCTCCTTCTTTAAAAAGCGTCTGTCGCCGATCAAGCCCGGCGATCCGATCGATTACAAGGACGTCGATCTGCTCAAGAAATTCATCACCGAGCGCGGCAAGATCCTGCCCCGCCGTCTCACTGGCCTCACCGCCAAGCAGCAGCGGGATCTCACCAATGCGGTCAAGCGGGCTCGCATCGTGGCCCTGCTGCCCTTTGTGAATCCGGAAGGCTGAGGCGCGACCGCTGGCCGCAGCAACCTTCCAAACCGGCGATCTGGTGGGCCTCAGCGACGAGCGCGGCCCCCAGCTTGCTGTTGTTCTCAGCGTTCAATCCAACAAGGCTTCGCTGGCGATCGGTGCATCCGGTCGTCAACAGATTCAACCGCTGCGCCAGCTGCAACTGCTCGGTGCGTCCCCAGGCGATGGCGCGACGCCCCTGCGTTTGGAGCAACCGCCGTGGCACATCACGGAAGACGCGTTAACGGCAGCCGCGCCCTCCAGGCGTGATGTTGCTGCGGCCTGGTTGTTGATGCAGGTGGATGGGCAGCCGTTGGCCCTACCCGATTGGGTGGATCTGGTGTGCTCCCGCCGCGACGGCCTCACCGTGGCGGCCTGCTGGCGTTGGTGCCACGGACCGCAGACCCTGTTTCGCTTGCGCCAGGGCCAGGTGGAAGCCCGCGGCCTCAACGATTTGCGGCAGCTCCGCCGAGAGCGGCGTCATCAGCAACTGCAGGCCGAGGCGGAGCTGCGCTGGCACCAAGCCCTGCGCCTCCGCCAGCCCCTGGATCCCCAAGGTCTGGCCAGCGAGCACCAGCAGCAACTCGAGCTCCTGGAGCGCTGGGCCGGGGGCGACTGCACCAGCCCCTTGCCGACGCAGCTCAAACAGGCCCTCCACGCGGCCCAGTGCACGGCTGACACCGGCTCGATCCGCCATCTGCTGGTTGACCTGGGCCTGTGGCAGGCCCATCACCTGCCGTCGCTGCGCGCCACCACCTGGGAGCAAGGCTTTTCGGCGGAGCTGTTGGCGGAGGCTGATCGACTGCTGGAGATGGCCGATGCTGATCGCCCCGGCGACATCGACCGTGTGGATCTGATGGGCCAGCGCAGCGTCACCATCGACGATGCCGACACCCGCGACATCGACGACGGCCTGGCGTTGGAAACCACCCCAACCGGGCAGCAGCGCATCTGGATCCACGTGGCGGATCCCGGCCGCCTGATTGAAGCCCATTCGCCCTTGGATCAGGAGGCACGACGCCGGGGCAGCAGCCTCTACCTGGCCGGTGGCATCCTGCCGATGTTCCCCGAGCAGCTTGGAACCGGCCCGATGAGTCTGAGAGCTGGCTGCCGCAGTGCCGCCTGGAGCCTCTGGGTGGAGCTCGATGCCGAGGGTGCCATCGCCGCATCCGGCGTGCAGCGCAGCTGGGTGAAGCCCACCTACCGGCTCTCCTACGGAGATGCCGACGACCTGATCGACCTGGCGCCCCCCCAGGAGCGCGATCTAGCCGATTTGCACGGCTTGTTGCAGCGACGCCGCCAGTGGCGGGTGCGTCAAGGCGCCCTGCTGCTCGACCAACCGGAGGGGCGCATCCAGGCTGCTGGTGAGGAGCCATTGCTCGAGATCACTGAACCCAGCCCGGCTCGGCTGCTCGTGGCCGAGGCCATGATCCTGGCGGGTGCGGTGGTGGCCGAAATCGGCCGTGAGCACAACCTCGCCCTGCCCTACCGGAGCCAGTTGCCGGCTGCCTTGCCCCCGGAGGCGGAGCTGGCCGCCCTGCCAGCCGGACCCGTGCGTCATGCGGCCATCAAGCGCTGCCTGAGCCGCGGGCACACCGGCACCCAGCCGAGTGGCCACTTCAGCCTGGGGCTTCCCGCCTATGTGCAGGCCACCTCGCCGATCCGCCGCTACGCCGACCTGGTGGTGCAACGTCAACTGCTAGCCCTGCAGCAGCAACGCCAGCCCCTGGAGTCCGAGGCCCTTCAGGCCCTCCTGACCGACCTTGAGGGTCCGCTGCGGCAGGGGCAGCAGATCAGTCGGGAAGACCAGCGCCACTGGCAACAGGTGTGGTTCGATGCCCATCGCAGCGACCACTGGCCGGCCACCTTCCTGCGCTGGCTACGGCCCCAGGATCGCCTCGGCCTGGTGCATGTCGAGAGCCTGGCGATGGATCTGGCCGCCGACTGCCCGGCCGGGTCCGATCCGGGCGATCTGCTGCAGCTGCGGGTTCATACGGTGGATCCGCTGCGGGATCAGCTGCGCCTGCTGGCCAGCGGCTAATCCCCCGCCAGCCGCGAGGCCCGCAGCCATGGGCCCCAGGGATTGAGGCAACCCACCAACGTGGTGGTTGTGGGCCGCTCCAGATCCTGAAGCCAACGGTTCAGCCCTGGTTCCAGGGTGATCAATGGCCAAGCGGTGCTGCCTGTGCTGAATAGAAAGCCCCCCTGGCCGTCGGGTTGCACCGTGCCGCGCCAGGCTGCTTCACCAGACTCGGCTGCACCTGCCCTGGGATCGTTGGCTCGCGCCACACGGCGCTGCAGCTGTCCATCGCCCTGGAGCAGATCTGGAGACTCCAGCAACAGCAGCTGGCGATCGGCCCAGTCGCCCGCATGCCAGGGCGTATCCCAGAGCGGCAGCACCGCTGCCGGGGACAGCCGATCGTGGATGAGCCGCTCCTGCAGCTCGCGCACTGGCAGATCGCAGGGGGGAAGGCCCCGCTGCACCGCCAGGGCGGCCGCTGCGCCGGCCGCCTGACCGATGTTGAGGATCAGCGGCTGCAGGCGTGTGGCGCCATTGGCCATGTGGCTGACGCTGAAGCATTTGTCGGCCGCCAGCAGGTTGTCGAAATCGGCACTCAGCAGGGCCCGGTAGGGGACGGTGAAGGGGGTGCCGCTCCAGCGGCCACCCCAGCGGATGCTTTTGGTTGCCAGGGGCCAATCGGGGCCTGGGTAGTGGTGGTCGTTGGCGTAGTTGCCCACCGCCACGGCATCGAGTGCGCCGGTGCCATCCCAGGGCAAGGGGCCTTGGGATTCGCCGCCACCCAGCGGCAGCAGATGTTGTTCCAGCACCACCGTGTGCCCCACCAGGCGGCGGCCTTCGCGCCAGTAGGGCATCAGGGCCAGGGGTGAGGGCCCGCTCACGGCGCTGGCGCCAAGCCCCCCCGCTGTTGGAAAGCAGGCGGCTGGCTTGAGCCAGCCTTCGGAGGCCTGCTCCAGGGCATGGGCAAAGGCGAGGCTGTGGGCCTGCATCGCCGCTCCGATCGGCCCATCAGCGGCCTCGAGCTCCAGCAGCTCCAGGCCATGGCCATGCCAATCGTTGCCGTGGAGCGGCCAATTGAGCATCACCAGCCCGCCGGGCAGACGGCCGTAGCTGATGGTGCGCTCCAGGCCAAAGGCCTGGTCGGCCTGCTCGAACGGGGGCGGCAAGGTTGCGGGGCCAGCGGTCTGGAGCCCGGGCATGGTGCCGGCACCGGCCTCATCCGCCAGTTGCCCCATCACCACCCAGGTGGGGGATTGCAGCGGATGCTCCGCAAAAAAAGGGTCCTGATCGAGACGTGCCTGGAGCGGGGCACTGGGCTCCTGCCACAGCTCCTGCGCTTCCCAACCCTGTCGGTAGCTGGCATCGCAGATCGGCAGCAGGTCGCCGCGATCGCTGCCATCGATCACCACTTGCAGCTGAATGCGATGCGCCTCTCCTGCGATCTCCACATCGAGCGCCGTGAGACGCCGACCCTGGCGATGGGCACCGGTCACCCGTGCCCCCGCGGACCAGTGCAGCAGCGGCTCTGCCGAACACCACTCGCGCAGGAGGGTTTCGGCGGTGGCGGGGCGGTAGCCGAAACAGCTCACCCAATTGTGGTCGAGTCCTTCGGGCTCCCGCCGCTGCAGTTCGCGCAGAAAGGCTCCCCACAGCCCGGTTTGCCAGGGCGTGAGCTCATTGCCATCGGGAGCGCAGACGCCGGCTGCGCTCACCATGCCCCCCAGCCAGGGCCCAGGCGTGAGCAGCAACACGGTGGCACCGCCGCGGGCGGCCTGCAGGGCAGCGGCCACCCCACCGGTGCCGCCGCCCCACACCAGCACGTCAACCTGCGCGGGGGGGATCGCCATGGCTACCGGCACGGGGGATGGTGCAGCCCAGCGTGGCAGGGTGGGTCGCGGTCGCGGCGCCGCGAGCCCCCCTTCCCGGTCGCATGTCTTACACCCTCACCACACCCCTCTATTACGTCAACGATCGCGCCCATCTCGGCAGTGCTTACACCACGCTGGCCTGCGATGCGGTGGCCCGCTACCAGCGGCTCAAGGGGGAGCAGGTGCTGTTCATCACGGGTTGTGACGAGCACGGGCAGAAGATTCAACGCACCGCTGAAGCCGCGGGGCTGAGTCCCCAGGCCCACTGCGATGCCGTGAGCGAGGGCTACCGCGCCCTCTGGAACCGCTGGCAGATCAGCAACGACCGGTTTGTGCGCACCACCGACCCTCGCCATCAGGCGCTGGTTGAGCAGTTTTTTGCCCGGGTCGAGGCCAACGGCGATGTGGTGGAAGGCCGCCAACAGGGCTGGTACTGCGTGGCCTGTGAGGAGTTCAAGGACGACGCCCCGGGAAGTGAAGACCCGGAATGCGCCATTCACCGCAAACCACTGGAGTGGCGCGATGAGGTGAATCTGTTTTTTCGCCTCTCCCGCTATCAGAGCCAGATCGAGGAGCTGATCCGCAGCCCTGGTTTCATCGCTCCGGCCAGTCGACAGAAAGAGGTTGAAAACTTTGTTGCCCAGGGCCTGCGTGACTTTTCCATCTCCCGGATCGATCTGCCCTGGGGGATCCCGGTGCCTGGCCATGACGGCCACACCTTTTACGTGTGGTTTGACGCCCTGCTGGGCTATCTCACGGCCCTGATGCCCCAAGAGGATCCGGTCAACCTGGAGCTGGTCACCCAGTGCGGCTGGCCGGCCCAGCTGCATGTGATTGGCAAGGACATTCTGCGTTTCCACGCGGTCTACTGGCCGGCGATGCTGCTGTCGGCGGGGCTCCCGCTGCCGGAGCGGGTGTTTGGCCATGGCTTCCTGACCCGGGAGGGTCAGAAGATGGGCAAGTCCCTCGGCAACGTGCTCGATCCGGAGGTGTTGCTCGAGCGCTGTGGGCGTGATGCGGTGCGCTGGTATCTGCTGCGCGATATCCCCTTCGGCGACGACGGCGACTTTCAGCAGCAACGCTTCACCGATCTGGTCAACAACGACCTGGCCAACACGATCGGCAACCTGCTGAACCGCACCTCATCGATGGCGCGGCGCTGGTTTGCTGATGCGGTGCCCCCCGCCGGGCCTGCCGCCCAACCCGACCACCCCCTGGCCGTGGCGGCCCTGGCCGCCGGTGAGACGGTGAACACCGCCTTGGATGCCCTGGATTTCCGCGCTGCCGCTGAAGCCAGCTTGCAGTTGGCCATCACGGCCAACGGCTTCCTCAACGACCAGGCCCCCTGGAAGCAGATGAAACTGGAGGGCCAGGAGACCGCCGTGGCGGCGGATCTCTATGCGGTGTTGGAAGCCACCCGCTGGGTGGCGGTGCTGTTGGCCCCCCTGTTGCCCGAACTCTCCGAGCGGATGCTGGTGCAGCTTGGTCAGCAGCCCTTTGAGAGTGGCGTTGGCACCACCGTGACCGCGCCGTCGCCGTGGCGTGCGGCTCAGCGGTGGGGCGCGTTGGAGCCTGGACTGGCCTTGATCGAACCCCAGCCGGTGATGCAGCGGCTCGAGCTCGAGACTCCCCTGTGACGATGCGTCCCCACCAGCGGCTGCCGCAGTTCCTACTGGCCGTGTGCCTGGCGGGCCTTGCGATGCCCACCCTGCTGGCGGGCTGCCAGGCGCCCGCCACCAAAGAGGAACCGGCCCAACCGTTTGTGTTCCGCTCCCTCAACCTGCGGCAGAAAGATCCCAGTGACCGCCCCCTATGGGAGATCAGCAGTCCTGAGGCCCGCTACGACCTCAGCCGCCGGGTGGCCCAGGCCCGGGACCTGCGCGGCACGATCTATGCCAAGGGCAAGCCGCTTTACACGATCACGGCAAGCAGCGGCACGGTGATCAATGACGGCGAGGTGGTGCAGCTGGAAGGGCCGACCCGGCTGGTTCGGGTGGGGCCCAAGCCTCTGGTGGTCACGGCCACCCGCGTGCGCTGGTATCCGCGCCAGGAGCGGATGGAAATCGATCGGAGCCCTCGCGCCAGCCAGGGGGATCTCCGCCTCACCGCCCGGAGGGCCCGCATCTGGATCCAGCAGGACAAGCTCGAGTTGCGGGGGCAGCCGCTGCTGGAGCGCTCCGGCGAAGGCACCTGGACCCTGGCCCTCACCGCCGCCGACTGGTTCCTTGGCACTGGCGAGCTGGTCGGCCGCGGACCGGTTCGGGGTGAGCGGCGCCTCACCGGCAGTGGTCTGCAGACCCTCACCTCCCCCGCGCTGACTGGCAACTCCTTGCGCCAGGTGATCGACCTGCAGGCTCCAGTCCAGGTGCTCGATCCAGGCCGCAAGGCGCGGTTGGATGCCAGTGCAACCCGGCTGGAGTTGGCTGTAGAGCGGATCAGCAGCCCCCACCCTTTCCGTGCCCAGCTCGACCAGTCCAGGCTTAGTGGGCAGGGTTTTGAGGCCCTTGGTGGCAGCCAAACCCTGGTGATTCCCCAGGCGTGCCGGCTCCAGCAACCCACCGATTCCCTGGTGGCCAATCGCTGCACCTGGAACTGGCAGACCAATCAGGTGACGGCGCAGGGTTCGGTGGAGCTGCGCCGCTCGGCCTTCCAGCAGGTCACCCGAGCCCAGCAACTGCAAGGCGTGGCAACCAAGCAGGGGCAGGTGGTGTTCAGCAGTCCGGGGAGTCGGGTGGAGAGCCGGTTGACGGTGCCGCCGGCCCGTCGAGACGCGCGCAAGCAGGCTCCGAAAGCCCCACCATTCGCGCTGTGATGCGTTGGGCCCAGCCCTCCAGCCACACCAGATCACTGCGGCTGAAACAGCGGGGTGACCAGCCCCCCAACACCACCAGGCCCTGCTCCCCCAGGGGTTGCACGATCACCGAGGGCAGGCCCGGCAGCAGGCTGGCGAATTCGTCGCGGCCCGGGTAGAGGCGCAGATCCACCAGGGAGATGGCGCTGCCCTTCGCCTGCGTGCGCGCACAGATCACCCCGGGTGTGAAGCTGCTGTCGGCCAGCAGGCCGCGCCGCAGCAGGCAGCGCCCCTGCCACAGCACGACAACCACAGCCGCCGGACTGGCGGTGAGCAGCATCTGGCTGCCCCAGCCCAGCTCTTCGGCCAGCTCGGGTGGCAGGTTCTCGGCCAGTTCCAACCCTTGGCGCCCGTCCAAGGGCACCCGGCTTGCTGCTTCGGGCACGGCCCGGGTCCACAACACCCCAACCAACATCAACCCCACCGCCAGGAAGCTGGCCAGCACGGCGGCTCGCTCCAGGGCCGGATCTGTGTTGGCAGCAGTGGTTTGGTTGAGCACCACCAGGGCCAGGGCGCCGATACCTGACCCCAGACAGATCCGCGCAGGCAGGGAGGCGGCCATGAACAGCAAACAGGAGGCGACAGCAGGGCCCGTTAGCGGCAAACTAGGGCCACGCTGGGTCGATTTCGTTGGCGCCCTCACTGCAAAAGAGCCGCTGGCTCTTCCTTCATGGGTTGTTTGCTGCCCTCCTCGGAGGTTTTCTCTGCCTTGCGCCAGCTCCCGCCCTGGCCATCGCGGCGAGTGGCCTTCCCGACACGCCTCCCCAGGAGCGCATCCTGGATACAGCCGATGTGCTGAGCCGTGCAGCCATCGGCGAGCTCGGCAAAACCCTGGAGAGCTTTTCCGCCGATCGCGTGGATGCCCACCTGATCACGGTGAATCGCCTGGATTACGGCCTCAGCCTGACCCAGCTCGGCACCCAGGTGCTGCAGCGCTGGGCGGAGACCGGCGCCAACTCCCTGCAGCTGCTGTTTCTGATCGACAGTCAGACCAACAGCGCGGCGGTGGTGGCCTCGCCGAATCTCAATGATCAGCTGGATCCAAGTCTGCTGCGGAGCACGGCACGCACCACGATGGCCCAGCCGATTCGCGAGGGCGGTCGCTATCGCCAGGGCAGTCTCGACGCCATGAACCGTCTGTTGACGGTGCTTGACGGCGGCGACGATCCGGGTGAACCGGCCACGGCCGAGGTGGTGACCCAGCCCACCAACATTCCCACCAAGGAGGAAACAGCATCCAGCAATGCCTTCACCTGGGTGGTGGTGCTGTTGGTGGTGGGCACCCTGGTGCCGATGCTCACCTGGTGGGTTTTTTCACGCTGACCCCATGGCACCTACCAATTGGATGGGGGCTTTCGGTCGCGCCCAGGCCCTCGATCTCAGTCACGATCTCGAGCGGGGTTACGAATCGGCCCTGTTGATCCAGAGCATCGAGCTGGAGCACTACAACGATCGCCCTGTGAGGCCTGAACTCGACCTGCGCATTCCGCGGGCGGCCCAGGCCCAGCTGCTGCGCCGCTTCCGGGCGGCCCTGGAGGTGTGTCGTCAGTCGCTCCTCACCCTGGAGCCCAACCGGGGGGAGCTGGCGGGTCAGGAGATTCGTCAGTTTCAGCTGATTGAAACCGTGGTGGCCCGCTACGGCGCCAAACGGGAGCCACTGCCTGCGATCAGCCGCTCTCCGGAGGTGCTGCCCCGCAGCCTGATCGGCGTGGTCGACCAGGTGCGGCGGCAACTCGACCCGGAAGCGGAAGCCAATGTGGTGGCCGGCTTCCGCCGCCGGCGCGACTCCACCTTGGTGTCGCTGCGTGTGTTGCTGTTGCTGATCCTGGTGCCGGTGCTGGTGCAGCAGATCAGCCGCACCTATGTGGTGTCACCGCTGGTCGATCGGTTTGCCCCCGATAACGCCTTTCTCACCTACCCCAAACCCAAGCTGGAAGAGCAGGCCGTTGAAAAGCTGAGGGTCTTCCAGGCGGAGATTGAATTTGACGCCCTGCTGAACGGCAACCCCTTGCCGAGCCGGGAGGAATTACAGGACCAGTTGGCCAGTCGCGCCCAGGAGCTCAAGGAGGAGGCCGATCTAGAGAGCACCCACGCCATCAAGAACGTGTTGGCTGACCTGGGCGGCTTGGTGGGCTTTGTGCTGGTCTGCCTGTTCGGTCGTCGCGATCTGCAGGTGCTGCGAGGCTTCCTGGACGAGCTGGTCTATGGCCTCAGCGATAGCGCCAAGGCTTTCGCGATCATTCTGTTTACCGACATCTTCGTGGGCTTCCATAGTCCGGAGGGCTGGACGGTGTTGCTCGATGGTGTTGCCCACCATCTCGGATTGCCTGCCCGCGAGAACTTCATCATGTTGTTCATCGCCACATTCCCGGTGGTGCTGGCCACGGTGTTCAAGTACTGGATCTTCCGCTACCTCAACCGCGTTTCTCCGTCTTCTGTGGCCACCCTGCACAACATGAATGGTGGCGGCTGAGTCTTGCCCGAGCTTTGCGCTGGTGCTGGGTCCGGCCCGCAGTGGCAAAAGCCGCTGGGCCGAACACCTGGCCCATCAAACCGGCCTGCCCGTCTCCTACCTGGCGACTGGCCCTCGCCCTGCAGCCAGCGATCCAGCCTGGAATGCCCGCATCTCGGCCCATCGCGACCGACGGCCTTCTGGTTGGACGACTCTGGAGGTGGGTGCCGAGCTCTGCTCAGCCCTTGGGGCCCTACAGCCCCCTGGCCTGGCCCTGGTGGATTCCCTCGGGACCTGGGTGGCGGCCGGCCTTGACCATGATGCTGAGAGCTGGAGAGAGCAATGCACCGCCCTCTCGGCCAGCCTCAGCGCCTGTGCGGTACCCGTGGTGCTCGTCAGTGAGCAGACGGGCTGGGGGGTCGTTCCCGCCACGGCCATCGGTGGGTTGTTCCGGGATCGCCTCGGTGCCCTGGAGCAGCAACTGGTTCCCCTCTGCGATGCCGTGTGGTTGGTGGTGGCTGGCCGGGCCCTCGATCTGAGGGCCCACAGTGTGGCCGTGCCCGCGGGATGACCATGCCGCAGATCGTGCTGTACCAACCGGAGATCCCCCCCAATACGGGCAATGTGGCCCGCACCTGCGCGGCGACGGGTACTCCCCTGCACCTGGTGGAACCCCTGGGGTTCTCGATCGATGATCGCCAGCTCAAGCGAGCCGGCCTCGACTATTGGCCGCTCGTGCCGTTGCAGCGCCATGCCAGCTGGACCGCGTTCGCCGATCACCGCGAGGCCCTGGGGGGACGGCTGATCGCCTTCAGCAGCCATGCACGCCAGTCCTATCTCGACTGGCGCTTCGGTCCCGACGACTGGCTGCTGTTCGGCCGGGAGAGTGATGGGTTGCCCAGCGAGGTGCTGGGCTCCGCCGATGTTGCCCTCACGATTCCGATGGCCCGGGCGGCGCGCGCGGATCGCTGCGGGGTACGCAGCCTCAACCTGTCGGTGGCGGTGGCGGTGGTGCTGTTTGAGTGCCTGCGGCAACAGGATCTCCTGACGTTGCCGGGATCAGAGGCCATCAAAGGGATCTAGGGCCTTTGAGCGTCCCTGTTGTCGCCAACGTCACTTGTGGCCTTGGGTTCCGTCCGCTACTGTCTGGCCGGCTCGGGGGTGGCGGCTTCTCCACGAGCTTTGTCCGATGGGAAGAACTGCATGAAGCCTTTGCAAACGAGTCTGCGAATCCTGATCCCCTGTGCTGTGGCCGTTCCGGCCGTGGTCGTCGCTCTGGCCCCCGCTGACATCGACAAGGCTTCCATCGACATCGAGATCGCCGCTCTGCCTTCACCCAGCACAGACAAGATCTGGGTCAAGGTGCGGCAACCGATCAGTGTTGAAGAACTCTCCAGCAGTTTGAAGCTCGACGAAGAGCGCCTCGCCAGGCTCAATGACGTCAACGAGGATCACCGGTTTCGACAAGGCGATTGGCTGGTGGTGCCCAGCCAGCAGACCCGTCAGATCAAGCAGCTGGTTTCGATTGACACCAGTGAGTTGCGTCGCACCCCACCGCTGCAATCCCTGCCCCCCATCGAAGACCGCGCTGTGGTTCGCTTCGGGGACACGGTGCTCAAGATCGCCCAGCGCTACGGCCTGACCCTGCAGGATCTACTCCGCCTCAATCCAGGTCTGGAAACTGCTCGGTTGGTGGTTGGCAGTCAGGTGCGCCTCGCCCAGTCGGCTCCTGGCCGCACCCGAATGACCCTTGGTCTCAAGCCCACCAGCAGCGGTGGAGTCAGTTGGCCCGAATTGCCTGGTTTCGACGAGCTCAACAAGCCCTTTGAGGGCCCGAGCTCAGCGCAAGGCTGGATCTGGCCCACCAAGGGGGTGTTCAGTTCCGGCTACGGCTGGCGTTGGGGGCGGATGCACAAGGGCATCGATGTTGCCAACAACGTCGGCACGCCGATCGTGGCAGCCAAGGCAGGTCGTGTCGTCTTCTCCGGCTGGCACGACGGCGGTTATGGCTACCTGGTCACCCTCGCCCACCCCGATGGCAGCCGCTCTCTGTATGCCCACAACAGTCGCTTGATGGTGCGGGTGGGTCAGGAGGTGGAACAGGGCAGTTTGATTTCCCACATGGGCAGCACCGGTCGCAGCACCGGCCCGCACCTCCACTTCGAGATTCATCCCCCCAGCGCGGGTGCCGCCAACCCGCTCCAATTCCTGCCGCCCAGGGCCTGACAGGGGTTGGGGGGGTGGGGCCTGATAAAGTCAGGTCACCGCGGCTCGGTAGCTCAGCTGGTTAGAGCGTGGGATTCATAACCCCAAGGTCGGGAGTTCAAGTCTCCCCCGAGCCATCTGCGCGTTTGCGCTTTCAACCCCGCCTTAGCGGGGTTTTTTGTTGACGACGTGCAAGCACGCCATCGGGCCATCGGATCCCTTCAGCGCAGCTCGACGGCATTGAGCCGGGCCAGGAAGGAAGCGGACTCTTCAACGGTCTGTTCAGCCTGCAGCTGGACGGGCTGGGGTGCGGCAGCGGCGGCGGCACGGCGTGCCCGGGCATAGCCCTGGGAGCGCCCCTCGATGGCGCGGATCAGCGACTTGCTGCGGTTTACTTCGCCAATGCTCTGCCCCTCCTTGGGGCGTACCAGCGGGTTGCCCTTCAATTCGGTGCGCAGCTGATTCAGCAGCCGAAAGTGACCAGTGGTGTTGTATTTCCGCAGCACAGTTGGCTCCCAGGCCATGGTTGCTCTTCTCTTTGAAACAGGACTGCTGCCAGCCTATGGCCGCAGCGCCCGACCAGCCGTGATAAATTGTTGAGGTTGCAACTGGAAGTCGGTCCGACTTTGGCCTGACCTGTGCTTTCTCGCTTTGCCTGCCAGGCCTCTGGATTCAGGAAGCGAGAGCATCAGAAGCGGTCGGTCAGTTCCAGCGATGTTCAATCCTTTCTCACCCCATCCAGCATGTCCCGGCTCGTTGGCCTGCAGGCTCCCGATTTCACCGCCACCGCCGTGGTGGACCAGGAATTCAAGGAGATCACCCTCTCCCACTACCGCGGCAAGTACGTGGTGCTGTTCTTCTATCCCCTCGACTTCACCTTCGTGTGCCCCACGGAGATCACCGCCTTCTCCGACCGTTACGGCGATTTCTTCAGCCGCAATTGCGAAGTGCTGGGCGTCTCGGTGGACAGCCAGTTCAGCCACCTGGCCTGGGTGCAGACCGACCGTAAGAACGGTGGTATCGGCGACATCGCCTATCCCCTGGTGGCCGACCTCAAGAAGGACATCGCTCGCGCCTACGAGGTGCTCGATGAGGAAGCCGGCGTGGCCCTGCGCGGTCTCTTCATCATCGATCCCGATGGTGTGATCATGCAGAGCACCATCAACAACCTGCCCGTGGGCCGCAGCGTCGACGAGACCCTGCGTCTGCTGCAGGCCTTCCAGCACATCCGCAACAACCCCGACGAGGTCTGCCCGGCCAACTGGACCCCCGGCGACAAGACCATGAATCCTGATCCCGTCAAGAGCAAGGAGTTCTTCGCCGCTGTCAACTGACTCGTTCAGATCGGGTGCGGAGCTTCAGCACCCGCAGGGGGCCTACGGTCCCCCTTTTTTATTGGCCTTCGCTCAGCGTTTGAGGCTCGCCAGCAACCGGTGGCCATCCAGGCCCCCGGTGACGGGATCGCAGGCCCGCTCGGGGTGGGGCATCAGGCCGAGCACGTTGCCGGTGGCATTGGTCAGGCCGGCCACATCCCCCACCGATCCGTTCGGATTGCTGGCGTAGCGAAGCACCACCTGGCCGTTGGCTTCCAATTCCGCCAGTTGTTGGGGGTCGCATTGATAGCGCCCTTCCCCGTGGGCAATCGGCAGCACGATCTGCTCATCGTGGGCGTAGCCCTGCAACCAGCGGCACAATCCGGGCTGCACGCGTAAACCCGTGGGCTCGCACAGGAAGTGGAGTTTGGCGTTGCGGGTCAGGGCTCCGGGCAAAAGGCCCAACTCCGTAAGCACCTGGAATCCGTTGCAGATGCCGAGCACGGCGCCGCCGGCCTGGGCAAACTCCCGCAGCGACTCCAGCACGGGCGCAAAGCGGGCGATGGCGCCGCAGCGCAGGTAGTCGCCATAGCTGAAACCGCCAGGAATCACCACAGCGTCGAGGCCGCTGAGATCCCGGTCTTCATGCCAGAGGAAGCGGGTTGGCAGCCCCACGCAGCCCTCCAGGGCCCAGCGCACGTCCCGGTCGCAGTTGGAGCCAGGAAACACCACGATCCCCACCGTCATGGCTGCTGCTCCCCGTTGCTATCCAGCAGCTCCAGGCACCAGTTCTCGATCACCGGGTTGGCCAACAGCCGATCACTGAGCAATTCCAACTGGCTCTGGGCGAGCTGGCGATCGGGGGCCTCGAGCTCCAATTCGATTGATTTGCCGATGCGCAGCTGGCGGATGCCTTCCACCCCCAATCGAGCGGCAGCGGCCCTGGTGGCTTCTCCAGCCGGATCAAGCACCGATGGCCTGAGCGAAACCTGAACGCGAGCGCGGAAAACGGGCACCTGAGGAGCTGGAGGTTTGTTAAATCTTGGCAGCCCGCTGGTCCCTCACCCGCGCTGCTGGCCAGCTTGAAGGCAGCTCTCTGTCCTTTGGCCGTGTCCCGGCTTAGCAGCCCATCTCCGGGCTGCATGCATCGCTACCTGCACCGCGGCCTGTCAGCGCACGGACTGGTGGCGCTGTGGGTTGTTGTGGGCTGAGCAGGAGCCCTCTTCCACCCCGCGGCCAGCCTGGCCGGCCCTTCGGTCCGTGAAGCGCCGGTGGCCGTGCCCCTTCGGTGCAGGGTTGGGGATGGGCCATGCCTGGGCTGCGCCATGGAGGTGGAGCAGGTTGGAGCCAGCTGGACCCTTGTGGTGGGCAAGCGCCGCATTGGCTTCCGCCACGACGGCTCGGGCGTGGTGCGCATGCAGAACCCGCAACCCGGGCTCCAGAGTGGATCCACAGGCGGAGGCTGGATCCCCGTGGAAACCTCCTGGATCGCCGGCCCCGCCCTCTGCTGGAACAGCGTCTGCGCCCAGGGTGATATTCCCCTCGACTAAGCGGGCTTGGTATTGCGCTGGTTGGCCTGCTGCAGGGAGGCTTCGATCGCCCCCTGGTCGAGTTGAAATCCCAGCACCACCAGTTCGAGCCCAGGGCCATGGGTGGCGACGTCGGTTGGGGCAGCGCCCCCCTGGTCAAACCAGCACTCCAGGCGGGGGCCCACCGCCTGAATCTGTAGGGGACGGGCCTTGCCCGGCAGCCAAAGCCGGCCCTTGAGGCGGATCACAGCGCTCTGGCGTAGCAGCTGCGCCAGCTGTTGCTCCAAAGCCTGGCGCCCAAACGTGCCAGGAAGCTCCAGGGCCAGCGCTTCAATCGCTACATGGCTGTGATCGTGGTGCTCATGGTCGTGATGCTCATGGTCGTGGTGGCCATGGTCGTGATGGTGCCCTTCGTGATCATCCGAGTGATCGTTGCTGGCCCGGCGTTCCAGGCCCAGGATGAGCTCAGGGTCGACGTTTCCGAGTGCAACCGGGAGCACAACGGCCCCTGGCCTTAGCAGGGGGCTGAGGCGCTGGTGCACGGCCTCCATGGCCTCTGAGGCGAGGCATTCGGCACGGCTCATCAGCACCAGATCAGCCGCCTCCAGTTGCTCCGCAAACAACGCATCAATGGCTGTGGCGTGGTCGAGGCTGGGGTCGGCCAGGCGCTGCGCTTCGAGGGCTGCAGGATCGGCCACCACGCTGCCGGCAGCCAACGCCTCACCATCAACCATGGCCACCACCCCGTGGAGTCGGATCCGCGTGCGGATCTCGGGCCAGTGCAGGGCGGCAATCAAGGGCTCGGGCAGGGCCAGACCACTGGTCTCAACCACGATTCCATCGAGCTTGTCTGCCCGTTCCAGAAGCCGCTCCATGGTGGGAAGAAAGTCTTCCTGCACGGTGCAGCAGAGGCAGCCATTGGCCAACTCCACCAGCCGGCTCTCCACCTCGTCGTCGGGGCAGAAGCCACAGCTGCGCAGCAGGTCCCCATCGATGCCGACCTCGCCGAATTCATTGACCAGCACAGCCAACCTCTGGCCGCTGTGCAGCAACAAATGGCGCAACAAGGTTGTTTTCCCGGCACCCAGAAATCCGGTCACCACGGTGACCGGAAGGCGTCCGCTTGGGTTGGCCATCTCAGGCCGCCAGCCCGGCCAACGCCCAGGTGCCGCCACAGCCGATCAGGGCCAAGGCCAGCCAGCGCAGGGCGGTGGGGGAGAGCCGAGACACGGCAGGCCGCAGCACCACCAGAGACATCACCAACAGGGCTGCCTGGGAGAGCAGCAATCCAAAGCCGTAGGCCGTGAGCGGCATGGTGCTCCAGCCGAACACCGGGCCGCTCAGCACGTAGCCGTGCAGGGCCATCGCCGGCAACAGCGTTAGGGCTGGCAGGCGGCGCAGCAGCACCAAAGCCTCCACCACAAGGGTGGCTGCCACAAGGATCTCGGCCCCCGGCAAGCCAGGCCAGATGAGGCCGGAGGAACTGCCCAGCAGACCCACCACCAGCAGGCCCAGGGCCCAGCGCAGGCGACGCTGCAGACCCACCAGGGAGAGCGCGAGCAGGAAGAGCAGGTGGTCTGGCCCCAACACCGGGTGGGCCAGACCGCTCAAGATCCCGTTCGCCACAGTCGGCCGCAGGGCGCTGAGATCGGCAACGTGGTGAGCCAACGCCGGAGTTGCGCTCCAGAACGGGATGAGGAGCAGGGACGCCAGCACTCCAAGGCCCAATGCCTTTGTGGCCTGGGGCGAGCCGAAACGATGCAAATCCAGAGGTGTCATGGGGCCGGTCCGCGCCGTAGGTCAATCAACACCGGCGGGCGTTCTGACTGGGCGGCTGGTCGAGACCAGTTCCCGGGAGGGGACGGATCGATCAAAAGCGCGCCTTCACAGCTGCGGGACAGCGCCGGATTTGCACCGGACTTTCCCCCTTACCTCCGGTGGCTGTTCCCCACCGGAACCGGAGCGCTAATCGTATCCGGCTGAAGCCCTACCGGCACGCCAGGCTGTCCCGGGTCGCCACCCCCGTCACCGGGTTGACCCCAGCGGCGCGTTTGCACAGTGCCTTCTGTTCCGGCAGATCAAGCACCGCATCGGTGAAGTCGGCGCCTTCAATGCTGGCGCCCTTGAAGTGGCTCTGCATCAGCATGGCGTTGCGGAACAAGGCTCCGCGAAGGTCCGCATCTTCGAAATGGCTGGAAAAGGCCACCGCGTCCTCCAGGTTGGCCTCCCGCAGATCGGCGCCCTGCAGGTCGCTGCTGTTGAACACCGCACCGCGCAGATCTGCCGCGCTCAGATCAAAACCCACCAGCGACGCTTTGAGAAATTCCTGCTGCTGCAGGTTGCGGCCGTGCATATCGGGCTGGAGATCCTGAAGTGAACGCTGGCTCCGCAGCTCCGGAGCCGTAATGGCCGAGGCCGGTGCCACCCCCAGGCTCCACACGAGCACCAGGGTGAGGGACGCCACAACCCAGCGGGACCAAAGGCTCTCAGTTCGGGAGGAATGGGAGCCCATGGGCGCGCACTTACGGTGAGCCATCAAGTTATGTCAACCATGGCGATGGCCTTGCGGGTTGTAGTCCCGCCCCACCCCCTGATCGCCCACTGGCTGGGCGTGCTGCGGGATCGCCACACACCCCCTGCCCTCTACGCCACGGCCACCGCAGAGCTTGGGCGATGGCTCACCTATGAGGCCTTGCGTGATTGGCTGCCCCACCGGCGCCTGGTGCTCGATACCCACCTCGGTCCTTGTGAGGCCGATCTGGTCGATCCGGCGATTCCCTTGCTGGCCCTGCCCCAGCTCACGGCGGGCCTAGGCCTCTGGCAAGGGGCCCAAACCGTGATTCCCGCGGCCCAGGTGCGGCATCTGTGGGACCACGGCGGAGTCCTGACCGGTCTGGATGGCCCGATTGAATCCCGCTGTGGGGTGCTGGTGTTCACAGCTGAACTGGCGGACGGGACGTCGTTAATCCAGCTGCTCGATCAACTGGCCACCCGCGGCGTGAGCGGCGATCGGCTGCGGGTGGTCACCGCTCTTGCTTCGGGGCCCGGTCTCAAGGCGGTGGGAGAACGCCATGGCGCCCTCACCCTCTACACGGCGGGGATCGATCCAGACCTCAATGAACCAGGCCAGATCGTGCCTGGTATCGGCCCGGTGGCAGAGCGCCTTTTTGGCGGCACGGTGGTTGCGACCCCGTGATGGAAACCAGTGCCGCCCATGCCTAGGCTTGCATCAGAGCATTCAGCACCCATGGGCGATCGCAACGGCTGTTCCACCCCAGGGGGAGGCGGATCGGCCCTCAGCGTCATGGCCGGGGCCGTGATCGGTGCCGCTGGCTTGGCCTGGTGGTTGCTGTCAGAGGCTGAACGGCGCCGCCAGCAGCCTCGCCAGCCACGTTCCCTGCGGCTCTCGACCCTGCGGACTCCTGTGCCCGCCGAAGTTGGCACCGGCACGTCCAGCGAGCCGCACGAGCGCGACCTGCACGATCGCGTCCACGAGCTCAACCAGGCCATCGACGACGTGCGCCGTCAGCTGGAATCCATGAACACCCAGGCCTGAGGCCACCCACGGGCGGATCAGGGCCGGTGGGTAGGTTTTCCGTCAGAGACACCGCAGCCCATGCTTCGCTCCGCCGCGATCACCCAGGGGATCCAGCGCTCCCCCAACCGCGCCATGCTGCGGGCTGTGGGATTCGGTGACGGCGACTTCAGCAAGCCGATCATCGGCATCGCCAACGGTTACAGCACGATCACGCCCTGCAACCTGGGGCTCAACGACCTCGCCCAGCGGGCGGAAGAGGCCGCCCACGCTGCCGGGGCGATGCCCCAGCTGTTCGGCACCATCACGGTGAGCGACGGCATTTCGATGGGCACCGAGGGGATGAAGTATTCCCTGGTGAGCAGGGAGGTGATCGCTGATTCGATCGAAACGGCTTGCAACGGCCAGAGCATGGATGCCCTGCTCGCGATCGGTGGCTGTGACAAGAACATGCCCGGCGCCATGTTGGCCATGGCCCGTATGAACATCCCCGCCATTTTTGTGTATGGCGGCACGATCAAGCCCGGCAAACTCGGCGCCTGCGACCTCACCGTGGTGAGCGCCTTTGAAGCGGTGGGCCAATACAGCGGCGGTCGCATTGACGAGCAGGAGCTCACGGCGATCGAGAAGAACGCCTGTCCGGGTGCCGGCAGCTGCGGCGGCATGTTTACCGCCAACACGATGAGCGCCGCCTTTGAGGTGCTGGGCCTGAGCCTGCCCTACAGCTCCACCATGGCGGCCGAAGATCCCGAAAAGGCCGACAGCGCCGCCCGCAGCGCCGAGGTGCTTGCGGAGGCCATCAAGGCCAACATCTGCCCGCGGGATCTGCTCACCCGTGATGCTTTTGAGAATGCCATCAGCGTGATCATGGCGGTGGGCGGCTCCACCAACTCCGTGCTGCACCTGTTGGCCGTAGCTCGCACCGCCGGGGTGGATCTGACGATCGACGACTTCGAAACGATTCGCCAGCGGGTGCCCGTGATCTGCGACCTCAAGCCCAGCGGCCGCTACGTCACCGTCGATCTGCACAACGCCGGTGGCATTCCCCAGGTGATGAAGCTGCTGCTGGATGCCGGGCTGCTGCACGGCGACTGCAAAACCATCGAGGGCAAGACCCTCAAGCAGGTGCTGGCCGATGTGCCGTCTGTACCCCCCGCCGGTCAGGACGTGATCCGCCCCCTCAGCAATCCGCTCTACGCCAAGGGTCACCTGGCGATCCTGAAGGGCAACCTGGCCGAAGAGGGTGCGGTGGCCAAGATCAGCGGTGTCAAGAACCCTGTGATCACTGGCCCGGCCAGGGTGTTCGAGGGCGAGGAGACCTGCCTGGCCGCCATCCTCGACAAGCAAATCAATCCCGGTGATGTGGTGGTGGTGCGCCAGGAGGGGCCCGTCGGCGGGCCCGGCATGCGCGAGATGCTCAGCCCCACCGCCGCGATCGTTGGCCAGGGGATGCTGGATTCGGTGGCCCTGATCACCGACGGTCGTTTTTCCGGCGGCTCCTTTGGCCTGGTGGTGGGTCATGTGGCCCCCGAGGCCGCCGTGGGCGGCACCATTGGCCTGGTGCACGAGGGCGACAGCATCACCGTGGATGCCAACCAGTTGCTGATCCAGCTCAACGTGAGCGACGATGAGATCGCTCGGCGCCGTGCGGCCTGGACCAGGCCCGAACCCCGATACAAAACGGGAGTGCTTGGCAAATACGCCCGGCAGGTGAGCTCCAGCAGCCTGGGAGCCGTCACCGATCAACCCTGACCCTCAGTCGACGGGAATCAACAGGGCCCTGAGCCGCCTCGCCAGGGCCTCCAGGGGCGCACCATCTGCAGGCCGCTCGCAGCGCAGACCCGATTCAGCCTCCATCCACACCGGATGGCTCCCCTGCCACAACAGTGGGCGATCAGGCCCCTGACACCACGCCAACGTGAGGTTGAGATCGCCACCACTGCGGTAGATCTCCAGCTCCAGATCGCCATCGGTCCAACGCTCGCCATCGGGATGGCGTGCCTCCAGCCGCAGGCAGCAATCGTTACAGCTCTCCGCTTCACCCACCAGCAGCACCGCATGCCGCAGCGGTTTGCGGCAGAGGTCGGCCGCGGCGGCCACCAACTGCTGCAGGTTGCTGTTGACCAGCTCAGGGGTAGCCACGGATGGCGTGCAGTTCCAGGTGGATCGGGCCGGCTCGAAAGCCTGCATTCAGCCCCCCATCATCGGCGAAACGGGAATGCAACAGTTGCAGCCGTGTGATCCGGCTTGCATCAAAACGCACTGGCAGGCCGACGGGTTTGGCGCGCACGGAGGCTGTCAGGTCTGCGAAAGGAATCCGCACCAGCGTCATTCCCGAGTTTGCCGTGCCGAATTCGACCACCCAACGCAGGCCACCAGGAATCAAATTGGTGAGCCCGCCCAAGCCGTCGGCACAGGCCAACGCCAGCTTGAACCGGCGTCCATCGCCCACCAGCTCCAGCTCCAGGCCACTGCAGCTGGAGAGATCCAAGGGCGGTGAAAACAGGGGCGAGCGGCAGCTGATGAAGCCACCCCCCTCAGCAATCAAGGTGCCTTCAAACACCAGGCCCGTGGGGCCGATGTGGCAGGCGCCCTGGCTGCGTCCGCCCATCACGGTGTCGTTGAGGGCATGCCAGCCGCTGAAACCGTCGCCTGCTGCAATCGGAATCATCGTTGCAGCCCTGCAGCTGCATCCCGATCGGCCAGGATCATCACCTCATCAGCCGGTTGAACGAGCTTGGCTGGGGTGCGCTCGGGCGACTCCAAGGGGTCCAGCAAGCGCTGCAAGGCCTGCACCTTGCCAGCACCACTCACCAAGAACAGCACCCGACGCGCCGCCGAGAGCGTGGGGGCGGTGAGGGTGACGCGAGGCAGCCCCTTGCCCTCCCCCAGGGTGACCGCCCGATCCGTGACGGTTGGTGCGGCCGTTCCTGGAAACAGGGAGGCGGTGTGACCATCGTCACCGAGCCCGAGCAAGACCAGATCGAGGGCCGGTGGTGTGCCCCCGCACAGTTGCTGCACCAGTGCGGCATAGGCCTCAGCACCCTCCTGCGGGCTGCTGAGCTCCGTGGGCACCGGATGAAGACAGGCGTGGCTGCCGGGTGATTCCGCCATCAGGGTTTCCCGCAACATGCGGGCGTTGCTGGAAGGGTCGCTGCTGCTCACCCAACGCTCATCACCCAGCAAGACATCCACCCGATCCCAGGGCAGATGTTGTTGGCCCAGTTGCCTGTAGGTGGCCCGGGGAGTCTCACCGCCAGCCAGGGCGATCTGGACCCGATCCCGCTCCGCCAGCACCAGATCCAAGGCCGAAGCGATCGCCTGGGCCGTCTGCCGAGCCAGGTCTTCGGCCGATTCGGCCACGATCAGCCGATAGCGGGTTGGGGAATTGCTGGAGGAGGGGGGGTGTGACTGCATCAGTCGAGCCATTCGGTGTGGAAGCTGCCGGGCTTATCGACCCGCTCGTAGGTGTGGGAGCCGAAGCAGTCGCGCATCGCCTGCACCAGGTTCTGGGGCAGGCGGCCACTGCGGTAGCTGTCGATGTAGTCGAGGGTGCTGCTCAGGCAGGGCACGGGGATGCCCGCCAGGGCTGCTCCAGCCACCACCTGACGCAGGCCAGGGAGGCGGCGGTTGATCTGCTCGGCAAACCAGGGGTCAAGCATCAGATTGGACAGGCTGGGGTTGGCGCCATAGGCGTTCTGAATCCGCTGCAACAGCCGTGCCCGAATGATGCAGCCCCCTTTCCAGATCTGACCGATGGCCGAAAAGTTGAGGTTGTAGTTGTGCAGCTTTGAGGCTTCCTGCAGCAGGGCCATGCCCTGGCCGTAGCTGACGATGCAGGCGGCGATGCAGGCATCCCGCAGGGGGGCCATGCCGTCGCCGGGAGTTCCGAGCGCGAAGGTATGGGGCGCAGGTGCGGGCAACAGTGCTCCTGCCGCCAGCCGTTCGGAGCGCAAGGAGCTCAGCACCCGTGCGTTGAGGGCCGCGTAAATAGTGGGGACAGGAACGCCCATCTCCAGCGCACTCACCACGGTCCAGAGTCCTGTGCCCTTTTGGCCGGCGGCATCCACAATGGCTTCCACCAGATCGGCGCCGCTGTCAGGGTCTTTGGTGCGCAGGCACACCTCGGTGATCTCCACCAGGAAGGAGGCCAGCTCTTCGGTGTCGTTCCAACCGGCGAGCACATCCGCCATCTGATCGCCGTTCATACCGGCCACGCGCTTCATCAGGTCGTAGGCCTCGGCCAGGATCTGCTCGATGCCGTATTCGATGCCGTTGTGCACCGTCTTGACGAAGTGGCCAGCACCACCCGGGCCGATGTAGGTGACACAGGGGCCATCATTGACCTGGGCGGCCATCTTGCGCACCAAAGGCTCGATGGCGTCGTAGGCAGCCTTGGTGCCACCTGGCATCATGCTCGGCCCCTCGAGAGCCCCCTTGGCTCCGCCGGACACCCCCATGCCGATGTAACCGAAGCTCTTGCTCTCCAGCTCCGCCACCCGCCGTTCCGTATCGGCATAGAGGGAGTTGCCACCGTCGATCAGCAGATCGCCCTCCTCCAGGAAGGGAGAGATGGATGCGATGGTGTCATCCACCGGTTGACCGGCTTTGACCATCATCAGGATCCGCCTGGGTCGCTCCAGGCTCGCCACAAACTCCTGAAGGGTGGCTGCTCCGATGATGTCCTTGCCGGCGCCACGGCCAGCCAAGAATCCCTCGGTTTTGGCGTAGGTGCGGTTGTAAACGACGGAGGAGTATCCATTGCGCTCCGCGTTGAGCACAAGATTTTCTCCCATCACACCAAGACCAATCAGGCCGAAATGTGCCTTACCCATGGCTGAGACTGAAACCATTCGCCATTAGTGTGGCGAGGCAGCTCAGCCATCCCGTGCAACCGTCACAACTTGGTGGCAACGTGTCAGCAACTCCTGGCTTTAAACCCGAGGTGCCAACCGTTGCCCGTGCGCCGCTGCCGAGCTGAGCCATGTTTTACGCCTAGGGCCATCTGCGCTGGGCTTCAGATCACCGTGCCATCGGCGATGGTGCCATTTTTGACCACGACCACGATGCCGTTGCGGATATAGAAATTGAGCTCAGGCCGATCGGCCTCCTCAACGTGGTCCTTGTTGACGATGGTGACGTTGTTGCCGATGCGAACATTCTTATCAAGAATCGCGCGCTTCACCGTCGTGCCCTTGCCCACGCCCAGTGGAATTCCACCGCGCTCTCGCAACATCAACCGTTCCTCGGAAGACTCGATATAATCGGCACCCATCACCAGAGTGTCCTGGAGCACCACTTCATCTTCGACTCGGGAGCGCACACCGAGGACGCAGTGGTGAATGCTGCAGGCCTTGAGCAAGGATCCTTCTCCGATGATCGAGGCCGTCACCTGGGCGTCCTGCATCTTGCTAGGGGGCAGATAGCGGGGACGGGTGTAGATCGGAAACTTCTCGTCGTAGAAGGAGAAGGCAGGGTTCGGTTGATCCGTCAGGGCCAGATTCGCCTCATAGAAGGCACCAATGGTACCGATGTCCTCCCAATAGTCGTCGAAGAGGTAGCTCTGGAGCCGGTCGCCCCGGGCCAGGGAGGCTGGAATGATCTCCTTGCCGAAATCGGTGGCGGAGGGGTTGCTGGTCAGCAGATCAAACAGGGTCTCCCGGCTGAACACATAGATCCCCATCGAGGCCAGGTATGGGCGCTTGGCCGCTTCCTCGGGGGAGAGGCCCAGGGCCTGGGTATCCACCCGCATGGCTTCAAGGGCCTGCCCCTTCGGCTTTTCTCGAAATTCTTGGATGCGACCATCGGCCGTGGTGCGCATCAGGCCAAACCCTTCGGCCTGGGCCTGATCCACAGGCAAGGCGCCCACGCTCAGCTGGGCGCCGGTGTCGATGTGATGCTGCACAAAGCGGCTGTAGTCCATCCGGTAGAGCTGGTCACCGGAAAGGATCAGGTAGTGATCCACATCCCACTCGTGGAACAACCATTGGTATTTGCGCACGGCATCGGCCGTGCCTTCAAACCAACTCGGGCTTTCAGGCGTTTGCTGGGCCGCCAAGACTTCAACAAATCCCTGGCCAAATCCAGCCGAAAGGTTGTAGCTCATCGTCAGGTGACGATTCAGCGAAGCACTGTTGAACTGCGTTAAAACATAAATTTTGTTGATCTCGGAATTAATGCAGTTACTGATCGGAATATCAATCAAACGGTATTTGCCAGCCAGGGGTACGGCTGGCTTGGCACGCATTTTGGTGAGCGGGTAGAGACGTGTGCCGGCACCGCCTCCCAAAATGATTGCCAGTACACGTTTCATAACCTTTGTTGCCGGCGTCTTTTGACGCTGACCGTACTGGAGCGGCCCGCCTCAGCGCGACCCTTTGGATGATCGCCAGCACGAACTGTTGCAGAGCGGGCGGGTCAGTGATCAGGCCTCTGGAGGCTGTTCGCGAAGCTCAAACAGCTCTTCGAGTATCCGCATGGCGCTGTGGCGCTGCTGGCGGGGCTGGGGGGCCCGCAAATTTGTGACGGGGGTGTGCAGGATCTTGTTGATGATGCCTTTGCTGAGTGCCTCCACCACCTTTCGTTCGCGGGCGGAGAGGTCTGGGCCCATGCGGCTGAGGGCCTTCTGCAGCTCCTGTTCGCGGATGTCTTCGAGCTGTCGGCGCAGCCGGTTGACCACAGGCACGGCTTCCAGACCATCCCACCACTCGAGGAACAGCCTGGCTTCCTCCTCCAGCAGCCCCTGGGCTTCGGCGGCCATCTCTCGCCGGGCTTCCTGGTTGCGGTTCACCACCTCCTGCAGGTCGTCCACGTCGTAGGACTGCACACCTGGCAGTCCATCCGTGTCTGCAGCGATGTTGCGGGGCACGCCGATGTCAATCAACATCAGGCTGGAGCGCCGGTTCAGGCCACTCAGCCGCTCCGCCGTGATGATCGGCGTATCAGCGGCCGTGCTGGTGAACACCAGAGAACAGGTGCTGAGGCAATGGTCGAGGTCGCCCAAGGGACGGCACTGCACCGGCAGGGAGGGAAAGTCTGCAGCGAGCAGTTCAGCCTTGCTGACCGTGCGGTTGAGCAGCACCACTCCGCGGCAGCCCTTGGCCTGCAGGTGCTGCAGCAGCAGGCGGGCCATGCGGCCCGCACCCACCACTGCCACCTGCTCTTGATCCAGGGGCACCAAATCATCGACACCGCGACCCTGCCCAACTTTCAGCTGGGCCAGCTCCACTGCTGCTGAGCTGATGGAGACCGCACCAGTGCCCAGATTCGTTTCGGTGCGAACCCGCTTGCCGGTGCTCACCGCCTGGTTGAGCAGGCGGTTGAGAATCGGCCCCACGGAGCGGTGCTCCTGCCCGAGGCGCACCATCTTTTTCACCTGGGACAGGATCTGCCCCTCACCAAGCACCAGCGAGTCGAGGCCGGCGGAAACCCGCAGCAGGTGACCGATCGCCTCTTCGTGGTGGTAGGTGAAGAGGTGGGGTGACAGCTCTTCGACCGCCAACCCGGAGATGTTGCTGAGAAAGGATCCGACCGCAGAAATCCCCTGATCCGGATGGCGGAGCAGGGTGTAAATCTCCAGGCGATTGCAGGTGCTGAGGATCGAGGCCTCCAGCACCTGCTCATCAGCCCGCAGCTGTTGAAGCGAGGCCTCCATGCTCTGTTCCGGGATGCTGAGGCGCTCCCGGATCTCTACTGGAGCCGTGCGATGACTGAGGCCGACAACGGCGATGTGCATGGAGGCTGGCTCGTTTGCTCGTGCGGCGGGGGAGTCAGCTGAGCGCGATGCTCTTCGCCCCATCCTTGATGTGGATGGTATTGGTGAAACGGGCGGTGTTGTCCAGGGTGCTGATCACCAGTGAGCTGGTGCGGGTGCAGTCCTTCTCGAACTTCACGCCGTGGAACAGCAGGCCATCGGTGATGCCACTCCCGGCGAACACCACGTTCTCACCGGAGGCCAGTTCCTCGGCCTCGTAGATCTTGTCGACGTCGGTGATGCCCATCTCGTTGAGGCGGGCGATGTTGCCCTCCTTGGTGTAGTCAGCCCACTCGGAGGTTTGGGCGATGGCGGGGTCATACACCAGCTGACCCTGGAAGTGGCCGCCCAGGGCGCGCATGGCGGCGGCGGAGATCACACCCTCGGGAGCGGCGCCGATGCCCATCAGGCAGTGGGTACCGGTGCCGGCGAAACCGCAGGCAATGGCGGCCTGCACGTCACCGTCGGAAATCGGCTGCACGCGGGCGCCAGTGGCGCGAATCTCGGCGATGAGGTCTTTGTGGCGAGCACGGTCCATCACCACGATGGTGAGCTCGCTCGCAGCCAGGCCAAGGCACTCGCTCAGGATCTTGATGTTTTCGGTGGCCGACTTGCGGATGTCCACCTTGCCCTTGGCTGCCGGGGGGGCCGCCAGCTTCTTCATGTAGAAGTCGGGGGCGTTGAACAGACCGCCGCGGTCGGCGGCGGCGAGCACGGCCATCGAGCCGCGCTGGCTGTTGGCGCAAAGGTTGGTGCCTTCGCAGGGATCGACGGCGAAATCCACGCCGGGGCCGGTGCCACTGCCGACCTCTTCACCGATGTAAAGCATGGGAGCCTCGTCGCGCTCGCCTTCTCCGATCACGATGCGTCCTTGCATCTGGATCTGGCCCATGCGCTTGCGCATGGCTTCTACAGCCGCAGCGTCGGCCTCATCTTTTTTGCCCAAGCCGGTCAGTTCGGCGGAGGCGATGGCGGCTTGCTCAACGACCTCAAGAATTTCCTGGATGAGGGTGCGATCCACGGTGATCCGGCAGGGGAATGGGCTTCAGGGAATGGCGTTGGCCAGGCGGGACAAGGGGTCAGAGTCCTGCTGCCGCTAGGCCTTTCGGAGATGAAGCGGCTGCAACTGTATCAGTGAAAGCCGCCCCTTCCACAGGACGCCCAAACCGTCGCTCCTTAGAATCCCGCCACTCTTCTTGCGGTGACCCCAGCATGAGCACTAAGCCCCTGGTGATCTCCCCGTCGATTCTGTCCGCCGACTTCTCCCGTCTCGGTGATGACGTGCGTGCCGTCGACCAGGCCGGTGCCGACTGGATCCACATCGATGTGATGGATGGCCGTTTCGTGCCCAACATCACCATTGGGCCCCTGATTGTCGAAGCCCTGCGTCCGGTCACCAGCAAAACCCTCGACGTTCACCTGATGATCGTTGAGCCCGAGAAATATGTCGCCGACTTCGCCAAAGCCGGGGCTGACATCATCTCCGTTCAGGTCGAAGCCTGCCCCCACCTGCACCGCAACCTGGCCCAAATCAAGGATCTAGGCAAGCTCGCCGGTGCAGTGCTGAACCCCAGCACACCCCTCGACACCCTCGAGTACTGCCTTGAGCTGTGCGACCTCGTGCTGATCATGAGCGTCAACCCTGGTTTTGGCGGTCAGAGCTTCATCGACAACCAGGTGCAGAAGATTCGTGATCTGCGCCGCCTGTGCGATGAGCGCGGTCTCGATCCCTGGATTGAGGTGGATGGCGGCATCAAGGCCGAAAACGCCTGGAAGGTCATTGAGGCCGGAGCCAACGCCATCGTCAGTGGATCGGGCGTGTTCAACCAGCCCAACTACGCCGAAGCGATCACCGGCATCCGCAACAGCAAGCGTCCCGTGGCTGTGGCGGCTTGAGCAGCTGGGATTTGTCGAGCGCCGCTCACCAAACCCTGCCCCCCTCATCGAGGGGGGCTTTTTGCTGGCTTGGGGTCCTGCTTTCCGAGGGTTTGCTGCGACGCGAAACGCGCGCGAAAAGCCTCAGCTCTCGAAGAACCAGCCGTAGCTGTGCAGGCCGATGCCAAGCAGGTTGACGCCGATGTAGCAGACCACGATCACCACCAGGCCAGCGGCTGCCACCAAGGCTGGCTTACGGCCCTGCCAGCCCCGGATCAAGCGGGTGTGCAGGTAGGCGGCATAGACAAGCCAGCAGATCAGGGCCCAGGTTTCCTTCGGGTCCCAGCTCCACCAGCTGCCCCAGGCCTCATTGGCCCACACCGCCCCACTGACCAACCCCACCGAGAGCAACAGAAAGCCCACGGTGATGGTGCGGTAGCTGAGCGAATCGAGTTGCTCAGCGATCGGCATGGCCACGCTGCTGAGCTGGAGTGGTGGAGAAGCGTTGCCCGCTCCTTCCGTGGCCGTGGCCAGTTGGGCTTGGCGGTAGCCACCGCTGCCGATGGAGCTGCTGCGCAGCTCCAAGGTGTTGTGACGATCCGTAAACAGCACGGCCAGGGACAAGAGCGAACCAACCAGCAGAGCGGCGTAGCTCAGCATGATCACGCTGACGTGCATCACCAGCCAGCTGGAGCGCAGCGCAGGCACCAGTGGGGACGCTTCTTGCAGCCGATCGGGCAGGGCAAAGCTCGCGAACGCCACACAACCCAGGGCCATCGGCGTAGCCGCTGCCGGCACGAGCGGTGAGGGCCAGCTGCGTTCCACCAGCAACTGGGTGAGGGTGCACCCCCAGGCCAGGAAGCAGAGCGACTCGTAGAGGTTGCTGATTGGGAAGTGACCGGACTCCCACCAGCGCAGCACCAGCTGGGCGGTGAGGCAGAGGTTGGCCGCCGCCACCAGCAGCCGCACCACCCCACTGTTTCGGCCACCACTCAACGACCAGAATGCCAGGGGCAGGACCAGCAGCAACAGGGCAAACGCCGTCAGGCCCAGGCCAAGCACCGGATCGTTCAACAGGGCGGGCACGGGCATCGCAGAAACCAGTGCCCAGTTTGGCGAATCACCGGCAACCTCAGCGGCTGGCCTGGCGCAACAGATACATGCCGGCACCCAGACCAATCACCACGGGCAGCCAGGCTGAAAAATAAGGCATGAGGATGCCCTTTACCCCGAGGGAACTGAACACGAAGGCCACGAGGTAGTAGCCGAAGATCAACAGCACACTGAGCCCAAACCCCTGGCTGCGGCTTCGGCGTGAGTGGGGTCGCACCCCCAGACTGCTGCCGATCAAGCCAAAGACCAGACACACGGCGGGGAAGGCGAATTTCTCCTGAATCCGCACCCTCAGCTTGCGGGCACCCTGCAGATCACTGGCCTCGCGCAGCAGCCGTTCGGCGGTCCGGGCCTGACCGATCGTCATGGAGTTGGAATCCTTGGGCAGCTTGGCCACCTGCAAGGGCTGACTGCCGAGTGGGTAGAGGTAGCGGTCGAAATTCGCTGACGTTGTGGAGCTGTTCGATCCCTCGGTGACACCAAACACATGGCCATCAAGGAATTCCCACTGGGCGTCGGGCTCGCTCCAACGGGCCCGATCGGCACTGAGCAGCACGCGTTGATCCTGCCGCGACAGATCGAGCAGGGTGACCCGCTCCATCACGCCTTTGTTGAAGCGCTGGGCATAGAAAAAATGGGTCAGGCCCCGCTCGGTGCTGCCATCGGCAGCCTGAATCTCCCCGTATTTGGAGAACATCACGTTGTCCTTCTGCTCCCCGGCCACCGCCCGTCCGATGGCGCGGTTGAGGGTGTTTTTGGCCTCCAGCAGGGTGCGCGGCACGATGGCCTCGTTGAAGGTGAAGGTGAGCAGGGTCATCACCAGAGCGACGGCCACCGCCGGCATCACCATCCGCCAGGTGGCCACCCCCACGCTGCGCAGGGCGGTCAGCTCACTATTGCCCGAGAGCTTGGAGTAGGTGAGCAGGGTGGCCATCAGGGTGGCCATCGGGAAGGAGAGCACCAGAAACGACGGCAGCTCAAGCAGCAGCACCCGCAGCGCCACGTCGAGGGGCAGACCGGATTCGGCCACCCTCCGCACCAGTTCAAACACCGCTCCCACCGACAGGGAGACCGCTGTGAAGGCCGCGATGCCAAACACCAGCGGGCCGATCAACTCAGACAGCAGCCAGCGGTCGATCAGGGGCAGCCGGCCCCAGGGACGCAACAGCTGGCGGCGGAAGCGAAGGGTCCAGCTCATAGACGGAATGACTCGCCGAGATAATGACGACGCACCAAGGGGTCGGATCCCACCTCTTCGGAGCTGCCCGAAGCCAGGATGGAACCTTCGGAGAGGATGTAGGCCCGATCGGTGATGGCCAGGGTCTCACGCACGTTGTGGTCGGTGATCAACAGACCCATCCCCCGGTTCCGCAGCTGGTCGATCAACTGCTGCAGATCTGACACGGCGATGGGGTCGACCCCGGCGAAGGGCTCATCGAGCAGGAGGTAGCGCGGACCTTCCACCCCCACCGCCAGGGCCCGGGCCACCTCACAGCGGCGGCGCTCTCCACCGGAGAGCTGGTAGCCCTTGCGGTGCTGAAAGGCCGTGAGGTGGAAATCCTCAATCAAGCCCTCAAGGCGCTCGCGACGCAGGTCAACCGGAGTGCCACTTTCCTGCAAGGCCAGGCTGAGGTTGTCACGCACGCTCAACTGACGAAACACGCTTGGCTCCTGGGGGAGGTAGCCGATGCCGAGCCGGGCCCGTTGGGGCATCGGCAACTGTTCAATTTCCAGGCCATCCAAGGACACCCGGCCGGAATCTGGACGCAGCAGACCTGTGACCAGTCCGAAGGTGGTGGTCTTGCCGGCGCCGTTGGGGCCCAGCAGGCCCACCACCTCACCGGGCTCGAGCTGCAGGGACACATGGTTCACCAACAACCGGCCGCTGATGGCCAGCACCACATCAACCAAATCCAGGCTCATGGCTGGGAACCCGGCTGCGGCTGCGGGGCATTGAGTCGGTAGTGGGTGATCACCTGGTCGCCCGGCGCTGGTTCAGCCACGATCCGCTCCCGTTCCACCAGAACCACCAGGCGCTCAGCCCGGATGCTGTGACCGGTGTCCTGCACCACATCGACATCGCCGCTGAGCACCACCCGCCCCTCGCGGCTGAAATATTGCGCCTGGCGTGCGGTGGCTACAACCCGTTGATCCGGATAGACGATGCGCACGTTGCCCGTGGCAGTGACGACGCCGGTGCTGTTGTCGGCTTTCTGCAGGTCGGACTCGATCGTGACCAGACCGCTGGTGGGGGTGATGACCCCAGGAGCGCTAGGCGGGAGATCGGCAGCTACCGCGGATGCAGCCAAGGTCGCGCCGGCGAGGCACGCCATCAGGCGGGCCACCCCCGGGAGGGGCCAGGGGCGCAGAAGGGATACGAGCAACAGCTGGGGCCCAAGAGGCTCTTGCATCAATCTACAGAGCAGTGCTGCGCTTGCGCCGCAGGCAATCTCGGACATTCCAGCCCCTCCAGCGAGCGCTCCTCCTGCAGGGCCCGCAGCCGCTGGCTGGCGCACTCCCGCAGGGCGGTGAGGTTTAGGCCCAGCGCCCAATCTGCAACGCCCTGCAGCCTGCCCAGCCCTTCGCCCATGAGGATCGTGGCTCCCCGCAGGTTGCCGCGCTCGAGGTGCAGCTCTGCCACGGCGATCTGCAGGATGCCCTGGAGCACCGGCCGCATGGCTCCCGCCGTCTCATGCCAGAGGGCTTCGAAGCCGTCGTGGCAGGCGTACCAGTCGCTGGCATTGAACAGGGCGATGGCCTCCGCGAGACGCGGATCGGCCATCAACGCCTGTTCTTCGAGGTCGAGGGGCACCGATCAGCGCTTGGCTGCCTTTTTGGACGGCAGTTTGCGCAGACGGATCGATTCAGGGGTGACCTCCAACATCTCGTCAGGTCCGATGTACTCGAGGGCCCGCTCCAGGGTCATCTGGATCGGAGCCTGCAGAGTGTCGAGCACCTCAGCGCCTGCGGAGCGGATGTTTGTTACCTGCTTGGCCTTGCAGACGTTGAGTTCGAGGTCGGGCGGACGGTTGTGCTCTCCCACGATCATCCCCTTGTACACCTTGGTGCCTGGCGTGATGAAAAACTGGCCCCGGTCTTCCGCACCCTTGAGTGCATAGAAGGTGGCGGTACCCTCTTCAAACGCAATGAGCACACCGTTGCGACGGTTGTCCATGTCGCCCTGCATCGGGCGGTAATCGAGGAAGGAGTGGCTCATGATCCCCTCACCCCGTGTGGCGCGGATGAACTCGCCGCGGAAGCCGATCAGGCCGCGGGCCGGCACCACAAACTCCAGCTGGGTGCGGCCGTCGTTGGTGTTCTCCATGTTCTGCATCTCGGCCTTGCGCACGCCGAGCTTTTCGATGCAGGCGCCCACCGACTCCTCCGGCACATCGAGCACCAGGGTTTCGTAGGGCTCGGAAGGGGTGCCGTCGATGGTGCGGAAGATCACCTGGGGCTGGGACACCTGGAACTCGTAGCCCTCGCGGCGCATCGTTTCGATCAGGATGCCGAGGTGCAGCTCACCGCGGCCGCTGACGGCCCAGCGGTCGGGTGAATCGGTGTCTTCGACCCGCAGCGCCACGTTGGTGAGCAGCTCTTTCTGCAGGCGATCACGCACCTGGCGGCTGGTCACAAACTTGCCTTCCTTGCCGGCAAAAGGAGAGTCGTTGATGACAAAGGTCATCTGCAGGGTGGGTTCATCCACCCGGATCAGGGGCAGGGCTTCTGGGTGATCCGGGCAGGCGATCGTCTCGCCGATGTTCACCTCGTCAAAGCCGGCCACGGCCACCAGGTCGCCAGCGCGCGCTTCTTCAATCTCGACGCGCTGCAGGCCCTGGAAGCCGAGCAGTTTGCTGATGCGGCTACGTTTGATGCTGCCGTCATCGCGGATCAGGGCGGCGGGCTGGCCAGCCTTGATCGTGCCGTTGTGGATGCGGCCGATCATGATCCGGCCGAGAAAATCCGAGTAATCGAGAGTGGTCACCTGCAGTTGCAGGGGCTTCTCGGGATCCCCGACCGGCGGCGGAACGTGCCGCAGGATGGCTTCGAACAGCGGCAACATGTTGTCGCTTTCGGTTTTCATGTCTGGCTTGGCGTAGCCGCCCATGCCACTACCAAACAGATAGGGGAAATCGCACTGGTCGTCGTCGGCGCCCAGTTCCAGGAACAGATCAAGCACCTTGTCGACCGCCACCTCAGGGTCGACCCGAGCCCGGTCAATCTTGTTGACGAACACGATCGGCCGCAGGCCCTTCTCCAGAGCCTTCTTGAGCACAAAACGGGTCTGGGGCATCGGGCCCTCGTTGGCATCCACGATCAGCAGACAGCCATCCACCATGCCCAGCACCCGCTCCACCTCACCGCCAAAGTCGGCGTGGCCAGGGGTGTCGACGATGTTGATGCGAATCCCGTCGTAATCGACAGCCGTGTTCTTCGACAGGATGGTGATGCCGCGTTCGCGCTCCAGATCATTGGAGTCCATCACACAGGTGGGAACCGCCTCTCCTTCGCGGAAAATGCCCGACTGGGTGAGCAGGGCATCCACCAGCGTGGTTTTGCCGTGGTCAACGTGGGCGATGATCGCAATGTTGCGAATGGGCGTGCCTGTGTGTGCGCCGCTCATATAAATAAGGTCCTACTGAGTACTTGATGGCCGTACGTTTTAAGTACGTTGACTTGAAGTTTATGTAGACGGAACGGGATGCGGAACGTTTACGAAGACTCGAAGCCAGCTCTCAACTCTATCCCACGCCCTTGCCGCTTCTGAGGCTGCCGCGGGTCACACCGAGGCGGCTGTCGAGCTGCTCCCGCTGCCACAGGCTGCGGCCGCTGATCTCGCCGCGCAGCGCAGCCGCGTATTGCTCGACCCGCTGACGGGCTTGGGCCGACGATTCCTGCAGCAGTTCGAGTCGGAGGTGGCGCACTCCGCCACGCTGCAGCTGGGGGAGGGCCTCGGCGGCAGTTTGGGCTTTGCCGTTAAACAGCGTGTTGCGGCAACCGAGATCGGCCAGCAGGGGGTGCTCGCTGCCGCTGCGATCCCGCAGCACCACGGTGTGCTGCTCACAGGGGCGACCGCAATCGGTGTGGTCGTGGCCCTCCGAAAGGAAGGCGCAGAACAGGCAATGCTCCATGTGGAACAGGGGCATGTGCTGATGCACCGTCACCTCCACCCGCTCAGGGGGGCAGCCCTGGAGCAAAGCCAACAACTGCGGCAGATCCAGGTCGTAGCTGGCGGTGATCCGCTGCAGGCCCCAGCGTTCAAGAAACCAAGCCGCGGTGAGCGGATTGGCAACGTTCAGAGAAAAGTCACCGCTGCAGGGGGCCAGGGGTGTGAGGGCTTCCAATTGATCGGCATTGCGCACCAGGTAGCCATCGGGGCGAGCCCGCAGCAGCGGCTCGAGCGTCCAGCGTTCATCCGGTCGGGTGATGCGCGGACCCGCAAGCCAGATGCCCTGGGGCCAGCAGCCCCGGCCGATCGCCACTGCCTCCCGCAGCTCAGCGGGTTGGTCGAGGTCGGCGATCACCGCCGCCACCGGTTGATCTCGCAGGGCTCGCAGCTGCTCCAGCGTGCGAACCAGCACAATCAACGCGGGGCCTTGATCCACACCCGCCGGAGTTATTTCGCGAGGCTCGACGGCAGCCAGCTGCTGCAGAACAGACTTGAGATCGGCGCAGGGTTCAGACGGCTCGCCCGATCCAGCCAGCCCGGGATTGCGCTCCAGCGCCGCCAGCTGATCCACCAGCTCACGCCGCAGCTGGTTGAGCTGGGCCATGGGCAGAAACAGATCGCCATCGAGCGCGAGCTCCAGGCCCTGCAGGGTCCAACAGGTGCCGCCGAGCCGGCCAAGCTGGGCCTCAAGACGCTCCCGGTTGAGAGGCTGACCGGTGGCGGGCTGCAGCGCTGAGGCAGAGCGCAGCACGAGGCCGCCGGTGCAATCGGGCGGCAGGCCCTCGGCTGTGAGCACCCGCACCTCGAGGGGTTGACCCACCTGACCGCTCACTTGAAGGTGCAGCAGCCGGCTTCGCTCCGGCACTGTCTGGCTGGCCAGCCGCTGCCAATGGCGCTCCAGGCTGGGGTCACTGGTGAGCCAGCAGGGGCTGCCGGGCCGGAAGCCAAGGCCGTCGACCCGGCCAGGCCCCAGCCGAATCGCCAGGCGCTGGCCCGGCCGCTGCTGCACCGCCATCACCCGGCCCCCCACCTCCAACGGGGCCTCCAGTGGTGCGGCACCAGCAGCTTCAAACACGAGCCCATCGCCGGGCTTGAGGGCCTCGCGGGTGTCCACGATCCACCATCCCCCCTGGGGATCCCAGTGCTCGAACACGCCGATCCGGGGCCCCCGCTTCTTGCTCCAACGGCCATGCACCAGGGCCCGGTGGTTGATTCCCGCCAACCAACCGGTGGAGAGCCCCCGAGAGAAGCTCAGTTCCAGGGAGCGGCGTTGCTCGGAGGGCATGGCGCCTGGGTTGCTGCCCGCGGCGAGCCGATCGAGGTTCTGGCGGTAGGCATCGGTGACGGCCGCCACGTAGCTGGCGTCCTTCAGGCGCCCCTCGATCTTGAGGCTGGCAATCCCGATCGCCTGGAGTTGGGGCAGCAGCTCCCAGGCCGCCAGATCCTGGGGTGAGAGCAGATAGCGCTGGTCGTGCAGGTCGCGCTCCTCGCCATCCACAATCAGCTGATAGGGCAGGCGGCAGGCCTGGGCGCATTCACCCCGATTGGCACTGCGCTGGCCGAGGGCTTCGCTGGTGAGGCATTGGCCCGAATAGGCCACGCACAGGGCCCCGTGCACGAAAACCTCCAGCGGCATGGCCAGCTGGCGCTGCTGAAGCTGGTGCTGCAGACGCCCGAGATCGGCGAGGGTCAGCTCGCGGGCCAGCACCACCCGCTCACACCCCAGCGCGGCGGCCTGGGCCACGCCGGCGGCGCTTGTGATCGACATCTGAGTCGATCCATGGATTGCCAATTGCGGCGCCACGGCTTGGGCCAGACGGGCCAGGCCGATGTCCTGAACAATCAGCGCATCCACCCCCGCCGCTGCAGCCGACTGCACCAACGCGGCGGCTTCGTCCAGTTCGTCGCTGAACACCAGCACGTTGACGGTGAGGAAACCTTTGACCCCGCGCTGGTGCAGCCAGTGCATCACCTCCGCCAGTTCGGTGAGCCGAAAGTTGGCCGCACGCATGCGGGCGTTGAATGCTTCCACACCGAAATAAACGGCATCGGCACCGTTGGCCACCGCGGCCCGCAGCGCCTCCCAGTTGCCCGCCGGTGCCAGCAGTTCGGGAACGGGCACCATCAGCGGGCCAACCGCTGGGCCGGCTCAAACACCTGGAGTGCCTCGGCGCTGCCTTCAAAGCGCCAGTGCCAGGGCTCATAGCTCACCCCCTGGGCGTTGCCGCGGGGAAAGGAGAGCGTGAAGTGATATCGGGCCGCATGGGCTTGGAGCCAGGCAAACGCCTCGGTTTGGTCGAAGGCGGGGGAGAGGTTGGTGGCCGGAGCGCGACCGTCACCCAGATCGACCGCATAGCCGGTGCTGTGCTCGGAAAAGCCTGGAGGAGCACTGACCATCGCCCGCTCGCGGGCACTTTGATTGCGCTCGGATTTCACGTCGAAAAACAGTTCGTTCTGGAGCGTGATCGAGCGGAAGGCACTCAGCACCACCAGCTCGACCCCACGGCTGGCCGCATCCCGCTGCATGGCCAGGAGGGCGGCGGCGGCGTCTCGGTGCAACGTCAGGCCTGGAGCCACCGTTACCTGGTCGGAGGGGGGCAGTTCCGTATAGGGGAAATGGCCCAGCAGCCTCCCATCGGGGCCCGTGCGGGCATTCAGGCCCTTGACCGGCTGCGGCGCCAACAGACCCTGCAGGGGCTGGGGCCGCCACAACAGCAGCACAACCAAACCCAGCAGGAGCGACCCGGTGACCACCGTGAGCCGAAAGAGCCACCGGTTGGCCGGGGCTCCTGGGCGCGCAGAGCGGCGCGCAACAGGAATGTCGTCCAGGCCGCCGGCCTGGGACAACCCATCCTGGCCAGGGGGGCGCCTCTTGGGGCTACTAAGGGGATTGCGACGGGTCACGCGGGTCCCCTGCCTGGCACCAATCAACAGCCCTGGGAATGGGAGCAGTAAAGATCCTAGGCGGGGCGTGCGGATTGGCCATCAACAGGCCGCTCAACAGTGTTAGCTTCCCAGCCACATCCCTTCCTGGCGGAGCGGTTTTCCGATGTTGCGTGTGGCAGTGGTGGGTGGCGGCCCCAGTGGTTCCTGTGCGGCCGAAGTGCTTGCCAAGGCCGGCATCAAAACCTGGATCTTTGAGCGCAAGCTCGACAATGCCAAGCCCTGTGGCGGGGCGATTCCCCTCTGCATGGTCAGCGAGTTCGACCTGCCGGAGTCGATCATCGACCGCAAGGTCCGCAACATGAAAATGATCTCCCCCTCCAACCGGGAGGTGGACATCAACCTCGATAACGCTGACGAGTACATCGGCATGTGCCGGCGGGAGGTGATGGACTCCTTCCTGCGCGACCGCGCCGCTGATCTGGGCGCTCACCTTGTGAACGGTCTGGTCACCAAGATCGACACGGGCGCCAACCGCCAGGGCCCGTACACCCTCACCTACTCCGATTACGCCTCAGGTGAGGCCACCGGCGAAACCAAGACCCTCGAAGTGGATCTGATCGTGGGCGCCGATGGCGCCAACAGCCGCGTGGCCAAGGCCATGGATGCCGGCGACTACAACGTGGCCATCGCCTTCCAGGAGCGGATCAAACTCCCGCCCGAGGAGATGAAGTACTACGAGACCCTCGCCGAGATGTACGTCGGCACAGACGTCTCTCCCGATTTCTACGCCTGGGTCTTCCCCAAGTACGACCACGTGGCCGTGGGCACCGGCACGATGCAACAGAACCAGGGGCTGATCAAAAGCCTGCAGGAAGGCATCCGTGAGCGGGCCAAGAAGCGCCTGGTCAACGGCGAAGTGATCAAGGTGGAAGCCCATCCCATTCCTGAGCATCCCCGCCCGAGGCGGGTGGTGGGCCGCATGGCCCTGGTGGGTGATGCCGCCGGCTATGTGACCAAGAGCTCGGGCGAAGGCATCTACTTCGCAGCCAAGAGCGGCCGAATGTGTGCTGAGCAGATCGTTGAGGCCAGCGCCGGTGGCACCAAGGTGCCCAGCGAGGCAGACCTCAAGAAGTACCTCAAGAAGTGGGATCGCCAGTACGGCGCCACCTACAAGGTGCTGGAGCTTCTGCAAAACATCTTTTACCGCAACGATGCGGCCCGGGAAGCCTTCGTGGAGATGTGCGATGACAAAGACGTGCAGCGCCTCACCTTCGACAGCTACCTCTACAAGCGGGTGGTGATGATGAATCCCTGGCAGCAACTGAAGCTCACCTTGCTCACCCTGGGTTCGGTGCTTCGTGGCAACGCTCTGGCGCCCCAGGGCTACAAGCCTGTCGACAGCGCCGTGCGGGATGAGGCTGAAGTCAACGCCATGCTTGCCGTGAGCACGATCAAGGGCGGCATCAAGGTGCGTAACCAAGCCAGCAAGCCTGATCAGGCATCCAGTACTAAGGCCGATCAGGAGCCCGAGCGGGAACCCGTTCTGGCCGGCCAGTAGGACCTACGGCCCATCCACCTGAGGGGCTCGGCCAACAGGCAGCCCCTCAAAGGTGTCTGTGGCCCTCAACCGCTGATGCGGCTGAAATCGGCCAGCACGTTGGCCTGATTGCGCAGCACCGCCAAAAGATTGAGCCGGTTTTCGCGCACCGCGGGATCCTCGGCCAGCACCATGACGCTCTGATCACCGTCAAAGAAGGCCGCCAGGGCATCCGATCCGGCTGAGAGACCACGAGCCAGCTGTGCGTAGCGGTCGCTCGATGGGCGTGAAGCGATCGGCTCAAGTTCGTTGAGCACTGCGAGCATGCCGACCTCACTCGACTTCTCGAACAGGGCCGGTTGGACCACCCCTGCGGGGCTTAGAACCGTGGTGCCGAGATCTGCCTGCTCCGCCAGGCGGGCAGCGCGGGTCACGACCGCCTGCACGGCGGCCAGCTCACCCCGCTCCCTCAGCTCGGCCAACAGAGCCACCCGTTGGCGGGCATCCTCAGGATCCCCTAGCACCCGCCCCAGCGGCACCGAGGAGCCCGCTGCAGCCTGCACCAGGTCGCTATCGAAGCCCTCCTCCTCGAGCAGGCTCACCAGCCGTTGGCGCAGGAATTCGGCCAGCTCAGCGGCCAGGGCCTCCCCATCGACACCGCAGTGGGGCAGCAACTGGGCCCAATGCAGGGCGGAGCGGTGCAGCAGAGACAGCAGATCGAGCCGCCAGGCGCGATCCCAGAGGATCTGCAGGAGCCCCTGGGCGGCCCGCCGCAGGGCATAGGGATCGGAGGAGCCTGTGGGGCGCTCCCCCTTGGCGTAGATGCTCAGCAGCAGCTCCAGCCGCTCAGCCAGGGCCACAACCGCCCCGGCAGCAGAAGTGGGCAAGGCATCAGCGGCGCCGCGGGGCAGGTAATGCTCCAAAACGGCCAGGCCAACCTCGCGGGGCTCCCCCTCCGCCACCAGATATTTGCCGCCCATCACACCCTGCAGCTCGGGGAATTCCCCCACCATCTGGCTAACCAGATCGTGTTTGCAGAGATGGGCGGCACGGCGGGCATGGTCGCCACAGCCAGCGGGTAGGTCTAGTTGTTCCAGCAGCACGTCGGTGCACCACTCCAGACGCTCGGTGCGGTCGAGCAGGGATCCGAGACCTGCGGCGAAGGTGACGCGGGAGAGCTGATCACGGCGATCGATGCTGGGCACGGCCCGGTCGGCCCGCACAAAAAACTCAGCGTCAGCCAGGCGAGCCTTCAGCACCCGCTCATTGCCGCGAGCCACGGTGGCGGCCGCCTCGGGAAGCGCGTTGCTGATGAAAAGGAACCGGGGAAGCAGGCTGTCGCGGGCATCGAGGGCCAGGGGATCGCTGGCGCGGCCTTGGCGATAGAGGGGCACATAGCGCTGGTGGGCCCGCATCACGGTGCTGAGCACTTCGGCTGGCAGGGCCAGGTAGTGGGCATCGAACTGGCCTTCCAGCAGCGATGGGGATTCGACCAGGTCGATCAGCTCCTCAAACAGCTCCTCGGGGAGATCCGCATCGGCAGCCTGGGCGGCCGCCGCCGTGGTGACGGCCTGGTGAATCAGGGCACCGCGATGCCCGCGATCCACAGTCACGCCGGCCACCGCCAAAGCGGCTACGTACCCCTCCGCATTGGGAATGGACACCGCATTGGTGTGTAGGCGATGCCCCCGGCTGATGTTGCCCGCCGCCACCAGCGGGTCGCTGCCAGGCAGGGTCACGGCGAGCGGAGTGGCATCCAGCAGGGCCACGAGCCAGCGCACCGGCCTGGAGAAGCGGATCTCCCCCTCCCCCCAGCGCATGAAACGTCGCCCCTGAAGCGCTTCGATCCATTGCGGAATCTGGCCCGCCAGCACCTCCGCTGCGGGTCGCCCAACCTCGCGGCAACGGGCAAACACAAACGGTCCTTTTGGGGTGTCGCGAATCTCCAGAGCTTCAGCGGCCACTCCACAGCGTTTGGCAAACCCCAGGGCCGCTGCCGTGGGTTTGCCATCGATCCAGGCCTGGGCTTTAGGGGGGCCCTTGCGATCTTCCTCCAGATCTGGCTGGCGCTCCGGCAGCCCGGCCGCCGTGATCACCAAGCGGCGCGGCGTACTCGTGCAACGAATTTCATCAAAGCCAAGCCTCAACCCATCGAGATCCTTCCGCACCAGTTGCTCCAGCTGGGGCAGGGCCAGCCGGGCAAAGTCGGCGGGAAGTTCCTCAGTGCCGATTTCGAGCAAAAAGGTCGACAAGGGTGGCAGGCGAGACAGCGCGACTGTATTGAACGCTGTTCGCTAACTTCGGTGTCGTGCCGAGCCTTGAGCCAGGACCCGATGCCCCAAGTCATGCACGGCTCCGATGCCAAGGCCCCTTCAGACAAGGCCCCTTCAGACAAGGCCCCTTCAGACAAGGCCCAGTCAGACAAGGCCCCGTCAAAATTTGAACAGCTCAAGGCCGGTAGCGGTCACCTGAAGGAACCGCTGCTCACCGAACTTGGCAACGACGCCCTGAATTTCACGGACAGCGCCGTCCAGATCCTGAAGTTCCACGGCAGCTACCAGCAGGACAACCGCGAAAATCGCGTCAGAGGCCAAGACAAGGACTGGCAGATGATGTTGCGCCTGCGCAACCCGGGTGGGCGGGTTCCGGCGCCGCTCTATCTCGCCATTGACGAGCTCTCTGATCGCCTGGGTAACGGCACCCTGCGGGCCACCACCCGCCAAGCCTTCCAGATGCACGGCGTCCGCAAGGACAACCTCAAAGAGGTGATCGGCACGATCGTGCGTCATCTCGGCTCCACCCTGGCGGCCTGCGGTGACATCAACCGCAATGTGATGGCACCTGCGGCCCCGTTTGAGAAGGGCGGCTACCCCGCGGCCCGCCAACTCGCCGACGAGATCGCCGACCTGCTCGCCCCCCAGGCAGCTGAAGGCTCCTACCTCGACCTCTGGGTGGATGGTGAGCTCAGCTACCGGATCAAGCCCAGCGCTGCCGTCGCCAAAGTGAAGGCACGCCAGAACGAGGGCGGTGTGTTCAGCGGCGACGCCGCTGAACCCCTCTATGGCGGCACCTATCTGCCGCGCAAGTTCAAGGTGGCTGTCACCGTGCCCGGCGACAACTCGGTGGACCTACTGACCCAGGACATCGGCCTGGTGCTGTTCTGCGATCCCCAGGGCCAGCCCCAGGGCTGCAACGTGTACGTGGGCGGTGGCATGGGCCGTACCCACAACAAAGAAGAAACGTTCGCCCGCACCGCCGATCCCCTGGGCTACGTGGCCGCCGAACACGTGCTGGATCTGCTCCAGTCGATCGTGGCGCTGCAGCGCGACCATGGCGACCGGGAGCAGCGCCGCCATGCGCGCATGAAATACCTGATCCACGACCGTGGTGTCGCCTGGTTCCGCCAGGTGCTCCAGGCCCATTACTTCGCCCATCCGATCAAAGGCATGCGGCTGGAGCCCAAGTCCAAGCTCGAGGATTACCTCGGCTGGCACCGCCAAAGCCGTGGCTTGTGGTTTGTCGGCCTTCCTGTGCTCTGTGGCCGCCTCTCCGGCACCATCAAGAGCGGCCTGCGCCGGATCATCGACACCTACAAGCTCGAGGTGCGCCTCACCCCCAACCAAGACCTGCTGCTCTGCAACATCGGTGTAGCCCAGCGCTCCAGCGTGCGCGATGAGCTGGCGGCTCTTGGTTTTGAATCGCCCGAGAGTCCCGCCCCCTTGGCGCGCCATGCCCTGGCCTGCCCGGCGCTGCCCCTTTGCGGCCTGGCGGTGACAGAAGCCGAGCGCATCCTGCCCGAGGTGCTGGAGCGGCTCGAGGCGCTGTTCCAACGGCTCGGCATTTCGAAATCGGTGCTGGTGCGCATCACCGGCTGCCCCAACGGCTGCGCCCGCCCCTACATGGCCGAGATCGGCCTGGTGGGGAGCGGCGTCGATCAATACCAACTCTGGCTGGGTGGCACTCCCAACCTCAGCCGCCTGGCGGAGCCCTATCTCGAGAAGATGCCCCTGGAGGCCCTGGAAGCCACGCTTGAGCCCCTGCTGCAGGCCTGGCAGAGCGCCGGTGGGCGGCGAAGCCTCGGTGATTTCGTGGTCAAGAGTGGCCGCGACTCGGTGCAGGAGTGGCTCAGCGCGGGGGCTGGGTGATCAGGCCCCTGCTCGCCGTGGCACTGGGATCGGCGCTGCTTGCCCCAGTCGCCTGGAGCCAGGGCCGCCGCCAACCGGAACCGCCCCCTCCAGGCCCACCCTCTACGACCCCGATCGCACCACCTGCGATGTGGAGCGCATCCGAAGGGCGTTTCAGCAGCAGCTGCAGCCCTATGCCGACCAGAGCCCAGCCGTGCTCGCCCGGCTGCGGGAGCTGCAACTCGAAATGACCCGCCGCAGCCTGAAGCGCTGCGTTGAGCGGGAGTTGCTGACCGCCCAGCAGGCCGATCAGCTGGCCAGGGAGCTGGCGGCCTCGCCAATCCGGCCATAACGGGCCTGTTCTTCGCTACGGCGCCAGGCCCAGAGTTGATCGCCCCAGCTGAAGTGCCACCACTCGTTGGGATGCTGCACGAAGCCTGCTCCGGCCATCACCCGGGCTAAGCATTGGCGACGCCCATGCCAGAGGGCCTCAGCACCATTGGGATCCGCCAGGGCTGCCTCCGCGTAGAACTCCGGCTCCGATACAGGGCCAATCGCATCGATCTCGCCCCCCATCGCCAGCGGCATCCCTGAGCCATCCGCCAAGGTGAGGTCGACGGCCGCCCCGGTGCTGTGGGGTGGCGGTGTGGCCGGATCATCGCTCGGTGGGGCCCAGAAGCGCCCCACCTCGGTGACCACACGGTCGCGCGCAGGGGAGGGCTGATCGGGGTTGACACCAGCACGGGCGCACTCCTCCAGCACGGCATGGCGCACCATGAAGCGCTGCACGGCCAGGGGCCGCCAGGCATCAAAGATCGCCAGGCGGCACTGGGGCTGGGACTGCCGGAGGGCGTGCTCGGCCTGGAGTAGCCGCTCCACCACACTGCTGCGCAGCTGGAAAGGATTCCCGTGGGCCCCATAGGGCGCTCCGAGGCTGACGTAGGGATGGGGCTGCAGCCGCCACAACTGCGGTGGTAGATCCACCAGTGGCTCCCCGGCCTCCACGATCGGAATCGGACTCCAGGGTCGCAGGCTCATAGCAGGAGGGGGAGGGGGTGATCAGTTGAGCCGAGCCGCCTGATCCATCTGGCGGCGGCGCTGCTCTGCCAGGGCCTGGGCCAGCCCCGGATGCTGCTGCAGGTCGGGGTCGGTGGCGGTGATCTGCCTGGCCAGGTCGCGGGCCTCCTCAAGCACCGCTCCGTCTTCGGTGAGGCTGGCCAAGGCCAGATCGGGCAAGCCACTCTGGCGGGTGCCGAGCACCTGGCCCGGGCCCCGCAGCCGCAGGTCCATCTCGGCGATCTCAAAGCCATCACTGGAGCGCACCAGCACCTCCAGCCGTTGGCGCGCCAACACATTGCTGCTGTCGTTGATCAGCAGACAGTGGGACGCGGCTGCCCCCCGGCCGACGCGGCCGCGCAACTGGTGCAGCTGGGCCAAGCCGAATCGCTCGGCGTGTTCGATCACCATCACGCTCGCCTCGGGCACATCCACACCCACCTCCACCACCGTGGTGCTGACCAGCACCTGACAGTCGCCACGGGCAAAGGCGCCAATGGCGGCCTGCTTGTCGGCACTGCTGAGCCGTCCGTGCAGCAGACCCACGCTGAGCTCGGGAAATTCCTCCTCACTCAGTTGCCGGTGCACCTCCACGGCGGAGCGCAGCTCGAGTTTCTCCGAGTCTTCCACAAGAGGCAGCACCACATAGGCCCGCTGGCCCAGGGCCACCTGCTCACGGATCAGGCCATAGGCCTGCTGGCGCTGGCTGCCCTTGATCAGCTGGGTGCGGATGGGCTGTCGGCCTGGCGGCAGGGCATCGATCTGGCTGACATCCAGATCGCCATGCAGCGAGAGCGCCAACGTGCGCGGGATCGGGGTGGCCGTCATCGTGAGCAGATGGGGCTGCAGACCCTTGGCCAGCAGGCGGTTGCGCTGGCGCACCCCGAAGCGGTGCTGCTCATCCACCACCACCAGGCCCAGGCGATCAAACTGCACTGGGTCTTCAAGCAGGGCGTGGGTGCCCACCAGCAGCTGAAGCTGGCCATTGGCGAGGTCCTGGAGCAACTGCCGGCGCCGCGGGGCTGGGGTGGAGCCGGTGAGCAGGGCTGAGGTGACGTGCAGCTGGGGCAACCATTCCGCCAGCTTGCGGTAGTGCTGTTCCGCCAACACCTCGGTGGGGGCCATCAACGCCCCCTGGCAGCCGGCTTCGATGGCGGTGAGCAGGGAGGCCAGGGCGACGACGGTTTTGCCGCTACCCACATCCCCCTGCACCAGCCGAGCCATGGGCTGGGGTCGGGCCAGATCGGCGCGGATTTCTGCCAGCACCCGCTCCTGGGCGCCGGTGAGCGCAAAGGGCAGGATTGCCAGGAAGCGTTGCACCAGGCCCTCACCCCCGGCGGGCAGGGCCAGGGGCGGGGCAGGGCGCTGGCTGAGCTGGCGCCGCCGCTGGGCCAGGCCCAGTTGCAGCAGCAGAAACTCATCGAACACCAGCCGGCGGCGGCTGGCCTGGAGTTGCTCCTGGCTGGCCGGCGCGTGGATCTGGGTGAGTGCCTCGGAGCGGGTGATCAGCCCCTGGCTGCGGCGCAGGCCTTCGGGCAAGGGATCGGGCCAGCGGCGCAGCACCGGCAGCACCGCCTCCACCACCTGACGCAAGCGGTCGGCCCCCAGGCCTTCGGTGAGCCCGTACACCGGCAGCAGGCGACCGATCGTTTCGGAGCGCACCGGAGCCTGGGGCGATTCCAGCACCTCCATCAGGGGGTCCTGGAATGCCGGTCCATAGGGGGTTTCTTTGACCAGGCCACTCAACGCCACCGTGGCGCCCACAGGAAACAGACGTTGTTGGGATTTCAGCCAGCCGGGGCTGGAGAAACGCTGACCGGCAAAGAATCGGCTGACCCGAATCCGCCCGGTGCAGTCGAGCAGATGCAATTCCAGGATCGAGAGATTGGGGTTGCGCGGGCTGGCAAAAGCGTGACTGCGGCGCACCGTGGCGACGATGGTGGCCGTGCGCCCCGGCTCCAAGCCACTGATCCGCACCAGGTTGGCGTAATCGAGGTAGTCGCGGGGGTAGTAGTGCACCAGGTCGCGCACCACCCAGAGCCCCAGCTGGGCCAGCCGTGCCGCCGTTTTGGGGCCGACACCGCGGACCTCCGAGAGGGGAGTGTCGGCCGTGAAGCCAGCCACGCCTGAGCTGGACGTGGTTCCGGTTGCACTGGGCACCAGCCGCAGCCGCGGTGGGGCCACCGCCAACACCGGGCGCTGGGCCTGGCGCAAGGCATGCAAGCGCTCGCGGCACTGCCGCACCAGCGACTGGCGCCGGGCCAGAGAGAGATCGCTGTAGGTGTCGAATCCCACCTGCAGCTCAAGGATCCGCTGCAGTGGCTCGTCCGGGAGATCAGCAGGTCGCTCCTGCAGCTGCTGAATCACAAAAGCACTGAAGCGGCTATGGCGGCCCTTGAGATCGATGAAGCCCCGATCCGCCTCCACCTGCAGCGCTTGCTGCAGGGTGCGCAGCCAGGCCTCTAGATCGGGGGCAGCGGGGGTGTCTGGGCTGGGTTGATGTCCTGCAGCCACAGCTGTTCCGCCTCAAGCGCCTGAACGCGCCGCTGGATGCGGCGATAGTGCTGGGCCATTCTGCGCACCTCCTGCCGGTGTTGCTGAATCCTGGTGCGACAGGTGCGCAGTTTGGGAAGCGTCAGCTCCAGATCGTCCGGACGCAGCAGCACCGTCATGGTCTCCAACCGCGCCGCTCCCGCATCGGGGCCAAACGGCAAGGGCAGCCGCAGCAGGTTGGCCGGAGCCTCCAAGGTGTCCAATTGTCCAGCCAACACGGCATCCAACAGGCTCACCGGCAGCAGGGTGCGGCTGAGCCCAAGCCGCAACAGCTCCACGTCGAGGGCATGGGAGAGGTTGCGCAGCCGGCGGCTGAGGGCTAGCTCAAAACCTGCGATCCAGGCCATCAGCAGGGCCGGATCGCTCGGCAAGGAACCTCCATCCCAGGGGGTTGGAGCCCGGGGCGGGGCCTGCTCGAGCCATTCACTGAAGGCTTCGGCCATGGCCTGCATGGCTGACTCCTGCTCGGCCTCCTCCCCTGGATCCGTATCGGCCGCGTCGGACTCAAGCGCAGGTGCTTGGGGCGCTGCCGAAACAGCAAAGCTGGAGGTGGGAAGAAAATCAGCGCCGATCGGCAATGCCAATCCAAGATGCACCGATCCGCGCGGCGGCTGGTCCGATTCGTCCACATCGGCCAACGATTCGCTGGGCTCGCCCTGCTCTAGGGCCTCGAGCAGACGGCTGCGCCGCCGCTGGCGCTGACGATGCTGTTCCCGCGCCATCTGGGACGCCAGATGGGCCACCTGTTCCACTGTGAGCAAGCTGGTGGCACGCCCCACCAGGCTGCGGAGACGCCGATGCAACACCTGACGCTGGGAATCATCCAGCTCGAGGTAGCGATCGGGATAGGCCTGAGTCGCCAAATGAAAGCAGGCCTGTTGAACGATGTTCAACAGGCCGTCACGCAGCACCTGGAGGTAGAGGGCCAGGTGCCGATACAGCTGCGGGTTGGAGGCCGACAGCTGGGTTTCCAGATCCGTGAGCTGCTGGCGGGCAGCCTCCAGCACCGTCACAGGGGGGCCGCTCAGGCTGCCTGAGTCATAGCCGCCACTTCCGCGGCGAAGTCAGCCTTCTCCACCTCGATGCCTTCACCCAGGGTGAAACGGGTGAAGCGGCGCACCTGAATGTTTTCGCCCACCTTGCCGGCCACCTGCTTGACCATCTCAGCCACGGTGACAGAGCTGTCCTTGATGAAGGGCTGGTCCAGCAGGGCCAGCTCCTTGAGGCGCTTGCCGATACGGCCTTCGACGATCTTGACCTTCATCTGGTCGGGCTTACCGGCCAGGTCGTCACGCCCCATCTCAATGGACTTCTCGCGCTCGGCCACCTCGGCAGGGATCTGATCCACGCTGACGTATTCGACGCCAGGGCAGGCCGCGATCTGCATGGCCACGTTGCGGAGCAACTCCTGGAAGCCCTCGCCGCGGGCGACGAAGTCGGTTTCACAATTGACCTCCACCAGCACGCCCACGCGGGCACCGGTGTGGATGTAGCTGCCGATGGCTCCTTCAGCAGCGGTGCGGCCGGCCTTTTTCTCGGCGGTGGCGATGCCCTTCTGCCGCAGCCACTCGGTGGCTTTGGTGGCGTCGCCGTCGCACTCCGACAACGCCTTCTTGCAATCCATCATCCCTGCGCCGGTCTTGTCGCGCAGTTCTTTAACCAGCTTTGCCGAAATCTCAGCCATGGAGGGTATGGGGTACGGAATTCAAAGGGGAATGGGCAGGGGCGAAATCAGCCTTCGTCGTCACGGCCCTGGTCCTGGGCACCGTGGCGGCCTTCGTTGATGGCGTCCGCCAGGCGGCCGAGCACCAGTTGCACCGAGCGCACAGCGTCGTCGTTGCAGGGGATGGGCACGTCGCAGAGGTCGGGATCGCAGTTGGTGTCGAGCATGGACACCAGGGGAATATCGAGCTTGCGGGCCTCGAGCACGGCGTTGGTTTCGCGGCGCTGGTCCACCAGCACCACCACGTCGGGCAGGCGGCGCATGTTCTTGAGGCCACCCAGATATTTCTGCAGGCGCTCCAGCTCCCGGCGCAGCACCGCAGCTTCCTTCTTCGGACGCATGGCGATGGCGCCGGAGCTCTCCATGCGCTCCAGGTCCTTGAGCCGGTCGATGCGGGCGCGCATCGTGGTCCAGTTGGTGAGCATTCCGCCCAGCCAGCGCTGGTTCACGTAGGAGGCGCCACAGCGGGTGGCTTCCTGAGCAATCACCTCGGAGGCTTGCTTCTTGGTGCCAACAAACAGGAAGCGCTTGCCGCTGCGCGCGGCACTGCGGGTCCACTTGTAGGCGTTGTTCATGCAGACGGCGGTCTGCACGAGATCAATGATGTGAACGCCGTTGCGCGCGCAATAGATGTAGCGCGACATCTTGGGATTCCAGCGGCGCGTTTGGTGCCCAAAGTGGGCACCAGCCTCCATCATTTCGGCGAGTGTGACAACAGCCATGGTTTGGTTGGGGGTTTCGGGTTTGCCTCCACCTGCCAGGGATCTCGAGCCACCCAGCCAGCCAAGAGGGGCCGATGGGGTGAGGCGCTCAGATCACCCGAAACACGCAGGTGTGCGGGATGAATGGAACGAATGCACCCTATCAAACGGGGCTGCAGGCCTGGCTTGTGGCCGCAAGGCCCCGGGCTTCGGCATACAGAGCTCGGACCCCCAGACGGTTCAGGGGCAACCGCAACAGCTCCATCGCCAGGCCAGGGTGGCCGCACCGGATCAACCAAGCCAGCAGGGGCCTCAGGCTGCGCTCATTGAGCAGGCCCCCCAGGGTGAGCAGCTCCCAGAGCAGCCGGTGCAACCAGGTGTACTGAATGATGAACCGCACCCGCCGGGTGGGGTGCTTCAAATAGAACACCAAGCCCATTTGGGCCCGCTCCCGCTCGACCCGGATCAGGTCGGGGATCTGCTCCAGCCGCAGGGCCGGGTGCCAGTGATAGCCCACCGCCTCAGGGCAGCGCACCAGCGCAACCCCCAGTCGCCGCAACCGCTCCCCTAACTCCAGATCCTCCCAGCCATACAGGCGGAAGCGCGTATCGAACAGGCCGGCCTGCTCCAGCAAGGTGCGATCGATCGCCACATTGCCGGTGGCGAAATAGGCAAACGACACGTCCTGCAACTTGTGGGGCTCGCTGGTGGGAGCGTCGAAGTTGGCGGTGTTGATCACCGCGCCATAGGTGAAACAGCGGCGATCGCCCCGCCTCGTCCAGTGCTGCTCCAGGGCCTGAGCGTGGCAGTGCAGAAAGCTGGGGGTGACGACCAGGTCGCTGTCGATGAAAACAATCACCTCACCCTGGGCGTGCTGCACCCCTCGGTTGCGCCCTTCGGCGGGACCACCATGTTCCTGCTGGATCAGTCGCACATGGGGCAATTCGGCCGCGTGCCCGCGCAGCCAGGCCACCGTTTCATCGGTGGAGCCATCGTCAACAAGCACCACCTCGTAGCCGGAGATCGGCCGAGCCAGCTCCTGGGCCTCCAGGGCCCGCAGGCACTTCTGCAGGATCGGCAGGCGGTTGTAGGTGGGGATGACGACGCTGAGGAACATCGGAACCGCCGGGAGAGATTGAACCGAGTGGTCGTGAACAGCAAAAAGGGGACCCCGCGGGATCCCCCTCGCAACGCGTCAAACCGCTGATCAGTCGGCAGCGCCGCCGTTGTTGGCCGTGCCGGTCACACCGTTGCCAGCACCTTCACCACGGCCGTCGTTGCGCAGCTTGCGCTTTTTGAACTTGCGCGCATAGGCGCGGTTGCGCTCCTGTTTTTCCTTCTTGAGATTCCTGCGCTTGGCCATGCGTACGGCAACGGGAGAGAGATGCGAATCCTCACCCTACTCAATGGGCCTGGCCCCCTGGCTGAGCTGGCCATCCTCCATCTGCACCAGCCGGTCGGCCACATCGAGAATGCGGGGATCGTGGGTCACCATCAGCACACCGCAGCCCTGTTCCCGCGACAGGCCTTTGAGCAGATCCACCACCTCGCGTCCGCTGCGGGAATCGAGGGCCGCGGTGGGTTCGTCAGCCAACAGCAACTGGGGCCGGGCCGCCAAAGCTCGGGCAATCGCCACCCGCTGCTTTTGGCCGCCGGAGAGATCGTGGGGCAATTTGTTCAGGTGATCGCCCAGCCCCACCGCGCGCAACCATTCGCGAGCGCGATCCCGACGGGCCCGATACCCCAATCCCGGCAGCAGATCGGCACCCATTTGCACGTTCTGCTCGGCGCTCAGGCAGCGCAGCAGGTTGTGGCCCTGAAAAATCATGCCGATCCGGCGACGCAGACGCTGGCGGGAGGCTCGCCCCGCGCCGTGCAGCTCTTCGCCAAACACCCGCACCGAGCCCTGCTGCACCTGGCGCAGGGCTCCCACCAGGGTGAGCAGGGTGGTTTTGCCACATCCGGAGGGGCCCGTGAGCAACACCACCTCACCGGGAGCGATGGCGAGATCCACCGACTGCAACACCTGCCGTTGCATCGAGCCGGCCCCATACCAGTGACTCAACCCGGCCACCTGCACCACGGCGCCCGATGCAGCAGGCCCACTCACCAGACGATCCAGATCCATCAGAAGATTTCCGCCGGATCGGCATCGGCGAGCCGGCGCATCGCCAGGGCCGCCGAGCCCATGCACATCACCAGGATCATGGTGAACACGGTCAGGGCCCGGGGCATGTTCATCGTCACTGGCAGCTGGGTGGCGTTGCGCACCAACCAATAGAGGCCCTGGCCGGCTGCGTAGGCCGGCAGGTAGCCGAAGGTGGCGAGCAGCAGGCCCTCACGGGCCACCACCCCAAGCAGGCTGGGCAGGCGATAGCCCATCGCCATCAACGTGGCGTATTCCGGCAGGTGATCACTCACGTCGGAATAGAGGATTTGATACACGATCACGCAGCCCACCACGAATCCCATCGCAGCGCCCAGCGTGAAGATGAAGCCAATCGAGGTGCTGGTGCGCCAGTAGTTCTGCTCGAAGGCGATGAAGCCGTCCTTGGTGAGCACGGTGACATCGGCGGGTAACTGGCGTTGCAGCCGCTCCACCGCTGCTCCTGGATCAGAACCAGGCCTCAGCCGGATCAGGCCCACCTCGATGCTGCCCGGAGGGGTGTTGGGCAGGAGTTGCAGGTAGGTCTCGTGGCTGGTGAGCAGGTTGCCGTCGGCCCCGAAGGAGGTGCCCAGGCCCACGAGCCCCGCCACCCGCACCCGCTGGCCGCCGATTTCGCTTTCCACCGTGCGGCCGCTGCGAAACCACTCCGCCACCGGACCGAACTCGGGCCGCGAGCGCTCGTCGAACAGCACGCGACCCCGGTCTTGGAGCAGCTTCGCCTTGGGCGCCAGGGAGGGATCGGTGAACAGGGGATCGCCCGGTTCAAACCCGAGGGTGAGGATCGAACGGGTGCCGCGGGTTTCCGGGTTACGCCAGAGCAGGAGGTTCCAATGCACCGGCGTGATCCCCTCCACGGCGGGGTCGGCCATGGCCTGCACGAGCCGGCGCCTGGGAAACCCGGCCATGCTCACCGAGCTGCTGGAGCGCGGGCTGATCAGCACCAGGTCGGCATTAAAGAGCCGGTGAATCGTGACGCTGGCGTCGAACAGCCCGTCGCGAAAGCCCAGCTGCATGAACATCAAAATGCCGGCAAAGGCGATGCCGGCCAGGGCCACCAGCAGGCGCACCGGCTGCCGCGTCAGCAACAGCCAGGCCAGCGGAATGCGCCGGCCCTGCCAGAGGCGCCCCAGCATCAGCGACCGAGCCTGGCGATCACCTTCAGGCCGGTGAGGTCGCGAACCCGCAGGCTGTCGGTGGGAGTGAGCGCCACCCGCACCTCCACCACGCGGGCATCGGCATCACCGGTGGGATCGGTGGAGAGCACCGAGCGCTGCCGCACCTGGGGGCTGATCCGAATCACCTCACCGCTCAAAGTGCCCTGGAAACCGCCGTTCTCACTGATCAGGGAGACGGGCTGGCCCAGGCGCACCCTGTCGATATCGCTCTCATAAACCTCCACCAGGGCCTGCATTCGGTCGCTGGCCCCGAGTTCGAGCACGCCCTGATCGGCAGGGCGCTCGCCCACCCGGGCATGGAGTTTCAACACCGTGCCGGCGATGGGAGCCCGCAGTTGGGTGAGCAGCAACTCCGCCTTCACCTTGTCGCGCTCGGCCAAGGCCTCGGTGCGGGCCCCTTGCAGCTCGAGCAGGGCGGTTTCGCGCGTGTCGAGTTCACCACTGGGAATGGCACCGGAGCGGCTCAGCTGGCGATAGCGACTGATGTCGCGGGTCTGCACCTGCAGCCGGGTGTCGAGGTTGCGAATGCGGGCCTCGAGCAAGCGCTGCTGGGCCAGGAGGCTGGGAGCCGTATCAAAACGGGCCAGGAGTTGGCCGCTCTGCACGGTGTCGCCTTCCTCCACCAGCAACTGAGTGATGCGGGGGCTGCCACCAATGCCACTGATCGGGGCGGCCAGCAACCGCACATCTCCGGCGGGTTCGAGTCGGCCCAGGGCTGCGACGGCCTCAGGCGGGCGTGGCGCCTGGGAGGCAGGTGTGGCGGGGATGGGCGTTGGACGCTGCTGGCGACTGACGGTCAGCCCCCCCAGCACCACCACCACGGCGACACCAGCCAGCCACCACAGCCGCGGTACCCGCTGAAGAGTCCGTTTCACGGAGCCGGCGGATCGTCGAACAGCAGTTCCTCGATGTAGCGGTCGGCCCAGGCGGAGTTGAAGACCTTCTCCAGCACCCGGCGGGTCTTGTCGTTTTGTTTCTGCTGCTTGCAATACCGGAGCTGCCCCTGCCAGCGCTCAACCGTAGCCGGATGATCTGGGGCCTGAGGCGCGGCGGCGGCGATGGCTTCCGCCAACACAGCCAAAACGCTGCTCACCTCATCGACAAAAGCCTTTTCCTCCTCTGGGCTGGTGGGGCGCACAAAGCGCACAAAGGGCGAAAAGATCGATCCCCATCCGGGCAGCTCCCGCTCCTGGCTGTAGGAGGTGCGAGGGCGGGCGGCCAATGCGGCAGCAATGCCCACTGGCAGCTCCCCCAGCACCGGCGAGAGATCGACGATGGCAGCCGACACCCCGGCTGGACCCACCACGATGTCGGCGCCAAACACCGGCAGATCGAAGCGGGGGTCGGGGAACATCACGCAGTGCAGGATCTGCAGCCCCGCGCCCAGGCGCGCCGTCTCTAGGTGCAGTTTGCGCAACCCTCGGCACTGGCGCAGCTCGTTGCGAATGAACAGGGCATCGCCATCGAGACTGCCGCTGATCGCCTCCAGCTCTGGATCCACCGCCAGGGGGGCCAGCTCGGGCAGGGTTTGCCACCACTGGCGCATCCGCTCGGCCAGGGCATCCACCAGTGGGTGGATGCCGGAAGCCTGGGAAGAAGCGGGGGCGGAACTCACGGCAGGGGGTGTAGCCAGCAGAATGCAGATCCTGCCACGCATCTGAGCCTTGACCCTGGCCCCGTCCGAGACCCTGTTGCCAGGTCTGGCGTCACCCAGCGATCACCAGCTAGCCAACGGCGCCAGCGTGGTCTACCTGCCCCTGGCCGACTCCCCCCTGGTCTGCCTCGACTTCTGGTGCAGGGCCGGCAGTGTGTTTGAGGGTCCCGGGGAGAGCGGCATGGCCCACTTCCTCGAGCACATGGTGTTCAAGGGCAGCGAGCGGTTGGGACCGGGGGAATTCGACTTACGCATCGAAGCGATGGGCGGCAACAGCAATGCCGCCACCGGCTTCGACGACGTTCACTACCACGTGTTGATTCCGCCAGAGGCCGCTGCCGACGCCCTGGATCTGCTGCTGGATCTGGTGCTGCACCCGCGGCTGGACCGCGACGCCTTTGTGATGGAGCGCCAGGTGGTGCTCGAAGAGCTGGCCCAAAGCGAAGACCAGCCCGATGAAATCGCCCTGCAGCAGTTGCTGCGGTTGGGCTGTCCTGGCCATGCCTACGGCGAACCGATCCTGGGCCAGCGGGAGCTGCTGCTGGCCCAAACGCCCGAGGCCATGGCCGGCTTCCACCAGCGTCTCTATGGCGCCAACCGCTGCGTGCTCGCCCTCAGCGGTGCCGTAGAACCCGCCGCCCTCGGCGATCGCCTGGAGCGCAGCGCCCTGGCCGGCCTGCCGGCGGTGCTGGAACCCGCAAGCCGCCCTCCCCTGGCTGTACAACCCGGTGAGCACCGACTGGCGGTACCCCGGCTGGAATCGGCCCGGTTGCTGATGCTCTGGGGGCTCCCACCCGCCGCCGATCTTCACGGAGTGATGGGTGCAGACCTGCTCACCACCGTGTTGGCCGAAGGCCGCCGCAGCCGCCTGGTGGAGCGACTGCGGGAGCAGCTCCGCATTGTGGAGAGTGTCGATCTGGATCTGCATGTGATGGAGAGCGGCAGCTTTGCTCTGCTGGAGGCGATCTGCGAACCCGACGAGCTGCCGGCGGTGCGCCAGGCCATCGCTGAGGTGTGGTCGCAGCTGCAGCAGGACGGGCTGCCGGATGTGGAGTGGCAGCGGGCCCAGCGGCTGGTGGCGAACGGCTATCGCTTCGGGTTGGAGGCCGCCGGCGGCGTGGCCGGGCTGATCGGCAACAACCGGCTCTGGGGGCGGCGGCACGGGCTGGCCCAGCCCCTGGAGGACATCGAGCGCTGGGATCGGCAGGAGCTGGTGCGGCGGACGCTGCCCCTGCTTGATCCAGCGGCTGCCTGCGTTCTTGAGGCGGTGCCGGCATGAGCCATTCCCCGTGGCCGACAGGCACTTGGCAGAACACAACCCTGGAGGGGGGCCTGCCCCTGGTGTGGCAACGGCGGCCAGGGCCGGCGATCGTGGCCTGCCGCCTCTGGATCCGCGGAGGCAGCAGTGGGGATCGTCCAGGCGAGCGGGGAGCAGCCCAGCTGCTGGCTGGGCTGCTGACGCGCGGCTGCGGCGACTACAACGCCGAAGCCCTGGCCGATCTGGTGGAAGGTCGGGGTGCCGCCCTGCGCTGTGAGGCCACGGAGGACAGCCTGGTGCTGAGCCTCAAATGCGCCAGCAGCGATGCCCCCGAGCTGCTGCCCCTGCTGCTGTCCATGGCGCGGCAGCCCTGGCTCAGCAGCGACCAACTCGAGCTCGAGCGCGGCCTCAACCTGCAGAGCCTGCAGCGTCAGCGGGAGGATCCCTTCCAGTTGGCCCACGACCAGCTGCGCCACCAGCTCTACGGCCAAGGGCCCTATGGGCACGACCCCCTGGGGGTGGAAGAGGAACTGGCCGCGATCGGCCGCGAGCAGATCAGCGCTCTGGTGCCGGTGCTCGGCCACGACGGTGCGCTGCTGGTGGCCTGTGGCGATCTGGGGGCTGAACTGCCAGACCTGCTCAATTCCTGGCTGGGGCGCAGCCCATGGTCCACCACTGGGCCCCTACCTGGCCCAGGCCCGCAGGCGCCCGGTTGCAGCCAGCGCTTCACCAGCCTGGAGCAGGAGACCGAGCAGTTGGTGTTGATGCTGGGGACCGCCACCGTGCCCCTAGGGGATCCCGACGGGCTGGCCCTGCGTCTGCTGCAGGCCCACCTCGGCATGGGCATGTCCAGCCGGCTGTTTGTGACGATGCGGGAGGAGCGCGGCCTGGCCTACGACGTGGGGGTGCACATGCCGGCGCGGCGCGGGGCGACCCCCTTCATTTGGCACCTGTCCAGCTCGGCGGAACGGGCCGCCGAAGCCACCACCTCCCTGCTCGATGAATGGGCTCGCATGCTGGAGCAGCCACTCAGCGACGACGAACTCGCCCTAGCCAAAGCCAAATACCGCGGCCAGGACGCCATGGGACGGCAGACCTGCGGCCAGATCGCCGATCGCCAGGCCCTGGTGCTCGGCCATGGTCTGGGCTGGACCTATGTGCAGGACACCCTGGACCGGGCCCAGCAGCTCGATGCCCCAGCCCTGTTGTCAGCAGCCCAACGGCGACTGACCCAGCCGGCCTTGAGCCTCTGTGGACCACCGCAGGCGCTGGCTGCCGCCGAACAGGCCTGGCAGCGCCATGCCCTCAGCCGCTGAGGACTCGCTGATCAGTCGGCGTTCTGGGGCTCCGGGGGTTGGAGCTGATCGGCCTCGATCAAGAAAGTGCCCCGCCGAAAACGGACCGCCAGAAGGTTGCGCGCTTTCAGCGCCAGCACCTCACCCAGTTCCTCCGGATCCACGAGATCGGGGGGGCGGAGCATCGGCATGGGATCGGCCGTTTTCAGGTACTGCTGCCGTCCCTTGAGCTGCACGGCGTCGCCCACCGCAAAGGGCTGGGACTCACGGGGCTCCGGGGTTGTGGGTTGGTCCATACCGGCAGGTGGGAGGGCAGATGGGACCGGCCCTGGTGGCGCGACCCCCCAAAATGGTCGCAGACACGATGGGATCAGTTGCGGGCCCTAGCCACCTGGAGCGGCGCCATTGCCGGCCTGTTGCTGATCCTGGTGGGGGGACTGATCCAGGCCGCAGCTCCCCTGCCGGCGGCTGATGGGGCCTGGAGCCTGGCCACCCTGCCGATCACCCTGCAGGTGCCGGCGCTGCTGCTCACCGCCTTGGTGTGCGGGCCCCGCAGCGCCATTTTGGCGGCGGTGGCTTACCTCAGCCTGGGGCTGTTCCAGCTGCCGGTGTTCCACGGCGGTGGTGGCGCCGCCTATCTGCTCGATCCCGGCTTCGGCTACCTGGCCGGCTTCCTTCCCGCCGCCTGGCTCACCGGCAAGCTGGCGCGCCAACCGGGCATGGACGATCTGCTCAGCCTGCTTGGCGCAGCAGTGGTGGGCCTGGCGGTGCTGCAACTCTGCGGGATCGCCAACTTGCTGCTCGGCGCCCTGGCGGGCCGCTGGGGGCCCAATCTCGGCATGCTGCTGATCAGCTACAGCGTCGCGCCCCTGCTGCCCCAGCTGTTGCTGTGCTGCGGCGTCGCCGTGGCGGCCCTGCTGTTGCGTCGGCTGCTGCTGGTGGAGCCATGAGACGGGCCCGCACCCTGGCCTATGCCACAGCCGGTGTGGTGGTGCTCTTGGACCAACTCAGCAAGGCCTGGGCCGTAGCCCAGCTGGCCCCGTTTGGCACAACACCACTCTGGCCGGGTCTGCTGGATCTGCATCTCACCCGCAACACCGGCGCCGCCTTCAGCCTGTTCACGGGCCACCCTGAGCTGCTCGGCCTGGTGAGTCTGCTGGTGGCCCTGGGGGTGATCGTTTGGATTCAGCGGCAGGGCGTCCTCGTTCCGGCCCGCTGGTTGGGGGTGGGGCTCGTGCTGGGCGGCGCCATCGGCAACGGGTTGGATCGCTGGCGGCTGGGCTACGTCGTCGATTTCCTGGCCCTGGTGCCGATCTCCTTCCCGGTGTTCAATCTCGCCGATGTGGCGATCAACCTGGCGGTGCTCTGCTTCGCCATCGATCTACTGGGGAGCCATGGCCAACCCCGCCCTTGAGGCCCTGCGCCGCCGCTGGCAGCGGTTTAGCCAGCCTGGCCAGGCCCAGCTGCGCATTCACCAGCCGGGCCAGGCCTCGCGCTTGCTGCCCCTGCATCCGGGCGCATACGGCATCGGCCGCGACAGCGACTGCCAGATCTGCATCGACCACCAGGCGGTCAGTCGGCGCCATGCCCTGCTCGAACGGTGCGGCCCCCACTGGCTGCTGAGTGACCAGAACTCCACCAATGGCCTGTGGTGGCAAGGCCGCCGCGTGCGGCAGCTGTTGCTGCGCGACGGCGACAGCCTCCGCTTCGGCCCCAGTCAGGAAGCGGGTCTGCCCGAACTGGACTTTCAGATCCGACCTCTACCGCAGCTGCAGCGCTTGCTGCGAGGCGTCAGCTGGGCGCTAGCGGGCATGGCTATTGGAGGGCTTGGCCTGCTGGCCCTCTCCACCGTGCAAGCCCCGATCCGCGGCAGCCTGGCCACGGTGCGCGGTCCGCTGGTGCTCTACGACCGCCAGGGCAAGCCCATCACCACGGCCGATGCCCTCGAGCACCGGGAGCGCCAGGCCCTGCGCGACTATCCGGCGGTGCTCATCGATGCGCTGCTGGCCAGTGAGGACAGCCGCTTCTGGTGGCATCCGGGCGTCGACCCGGTGGGCACGGCGCGGGCCCTGGTGACCAACGTGCTCGGGGGCCGGGTGCTGGAGGGCGGCAGCACCCTCACCCAGCAACTGGCCCGCAGCCTGTATCCCGATCAGGTGGGCCAGGGGGAAACCCTGGGCCGCAAGTGGCGGGAGCTGCTCGTAGCCCTGCAGCTGGAAGCCCGCTTCAGCAAGCGCGACCTGCTGCTGAGCTATCTCAACCGGGTGTATCTCGGCGTGGGCTGGGGCTTCGAAGATGCCTCGCGCCACTACTTCGGCAAGCCCGCCAGCCAACTGCAGCGCGAGGAAGCGGCCCTGCTGGTGGGGCTGTTGCCCTCGCCCAACGGCTACGACCCCTGCTTTGATGCCCAGGCGGCCCTGGAGGCCCGCAACGCCGTGCTCAGCAAGATGGGCGACACCGGGCGCCTCACCGCCGACCAGGCCCGCAGTGGGCGCCGCAGCCCCATCCGTCTGTCACCCCAGGCCTGCCGCAGCAGCCCAGCCCAGCGCGGCGTGCCCTTCTACTCCGACCAGGTGCGCCGCGACCTCGATCAGCTGGTGGGCCGGGATGTGGCCGCCGAGGGCAACTTTCTGATTGACACCCACCTGGATCGCTCCTTGCAGGAGCAGGTGGAGCGGCTGTTGCGCCAGAGGCTGCAGAGCAGTGCTGGCCTGGGGGTGAGCGAAGGCGCCGTGGTGGTGCTCGATGCCCGCAGCGGCGGCATCCTGGCCATTGCCGGGGGACGGGATTACCGCCAGAGCCAGTTCAACCGGGCCTCCATGGCGCTACGCCAGCCGGGGAGCACCTTCAAGTTGATCCCCTATCTGGTGGCCCTGGAGCGGGGTCTGCGCCCCGGGGATGGGATCAGCTGCGCTCCATTCCGCTGGCGCGGTCAGAGCTTCGCCAGCGGTTGCAGTGGCTCCCTGAGCTTGATCTCAGCCTTCGCGATCAGCAGCAACACCGCAGCCCTGCGGTTGGCCCAGCGGGTGGGCCTCGATGCGCTGGTGCAAAAGGCCCGTGATCTTGGCATCACCAGCCCGCTGGCCGCGGTGCCAGGGCTGGCCCTCGGCCAAAGCGAGGTAACCCTGCTGGAGCTCACCGCCGCCTACGCCGCCATCGCCAACGACGGCATCTGGCATGCCCCCACCACCATCCGGCGCCTCACCGATGCAGAAGCCTGCAGCGGTCAAACGTCCAGCCAATGCCGTCAGACCAGTGCTGGCGGTGAGGGTTCGGCGGCTGGCCAGACCCCTGCCCAGCCAGGCCGCCGCGTCACCACCCCAGCCACGGCCCAGGCGATGCAGCAGATGCTGCGGGCCGTGGTGCAGCGGGGCACTGGTCAGATGGCGAGCCTGGGGGGCCAGGAGGGCGGCAAGACCGGCACCACCAATGAGAGCCGCGATCTGCTGTTTGTGGGCTATGAGCCCCAGCGCCACTGGGTGGTGGGCATCTGGCTCGGCAACGACGACAACAGCCCCACCCGCGCCAGCAGCGCCCTCGCCGCCAGCCTGTGGGGTGAGATCCTGCGCGCCTCCCGAACCTGATGCCTGGGACTGACGGATGAAAACCCGCACCCGCCTGTGGTTGATCGCTGGCCTGGTCCTGTTGGCCCTGATCGCGGTGGGTGTGGTTCTGCAGGCGATCAACACCCTCTACCTGCAACTGAGCTGGTATCTGCCGTACTGGATCGTCCAGCCGGTGTTTTTCCTGGTCTTCGCCGGTCTGGTGCTGCTGCTGGTGCAGCTGGCCTGGCCGTGGCTGCGGGCCGCTCTGGGGGGCAAGGCAGGCACTGGCACGGCCTCGCAGCTGCCGCCTCCCGGCAACCGCCGCGAGGCCGCCGCCCAGAACCTGGCCGCCATCGATCAAACCCTCGACCGGGTGCGGGATGCGATGGAGCGGGAAGCCCTGCGCCAGGAGCGCCAGCGCATGGCCGCCGAACTGGAGCGGGGCGACCTGGTGATCGTGCTGTTCGGCATCGGCTCCTCGGGCAAAACCTCGCTGATCCGTGCCCTGCTGCAGGAGCTGGTGGGCGAGGTGGGCGCCGCCATGGGCTCCACCACCGGCAGCCAGCGCTACCGCCTGCGGCTGCGTGGGCTGCAGCGGGCCGTGTGGCTGGTGGACACACCAGGCATTCTCGAAGCCGGCGTGGCGGGGCTGGAGCGGGAACGGCTGGCCCGGGAGCAGGCCGGCAAGGCCGACCTGCTGCTGTTGGTGGTGGATGGCGATCTGCGTGCTGCCGAACTGGAGGTGTTTGAAGCCCTGGCCAGCCTGGGCAAGCGCCTGATGTTGGTGCTGAACAAGTGCGACCTGCGTGGCGAACAGGAGGAAGCACGGCTGCTGCAACTGCTGCGCCAACGCACCCGCGGCCGCATCGCCGCCGAGGATGTGTTGCCATCCAGCGCGGCTCCCCAGAGCCTGCCGACTCCGGGTGGCAGACCGCTCCAACCCCCCGCTGAGGTGGACGCGCTGTTGCGCCGCATCGCGGCGGTGCTCCATGCCGATGGCGAAGAGCTGATCGCCGACAACTTGCTGCTGCAGTGCCGCCAACTGAGCGAAGCCAGCCGCTCCCTGCTGGCCCGTCAGCGACGCAGCGACAGCGAAGCCATCGTGGATCGCTACATGTGGATCGGCGCCGGGGTGCTGGCCGTCACGCCCCTGCCCGGGCTCGACCTGCTGGGCGCGGCGGCGGTCAATGCCCAGATGGTGGTGGAGATCGGCCGGATCTACGGCATCAGCCTCAGCCGCCAAAACGCCCAAGAGTTGGCACTGTCAGTGGGGCGCACCATGGCCGGCCTGGGCCTGGTGAAAGGTGGAGTCAGCCTGCTCAGTGCGGCCCTGAGCCTGAACCTACCCGCGCTGGTGGTGAGCAGGGCCATTCAGGCGGTCAGTGCGGCCTGGCTGACCCGGGTGGCGGGCCTCAGTTTTGTCACCTACTTCGAGCGCGACCAGGACTGGGGCGATGGCGGTGTGCAGGAGGTGGTGCAGCAGCAGTACGACCTGAGCCGCCGCGATGGGGCGCTGAGCCGGTTTCTCGAGGCGGCGTTCAGGCGGGTGGTGGAACCGCTGCAGGCGAAGCAGCCGAGCTTGCCGCCCCGGCCTCCGGCCGAATAAGGGCGCTGTCGACGAGGGCTTCCGGCGGCGGCGGCTGCAGCGGTCCCCGGCTGTCGAGCACCACGATCAGGGCCAGATACAGCACGCCGATCAGAATCGAGATCGCCCCGGTGAGGATCGCGACCCAACGCCCCCGGCCAGCCTGGGATTCAGCAGAAGGGTCGGTCATGGCAGCTCGTCCAAGCTGAGCTGCACCAGCCTGGCCAGTGCGTCGAGGTGGATGCTGCGGGTGTGGGGATTGCCGAGCACGGCCTTGAGGTGGTGGCGACCGGCGTACAACGGTCGGGAGAGCATCAGATGCTCCTGCAACAGGCGTTGGCGGGTGTGTTGGCTCCAGCGCTCGGCAGCGGCGCCGTCCAAGCCCCGGGGTGTGAAGGCCAGCAGGTGGAAGGATCCCCCACGCAGCTGCAGGCGGCCACTGGCCTCCAGCAGGGCCGCGAGCTGGCGGCGCCGCTGGATGGCCCCATCGAGCACCGCCTCAATTCCCTCTAAACCCAACTGGCGCAGACCCAGCCAGAGCTTGAGAATCTCAGCGGGCCGGGTGCCCTGCAACCCCGTCTCACCACCGTGGCCGCTGCCCCAGCTCGGCTCCATGTAGGGCAGACCGGTGTGAAAGGCCTCCGCCAGGGACTGGGGCCTGGCCAGCAGCAACAGCGACGAGGTCTTGGTGATGCCCAGCAGTTTCTGGGGATTGATCGTGATGGAGTCGGCCCGCTCCAGGCCCTCCACCCGAAAACGATGACCAGCCACCAGACCGAAGACGGCACCGATCGCTCCATCGACGTGAAGCCACAGCTCGCGTTTGCGGCAGATCTCTGCCAGGGGCAGCAGCGGATCGACGGCGCCCCGCACGGTGGTTCCCGCGGTGGCGACCACGGCGATCACCGGCGTTCCGGTTTGCGCCAGCTGATCGAGCTCCAGCTCGAGGGCCGCAGGATCCAGGCGCCCCTCATGGTCCACCGGGATCGCGTGCAAGGCAGCAGCCGGCAGGCCCATCACTGCCAACGCCTTGGCCAGGGAGACGTGGGCATCGGCGCTGGCCAGCACCACCGCATCGGCCTGCGTTGCCAGACCACGGCAGCGCCGGGCCGTGACCAGGGCCATCAAGTTGGAGAGGGTGCCACCGCTCGCCGCCACGCCACCGCTGCCAGCCGGCAGGCCCAGCTGCTCCGCCAGCCAGGCCGTGAGACTGCGCTCCAGACGCGTCAGGCTGGGGGAGAGCTCTTCAGCCAACAGGTTGTTGTTGAGCCCGGCACAGATCAGGTCGGCCGCCACCGATGCCGCCAGCGGCGGCGGGTCAAGGTGGGCGAGGGCACCGGGGTGGTTGGGGTTGTAGGCGCCATCCATCACCAGCTGCAGGTCGGCCAGCAACGCAGCAGGCTCCAATCCCTCCAGGGCGGGCTCCACCCCCGGCAGCACGCTCAGACCCGGCAGCGGCGAGCGCTGGGAGGCCGACCCCAGCCAGCCACAGAGCTGGCGGGATGCCTGCTCAAGAAAGTCCTGCAGTTGCGGGTCAAGCTGCTCCGGACTGGCAAACGGCAGGGGCTGGCTCGCCCGCGGGGCAGGTGGCGCGCTTGCCAACGGGGAACGCTCGAATGGTTCCATTCTCACCTGCGGAGGTGGGCTACAAGGGTGTGGTCGCCGCGACGGCTCAGGCGTTGGAGTCCACCCAATCCCCAGTCATCCAGCCCCTGCCGCAGCACGCGCCGTTGTGGACCCATGAGCAATGGATGCAGCGCCTGCTGCGCCACAGCCAGCGGGTGGGAGCCAGCGGGGAGATTCCGGTGGCGGCGGTGGTGCTGGATGAGGCGGGGCGCTGCATTGGCTGGGGCAGCAACCGACGCGAGGCCCACGCCGATCCACTCGGCCATGCCGAGCTGGTGGCCCTGGGGCAGGCGGCACGCCTGCGGGGCGACTGGCGCTTCAACGGCTGCACCCTGCTGGTCAGCCTGGAGCCCTGCCCGATGTGCGCCGGTGCCCTGGTGCAGGCCCGCATGGGCACCGTGGTGTTTGGAGCACTGGATCCAAAGCGTGGCGCCCTTGGCAGTTGCCACAACCTTGCCACCGCCGTCAGCGCCCATCACCACATGCGGGTGATCGGCGGAGTGTTGGGGGAACCGGCTGGACTTCAGCTGGCCGCGTGGTTCAGACAGCGACGGCAGCAGGGGCTCCGGCGGGACGGAAGGCCGGCAGCTCGGTTTCGAACAGATTGAGCAGCCGATCGACATTTTCAGGCTGGCTGTTGTAGCCCATCAGACCAATGCGCCACACCTTGCCCGCCAGGGCGCCGAGACCGCCGCCCACTTCGATGCCGTGCTGGTTGAGCAGGTGGAGGGTGAAGGCCTTGCCGTCCACACCCTCCGGAATGCGCACGGTGGTGAGGGTGGGCAGGCGCAGGTGCTCGGGGGCATGGAGCTCAAGGCCGAGACGCTCCAGGCCAGCCCAGAGACGTTCGGCATTGCTGCGGTGGCGGGCCCAGGCTGCGTCCAGCCCCTCCTCGGCCAGCAGACGCAGGGCCTCGCGCATGCCGAAGTTCATGTTCACCGGAGCGGTGTGGTGATACACCCGGTCGCTGCCCCAATACTGGTTGAGCAGGGTGACATCGAGGTACCAGTTGGGCACCTTGCCCTGGCGCGCCATCATCTTGGCTTCGGCCCGGGGCCCCATGGTGAAGGGACCGAGACCGGGAGGGCAGCTCAAGCCCTTCTGGCTGCAGCTGTAGGCCAGATCCACCTTCCAGGCATCGAGGTAAAGGGGGACGGCCCCAAGCGAGGTGACCGTGTCGAGCAAAAGCAGGCAGTCGTGCTGACGGCAGAGATCGCCGATGCCCTCCATGGGCTGGCAGATGCCGGTGGAGGTTTCGGCATGGACGATCGCCAGGATCTTGGGCCGGTGAGTGGCCACAGCCTCCTCCAGCTCGGCCAGGCTGAAGGCTTCGCCCCAGGGCTTCTCCAGCGTTACGACATTGGCCCGGTAGCGGCCGGCCATGTCGGCGAGACGCAGACCGAAATACCCCTTGACCGCCACCAGCACGGTGTCGCCGGGCTCAATCGTGTTGGCCAGGGTGGCTTCCATCGCGGCACTGCCGGTGCCGCTCATGGGAATGGTGAGGCGGTTGTCGGTTTGCCAGGCGTAACGCAGCAGCTCCTGCACCTCACCCATCAGCTCCACGTAAAGCGGATCGAGGTGGCCGATCGGGGTGCGGGCCAGGGCCTGGAGCACCGTGGGGTGGGCATTGGACGGCCCCGGACCAAGCAGCAGGCGGTTTGGGGTGGCGATGGGACCCAGCGTGCGGCGGTGGGCGGAATTGACGGGGGGCAGCACGGGGAGGGAAACCAAGACCGGATGAACAGATAGCTCGAGCCTAAGCAGCAACGAACGGCCTAGCGAGCCCGCACGTTGGTGGCGCCGAGCCCACGACAGAGATGCTCGAAGGGAACCCGCACCACGTTGGTGGCGGTTACGCCTGCGTCCAGCAACATCTCGCACACCACATCCGCCATCAGGGCGATGCTGCGCACGGTGGGGCCGGTGGGGACGCCCAGGCTCTTGTAGGTGTCGTCCAGGCCGTTGAGCACCCGCTCGTTGAGAATCGAAGCGTCGTCGGCGATCAGGGCGTAGCTGGCGTAACGCAGGAAGTAGTCCATGTCGCGCAGGCAGGCCGAAAGCCGCCGCGTGGTGTAGGCATTGCCGCCCGGGAGGATCAACTCGGGATCTGCCAGCCAGAGGCGCTGGGCCGCTTCCCGCACGATCGCCGCCGCTTCCCGGTTGATCAGTTCCACGGCCGCGAGACGCACCTCCGACTCGGAGTAGTAGGCCGAGATCCGGTCAATCGCGTCCCGGTCCAAGTAGCGGCCGAGCTGGTCGTAACGGCCAATCAGACCAGTGATGGCATCGCGCATGGCGGGATCGAATCGACGCACCTGCATCGGAAGGTAGCACTCACATTCGGCCAAATCCCAGGCCAGGGGCGCGTTCTGGGGAAGTTGACAGAAACGGTTACGCAAGCGCTGCCCGCCATTTGGTTACAAGCGATACACAGCGGCACCGGGGCGATCCGTACGGTCCCGCCACGCCGCGATCAGGGCGGCACCCATTCTTTTGTTCGTCATGGCCAAAACAGCCCAAGAGGTCCTGCGTCAGATCAAAGACGAGGGCATCGAGCTGATCGACCTCAAATTTGTCGACCTGCACGGCAAATGGCAGCACCTGACGGTCTGCAACGACCTGATCGATGAAGCCGCCTTCAGCGAAGGTGTGGCCTTCGACGGCTCCTCGATCCGCGGCTGGAAAGCGATCAATGAATCGGACATGGCGATGGTGCCGGATCCGAACACCGCCTGGATCGATCCCTTTTACAGCCACAAAACCCTCAGCCTGATCTGCTCGATCCAGGAGCCCCGCAGCGGCCAGCCCTATGCCCGCTGCCCCCGCGCCCTGGCCCAGAAGGCGCTCAATTACCTCGGCTCTACCGGCATCGCCGACACCGCCTACTTCGGTCCGGAGCCTGAGTTCTTCGTCTTCGACGATGTGCGCTACACCTCCGGTAGTGGCAGCAGCTTCTACAGCGTCGATTCGATCGAAGCCCCCTGGAACACCGCCCGGCACGAGGAAGGCGGCAACCTGGCCTACAAGATCCAGCTGAAGGAGGGCTACTTCCCGGTGTCGCCCAACGACACCCTTCAGGACATGCGCTCCGAGATGTTGCTCACCATGGGCAGCCTGGGTGTGCCGATCGAGAAGCAGCACCACGAGGTGGCCACGGCCCAGCACGAACTGGGGATCAAGTTTGCCGAGCTGATCAGCGCGGCCGACAACGTGATGATCTACAAGTACGTGGTGCGCAACGTTGCCAAGAAGTACGGCAAGACGGCCACCTTCATGCCCAAGCCGGTGTTTGCCGACAACGGCAGCGGCATGCACGTGCACCAGAGCCTCTGGAAGGGTGGCAACCCGCTGTTCTTCGGCGAAGGCACCTACGCCAACCTGTCGCAAACCGCCCGCTGGTACATCGGCGGCCTGCTCAAGCACGCCCCCAGCTTCCTGGCCTTCACCAACCCCACCACCAACAGCTACAAGCGTCTGGTGCCGGGCTTCGAGGCTCCGGTCAACCTGGTGTATTCCCAGGGCAACCGCTCCGCGGCTGTGCGCATCCCCCTCACCGGCCCCAGCCCCAAGGCCAAGCGCCTGGAGTTCCGCTCTGGCGATGCCCTCTCCAACCCCTACCTGGGCTTTGCCGCCATGCTGATGGCCGGCATCGACGGCATCAAAAACCAGATCGATCCGGGCGATGGCACCGACGTCGATCTGTTTGAACTCTCGGCGGAGGAGCTGGCCAAGATCTCCACGGTGCCCGCCTCCCTCAACGGCGCCCTCGAGGCCCTCGACGCCGACAAGGACTACCTGCTGGCCGGCGGGGTCTTCACCGAAGACTTCATCAACAACTGGATCGCCCTCAAATACGAGGAGGTGCAGCAGTTGCGCCAGCGGCCCCACCCCCACGAATTCGTGATGTATTACGACGCCTGATCGAGGCTCTGTCGCATTGCGCTCAATCCCTGAGCCCTGGCCAAAGGCCGGGGCTTTTTTGATGGTCGAAACGCACCTGCCGACTCCGAAGACTGATCAGCTCAGATCGATCACCGCTCAGCTCAGTCTCCAGGCGTGGAATTCGAGGACTTCCTGGATCGCTGCGTGCCATGGGGGCTGTGTCTCGAGGCGTTGCTTGGAAACACCAGGGGGGGGTCACAGGTCTTCGCTGCTCGCGCTCGCCGGGGCAATCGGCTGGAATGGCAGCACGCGATTGCCCAGCCATGCCCGATCAGCTCACCAAGCTGGCCTACCAAACCATGCAGCAGGGCAAGGCTTTGCTGGGCTTGACCCACAAGGAGGTGAGCACCCGGCTGATGGGGTTGTTGGCCCCGGATGGCACCCCGAAAACCGTACCGGTGCCGCCGGAATTGATGGGCCGGCTCAAGCAGTCGATGGACTCCCTGCACGAGCGTGATTGGCAGGAGGCGGAGCAGGGTCTGTATCCAGCGTCGTTGCTGTTCGATGCCCCTTGGCTCGACTGGGCCAGCCGCTACCCGCTGGTGTGGCTGGACATGCCCAGCACCTGGACCCGCCGCAGCGAGCGCAACGTGCGCGATCTACCCCAGGATGTGGATCCGGACGCCTACCCCGACTACTACCTCCAGAACTTTCACCACCAGACCGACGGCTACCTGAGCGACCACTCCGCAACCCTCTACGACCTGCAGGTGGAGATCCTGTTCAACGGCACCGCCGATCCGATGCGGCGGCGGGTGTTGGCGCCACTGCTGCGGGGCATCAAAGCCTTTGCCGACCGGCCAGCGGGCCAGCTGCGGGTGCTCGACGTGGCCACCGGCACCGGCCGCACCCTGCGCCAGATCCGGGCCGCCCTGCCCCAGGCCCAGCTGGTTGGCCTGGATCTCTCCACGGCCTACCTGCGCCAGGCGAACAAATGGCTGAGCCAGTTGCCCGGCGAGCTACCCCAGCTGGTGCAGGGCAATGGCGAAAGCATGCCCTTTGCGGAGGGCACGTTCCAGGGCCTCACCTGCGTTTTCCTGTTTCACGAGCTGCCTGGAGATGCCCGTCAGGGGGTGATCGATGAGGCCTATCGCGTGCTCGAGCCCGGCGGAGTTCTGGTGCTGGCCGACTCGGTGCAGCTGGCCGATTCCCCCCAATTCAGCGCCGCGATGGAAAACTTCCGGCGCGTGTTCCACGAGCCCTACTACCGCGACTACATCAGCGATGACATCGACGGCCGCATGCGGCAGGCAGGATTTGAAGCCGTCGCCGCCGAATCCCACTTCATGACGCGGATCTGGACAGCGCGTAAACCGCGTTAACGCTTCAGCAACCAGGCCAGCAGCAATCCGGCGGTCGCCCAGCGCAGCCCACGCCAGAACAACACCTCCACCCGGTGCGGGGGGGCCAAAGACTCCGGCAGCGGATCCAGCAGGCGCTGGGTCAGGGCAAGACGCTGGCGCTGGCGCCGCTGGGTTACCCCGGAGCTGTGGCGCGTCAGCGAGGCCTGGGTGAACAAGCCGTCCAAGAGGTGCAGCAGCCGGATCGGCTGGCGTACCAGATGGTGGCCCAGGGGTCGACTCGGCATGGCCAGCTCACAGCAACGCAGCAGTGGCATCAGGATGGGGCCTGCCATGAACAAACGTCCAGTGCCCACCTCGCCGCCCAAGCCATCCCGGTGCTGGCCTGAGGGAGCCCTGGATCAGGCCGTGGCCCTCCAGCGCCAACTGGCCATTGGCGATCGCGATTGGCACGCCCTCAAGGCCCAGCGGCCCCGACGGGGAGCCGAGCAGCTGGCCGCTGCCCTGGTGCTCCTGCTGGGCGGGGATGATCCCGGCGCCCCCCAGGCCAGTGCCGCCCGCCTGCAGGCCATCGAACTGGTGGAACACGGCCTGGGCTGGTTGCGGGGGGAGCTCAGCGACCCCGGTTGCCCCAGCCACCGACCGGCGACAGCACCGCAGCCCGCTGGCGACTGACGGCCAGTTGCAGCCGGTTACCGCGGCTGCTCCAGCGCACGTCGTCAAAGCAGTTGTGGATCAAGAACAGGCCCCGTCCGCCGGTGGCGTCGAGCTGCTCCGGCAGGGACGTGGTGCGGGCATCCGGCGGCAGCCCCGGCCCTTCATCCTGCACCTGCCACACCAGCCAGCGCGGGGTTTCAATCCGCCGCACCCGCAGGCACTTGGCCGGATCGCAACCATTGCCGTGGCGTACCGCGTTGACCAGCGCCTCCTGGAGGCCGAGCTGCACCTGACTCTGAAGCTGCAGGCAGCGGATCGGCTCAATCAGCAGCTCCAGCAGCGGAGCGAGCTGCAGGGTGGAAGGCGTGATGAAATCTGACCAGCGCAGCGCCATCCGGCTGGGATCCGCAGGAGCCGATTCGACCCTACGCCGCAGCCGGCACCCTGGCTCAGGCGTTGATGCGCTGTTGCAGAGCGGGATGGCTGAGCAGGGCATCCATCAACCGCACCCCCCGCAACTGGTTCACCAGGGGCATGTGCCCCTCGGGCGCATCGATGGACCACTGGAAGGAGCCCGGGTAGCGGGTCCACAGGCCCCCCTCCTTCCAGGCCAACTTGGGCCAAAGGAGCTCCCAGCGGTCGTTGCAGCTGCGCAGCAGTCGCCCTTGCACCGAAAACCCGAAGCGCCCGCGCGAAAAGCACACCCAGAGGCGATCCAGGCTGTCGAGATCGGCCGACGGCATCGGCGGCACCTCGCTGTAATACACATAACCGCGGCGCACCGCATTCGGCCCGGCCAGCTCCCGCAGCAGGGCGCTGGTGATCCGATCGGCCTGCTCAAACTGTTGGGCCATCAGGGCCTGTTGCAGCGGCGCGTAGTCGAGTCCTCGCGCCGACACCGTGGCCAGCCAGCCCTCGGGATACCGGGCCAGGAACGCGTCCCGCAGGCCGTCGCTCTCGTCGAGCAACAACTGAATCAGGAAACCGGCGGCCCAGTCGTCGCCGGTGACATCGAGGGCCGCTAGGTGGTCGGCGATCAGCGGCCGCAAGGCCTGCCGCTGCTCCTGCAGGGCGGCCAGCAGGGCACGCCGCTGTCGGGGATTGCCGCTCTGGAAGCGCTCAAGCAGAGACGCGGGGCTGGCGCTAGTGGTGGCGGTGACCGGAGGACCGGAAAGCATGGAAGGGGTCGGGGCCTGAAGCGGAGCCAGCGTGGGCCCACTATGTCAGCAGAGATCCACAACAGCGATGCCGGGCGCCAGCCCCCCTCTCAGCGTGGCCGCTTTCCTGGCAGCAGGCGGGCCCATCGTCGATGTGCGCAGTCCCCAGGAATTTGCCCAGGGCCACATCCCTGGCGCCCACAACCTGCCCCTGTTCAGCGATGACGAAAGGGCTCAGGTGGGCACCTGCTACAAGCACGAAGGTCGCCCTGCAGCGATCCAGCTTGGGCTGGAGCTGGTGGGGCCCAAGTTGGCAGCGCTGGGGCAGGAGCTGCGTCGGCTGGGTCTGCACAACACACCCCTGCGGCTGCACTGCTGGCGGGGCGGCATGCGCTCCGGCAGCGTTGCCTGGCTGGCCAGCACCCTGGAGCTGCCGGTGCTGCTGCTTGAGGGTGGCTACAAGGCCTACCGCCGCTGGGTGCTGGACACCTTCGAACGGCCCTGGCCGCTGCTGGTACTGGGCGGACGCACCGGCACCGGCAAGACCGATCTGCTGCTGGCCCTGCGGCGTCAGGGAGCAGCCGTGGTTGATCTGGAGGGGCTTGCCAACCACCGAGGCAGCAGTTTTGGCGGCTTGGGGCTGCCGGCCCAACCCAGCAGTGAGCACTACGAAAATCGTCTTGCGGCCAGCCTGCAGGGTCTCGAGGGCCAGGCGCCGATCTGGGTCGAGGCAGAAAGCGCCCAGGTAGGCCGCTGCCGGATCCCCACCGGCCTATGGCGCCAGATGGGGGAGGCGCCCGCGATTGAAATCAAGCGCCCACTGAAGGAGCGGGTTGACCAGCTCGTGGCGGTGTATGGAAACCAGGGGCAGGAGGCCCTGCGCCAGGCCACCGAACGGATCGCCCGACGGCTGGGCCCCCAGCGCACCGCCACGGCCCTGGAAGCGATCGACCGCTGCGACTGGGCCGGCGCCTGCGTGCAGATGCTGGATTACTACGACCGCTGCTACGACCACGAGCTGAGCCGCCGGGACAGCCCAGTGCTGACCAGCGTCGACCTGGCGGGAATCGCTGCCGATGCCGCCGCCAGCCGGCTGCTGCAGGAGGCAGCGAACCGCAGTGTTGCAACTGCGGTCCACTCTGAGGCTGGCTCCTAGGATTGATTTTTGTCCCCGCTTGCCATGGGCGCCGCCATTCAGTTCTTCCGCGGGGTGGATGAGCCGGTCGTGCCCGATATCCGCTTGACCCGCTCCCGCGATGGCCGCACCGGCCAGGCCCTGTTCGTGTTCGAAGAACCCGACGCCCTCGCCCCCGAGAGCATGGGCGACATCACCGGCATGTTCCTGGTGGATGAGGAGGGCGAGCTGGTGACCCGTGAGGTGAAGGCCCGGTTTGTCAATGGCAAGGCCAGCGCCCTCGAGTGCACCTACACCTGGAAGAGCACCGAAGACTTCGACCGCTTCATGCGCTTTGCCCAGCGTTACGCCGACAGTCACGATCTCGGCTTCTCCAACAACCAGGGCGAAGATCAGGCGGAGCAGGACGAGGCCTGATCCTTTGAAATTCGGCCAATGGCTGGGGCTGTTGGCGCTGGTGGCAGCCCTGGTGCTGCTCTGGAACCTGCGCCAGAGCCTGATGCATCTGTTTGCCGCCGTGGTCTTGGCCATGGCGCTCTGCACCCTCGTGGGTGCCATCCAGACCCGCCTGCGCTGCTCCCGTCCAGTTGCCCTGTTGCTCAGCCTGGGCACGGTGACCCTGGTGCTGGCGGTGGTGGCCACGGCGGTAATTCCCCCGTTCGTCGACCAGTTCAGCCAGCTGTTGAGCAAGTTGCCGGCGGCCGCCGAAACCCTCCTGGAGCTGCTGCGTGATGGCCTGGCTCGGGCGAGCAAGATGCTCTACGGCACCCGAGAAGGCGGATTGTCCTGGCTGCGGAATGGCTTAATCGGCGGAGGCGGCGCATCCAGCGGCTTGTCGTCTGGCCTGGGCGGCAGCCTGGGGTCCGGCGCCCTGCGACTGGTGGGGCTGGCTGGTGGTCTTGGCACCGGCTTGCTGCAAACCCTGTTTGTGTTTGCCGTGGCCCTGATGGTGGCAGTGCAACCCGTTGCCTATCGCGAGGTGGCCGTGTTGCTGGTGCCCTCGTTTTACCGGCGCCGTTTCCGCCAGGTGCTGGTGCAATGCGGCGAGGCCCTGAGTGCCTGGATGGTTGGAGTGCTGATCAGCTCCCTGTGTGTGGGCACCCTGGCGGCCATCGGCCTGAGCCTGCTGGGTGTGAAGTTGGTGGCCGCCAATGCGCTACTGGCGGGGCTGCTCAACATCATTCCCAACGTGGGGCCAACCCTCAGCACCATCTTTCCGATGTCGGTGGCCCTGCTGGATGCCCCGTGGAAAGCTGCAGCGGTGCTGGTGCTCTATGTCGCCGTGCAAAATCTCGAGAGCTACCTCATCACCCCATCGGTGATGCACCTCCAACTGCGGCTGCTGCCTGGTCTCACCCTCACGGCCCAGCTGCTGTTCACGGTGGTGTTCGGCCCCCTGGGCCTGCTGCTCGCCTTGCCCCTGGCGGTGTGCCTGCAGGTGATCGTGCGCGAGCTGCTGATCCACGACATCCTGGATCCATGGAAACGCCACCGGCTGGCACCTTGACCCCATGAACGGCCGCACGGTGCTGGGGGCTCTGGCCCTGATCGTGTTGGGGTTGCTCAGCTGGGAACTGCGCTGGGTGCTGCTCGTGCTGTTTGGCGCGGTGGTGCTGGCCGTGGCCCTCGATGTGCCCATCACACTTCTGCGGCGCCTGCTGCCGCTGAACCGGCCCACCGCCCTGGTGATGGTGCTGGTGGCCCTGGTGCTGGTGGGTGGGCTGCTTGGCCAACTGCTGCTGCCGGAACTGCTGCAGCAGATCAGCCAACTCTCGGAGCTCTTGCCGGCCCTGGCCAAACGGTTGGCCGATCTGGCCCGCCAGGTGCGGTGGCTGCCCGGTCTGGAGCGTCAGCTGATGGGCCTGGGCACCTGGGATCGCCTGCAACCCCTTGGAAGCCAGCTGCTGGGATTTGCCGGTGGTGCTGCCAACACAACGATCCAACTGGTGTTGATGGCGCTGCTGGCCATCCTGCTGGCGCTGGATCCGCGCAGCCACCAGAAGGTGGTGGTGGCGCTGACGCCGAGCTTCTGGCGAGCCCAGATGGGCCACCTGCTGGGCGAATCCCGCCAGGCCCTGGGGGGCTGGCTGGCTGGCATGACCCTCTCCGCCATGAGCGTGTTTCTGCTCACCTGGGCGGGCCTGGCGCTGCTGGGGGTGCCCCTGGCTCTGCTGAGCGCCCTGATCTGCGGCCTGCTCACCTTCGTTCCCACCATCGGCCCCACCGCCGCCACCCTGCTGCCCCTGGCCCTGGCCCTGCTGGTTTCTCCGGCAAAGATGGTTCAGGTGCTGGTGCTGCGGCTGGTGCTTCAAAACGCCGAGGCCTTTCTGCTGACACCGGTGCTGCTGCGTCGCACGGTGAATCTGCTGCCCACCGTGGCCCTCACCGCCCAGCTGTGCCTAGGGGCCCTGCTCGGATTACCCGGGGTGTTGCTGGCCCTGCCCCTGGTGGTGGTGCTGCAGGTGCTTTGCGAGGAAGTGGTGGTGAAGGAGGTGATGGATCGCTGGACCCAGTTTTCTATTTAGGCCGACCGCGGTAGCGCTGCAGGAGCGAGGGCAGGAGCAGCAACACCGCCACCGCCAGCGGATGGCTGCGGATCGCCGCCCCCAACCCTGCCAAGGTGAAGTGTTCCAGGAGCAACTGCAACTCAACCCGCAGATCCAACAGGGCCAGCAGGCCCAGCGATACGGGGACCATCGCCCAGCCAACCCTCCGCAGGGAACGGTCAGCGACGGAACAGTACCGGCAGCAGGGTGGGTGCCACCCCGATGCTGGACCAGGCGCCTACGAGGATGCCGAAACTCAGGGCAATCGCGAACCAGTACAGGGTGCTGCCGCCAAAGAAGATCAAGGCGATCAGGGGCAGCAGGGTGGTAAGGGAGGTGTAGACGGAGCGGGTGAGTGTGCTGATCACGGCTTCATCGGCCTGATCCGCCAAGGGGAGGTCCTTGAGCTGGTTCCGCTTCTCACGGATCCGATCAAAGATCACCACCGTGTCATTCACGGAATAGCCGGCAATGGTTAGCAGGGCCACGGCGAACAGACTGTTCACCTCCACCCCGGCCAGCAGACCGAGCCAGGCAAACAGACCGCAGGTGATCAGCACGTCGTGGGCCAGGCACAACAACGCCAGGGCCGCATAGATGCGGTCGTAACGAAAGCTGATGTAGAGAGAAATGCCAACAAAACTCACCAGCAGCGACACCAAACTGGCCTTGAGCAACTGGGAGCCCAGCGTGGGGCCGATCGTGTCGATGGACAAACCACCTGGCACCGTTTCGCCCACCTGATCCTGGAGCGCCTGCAACACCACCTGGGCCTGATCTGGACTGAGGCTGGGGGTGCGCGCCACCAGGGAGCGGCCGCCATCCAGCAGCTGCACCGAAGCCCCTGCCAATGCAGGGGCTGGATTGGCGCCATCGGCGGGCAGCTTCAGGGCAGCGAGCGAGCGCTGCAGGGCGGAAACCGTCAGTGGGGGGCAAGTGGACTCACAGATCCGCTCGAGTTGGATCTGGGTGCCTCCGGTGAAATCCAGACCCGGACGCAGTGGGGCCCGGATCGACGGAGAGCTCCAGCTGAGGGCCATCCCAAGGATGCTCAACACCACAGCCCCAAGCGACAGCAGCCAGAGACGGCGGCGATGACGGTTAACGCGGAAGGCGAACATCGGCCGGCTGGTGGAGGAAGGGGCAGGGATGGGGGGCATGGTCAACTCAAGCCACTCGCTCAGAGCGCTGGGCCAGCGGAATGAAGTAATCGATCCGGCGCAGGGCTGGATAACTCATCAGCACCCGTAACAACGTGCGGGTGCAGGTGAGAGCACTGAACAGGCTCAGCAGCACACCGATGCCAAGGGTGACCGCAAAGCCTTTGACAAAACCGGTGCCCAGAGCGAAGAGGGCGATACAGCTGATCAGGGTGGTGACCTGTCCATCAAGGATGGATGAAAAGGCGAGGGAAAAGCCCGTGTCGATCGAGCGAATGAGGGTGTTGCCAGCGCGCAACTCCTCCTTGACCCGCTCGAAAATCAACACATTGGCGTCAACCGCCATGCCCAGCGACAGGATGAAACCGGCAATGCCTGGCAGGGTCAGGGTGACGGGGATCAGGGCATAGGCGGCCAGATTGAACAGGCCATACAGAGAAAGGGAGATCACCGCCACGATGCCGGCGAGGCGGTACACCACCACCATGAACACGGCCACCAGCAGCAGGCCGGTGAGGGCAGCCAGCAGGCTGGTGCGGATGTTTTCGGCGCCGAGCGAGGGGCCGATCGTGCGCACCTCCAGAATTTTCACCGGCAGGGGCAAAGAGCCGCCGCGCAGCTGCACCTCCAGATCACGGGCTTCTTCAGCGCTGAAATTGCCGGTGATGCTGGCGGAGCCACCGGTGATGCCGGCCGCCTTGAACTCAGGGCCCACGCTGGCTTCGCTGATCGAGCGCCCGTCGAGCACGATCCCCAGCAGGCGCCCTGTGCCGGCAATCGACTGGGTGAGCTGGGCAAACTTGTCGCCCCCCTCCTTGTTGAAACTGAGGGTCACATCCCAGCCGGGTCCACTCTGTTGCTGTTGCCGGCCAGCAGTCACGAGATCCTTGCCACTGAGGCTGGCCGGCTCAAAGAGCGCCACGATGTCAGCGTTGATGCGCTGGAGATCGGCCTGCACCTGCTCGCGGTCGGTTTGCTTGGGGTCTGCCTGCTGGGGATCGCTGGTTGACGGAGCACTGTCCTGGCTGGGCTGGCCCAGGCGCGCCAGCAGGGCCGTGGCCTGACGCTTGAGGGTGAGCAGCTCCTGCATGCGCTGCTCCGTTCCCGGTTTCTGGGCCCGAAACTCCAGCAGGGCCGTGGTGCCGAGCACGGTGGCCGCCCGGGTGGGGTCCTGTTCGCCGGGCAGCTGCAACACCAACTGGTCGTCGCCGACGGTTTGGAGCGTCGACTCAGCCACGCCCAACCCATTGATGCGGCGATCGAGCACGTCTTTAACGGCGTCGAGCTGCTCTTTGTGGACGGTGGTGATGGCTCCGGCAGGCTGCACCTGCAGGGTCAGCTGGCTGCCACCGCGGAGATCCAGGCCGAGCCGCTGCCCCAGCGGGGTGGAGGGGCTGTTCCAGCTGAACAGCAGGGCTCCGGCCGCGATGGCCAGGGCAAGGATCAGGGCAAACCACCCCTGTTGGCGGGCCATCTCAGATCTGGCCCGCGAGCAGTTGCTGGGCCGCGGCGACGATTTGGTGGGGCTGGATGATCGTCAGGTTTTCCAGGGCGCCGTTGTAGGGCGTGGGGATGTCCTGGGAAGAGAGACGAATCGGCCGGGCATCGAGCTCGTCAAAGCAATGCTCGGTGATCAGGGCAATGAGCTCAGCGCCGATGCCGCCGGTCTTCATGCACTCCTCCACCACGATCACTTTGTGGGTTTTGCGGATCGAGCGGGTGATGGTGTCCATGTCGAAGGGTTTGAGGCTGATCAGATCAATCAGCTCCACGCTCACCCCATCCTTCTCCAGCTGCTCCACAGCCTTAAGGCAGTGGTGACGCATGCGGGAATAGGTGAGGATCGTGACATCACTGCCCTCGCGCACGACTTCCGCCTGATCCAGGGCGCAGATGTAGTCGCCCTCGGGAATGTCTTCCGAAAGGTTGTAAAGCAGCACATGCTCAAAAAAGAGCACGGGGTTGTTGTCGCGGATCGCCGCCTTCATCAACCCCTTGGCATTGGTGGGGGTGCTCACCGCCACGATCTTGATGCCGGGCACCGCGTGGAAATAGGCCTCAAGGCGCTGGCTGTGCTCCGCCCCCAGCTGCCGGCCAACACCACCGGGGCCACGCACCACGGTGGGAATCGTGTAGTTGCCGCCGCTGGTGTAACGCAGCATCCCCATGTTGTTGGAGATCTGGTTGAAGGCCAACAGCAGGAAGCCCATATTCATGCCCTCCACGATCGGGCGCAGACCCGTCATGGCAGCACCCACGGCCATGCCGGTGAAGGCGTTCTCGGCGATCGGGGTGTCCAGCACCCGCAGTTCGCCGTACTTCTCGTAGAGGTCCTTGGTCACCTTGTAAGAACCGCCGTACTGGCCGACGTCCTCGCCCATCACGCAGACGTGGGGATCGCGGGCCATCTCTTCATCGATGGCCTCGCGGAGGGCGTTGAAGAGAAGCGTCTCTGCCACGGCGGGAAGGCGATTCCGGCACTGGACCGGTGGTGCCGCCAACTTATCTCAGCCGCTAGCGGCGCCAGTGGCCTCAGCCCCCGGCAGCGAACGTGGAGAGCAGCAGCACCGACAGCAGCATGCCGGGCAGCAAAAGCGTCACCAACAGACCAAGGTCGTGGGGGGTCATAGGACGGCGCCAATGGTTGGAGGTTAGGGAGTTTTACCCGACTCCACAGGGGCTGATCCGGAACCGGACACCAGGCTGCGCACGAACACCAGGGCCAACCCCACGGCAATGAAGGCAAAGCTGAAGGTGGCCAGGAAGGCCATGCCCACAATCAGGGTCTTGAGGGCGGTGGCAATGCTCTGGGCAATGGCAGAGCTGTAACTGGGCGGGTGCAGGGCGTAGTAGGTCACCATCCGGCGGCTCAGGCCGAGGGCTAACCAGGCCAGCAGCCCGGCGGTGAGAGAACCGGACAGGAAGCTCAGGGGGCCCTTGCGGGGAGCCGCATCAGGCTCGGTCGGGGGATTGGGGTCGCTCACGCCTCCAGGCTGACACCTCGATTGCTGAAGCCACAACACCAGGCCTCAAAGCCCGCCTGCTCGAGCTGGGTCGCCAGGCCGGCGTGGGCCGCCTGCGCCTCGGCGAGGCCGGCGAAAAGAGCAAACAGGCTCGGGCCTGATCCGCTCATGGCCACCGCCAGCGGGCCTTCGGCCTGGCGCAGCAGAGCCAGGCCCTGCCGCACACTCTCCACCTCGGGTTCCACCACGGCCTGCAGGTCATTGCGCAGCGCAGGCAGGGCAGCGCCCTGGTGCAGGGCCTGCAGCAGCGGCCCCTGGCGCAACACCTGACGACGTTGCTCAAAGTCGTGCTCGCTCTGGAGGTAAAAATCGCCCCGCATCGCCTTGCAGCGGCCGTAGGCCCAGGGGGTGCTGACACTGACCTCAGGGTGCTTGATCAACAGCACCGCCAAACCCAGGGGCTCCGCCTGCTCCACCGGCTCCAGCCGCTCGCCACGGCCGAAGCACAGCTGGGTGCCGCCATCGAGGCAGAACGGCATGTCGGATCCGAGCTCGGCGGCCATCGTCTGCAGGGTCTCGGCATCAAAGCCCAACCCCCACAGGGCATTGAGGCCCACCAGGGCCGCCGCCCCGTTGCTGGAGCCACCGGCCAACCCGGCGCCGATGGGAATGCGTTTCTCGAGCACAATCTCGGCCCCCAGCTCGGAAAAGCCCGAACGGGCCCGCAACAGCTCGCCGGCCCGCACGATCAGGTTGCTGCCATCGGTGGGCAGGTCTGCTCGGTCGCAGCGCAGGCCGATCCGGGCATCGGCGGTGGGCCGCAGCCGCAGGGTGTCCGCCAGCTCAATCGACTGCATCACCATCGCCAGCTCGTGGAAGCCGTCGGGTCGCAGGCCCAGCACCTCCAGGTGCAGGTTGATTTTGGCGGGGGCCCGCACGCACAGGTCAGCCATGGGCGGGAGGGGGCGCAGTGACGGTGGTGGCCTGATTCAAGCCGCCCGCCAACGCCACCCAGGCCGACGGGGCGATCTCCTGGGGCCGCTGCTGCAGGTCGATGCCCGCCGCTGCCACCAGTTCAGCCAGCTGGGCTTCCGGCAGCAGGCCGGCCAGGGTGTTGCGCAGCATCTTGCGCCGGGCGGCAAAGCAACGCTTTAGCAGCATCTCCACGGTGCGGGCCAGCCGCGGCTCCAGCTGCTGGGCAGCGGGCAACGGCTCCAGCAGGATCACCTCGGAGTGCACCTGCGGCGGCGGCTGAAAACAGCGCGGGGGCACGGCACAGACGCTGCGGCAGTGGGCCATCAGCTGCATCCGCACACTCAACGCCGAGTAGGCGCTGGACCCAGGCTGGCAGCGGATGCGCTCCCCCACCTCCCGCTGCACCAACAGCACCAGGCGCTCGTAGGGGCGGGCAACGGGGCGATCGAGGCGGCCCACCAGGCGCTCCAAAAGGGGCCCGGTGATGTTGTACGGGATGTTGGCCACGACCTTGTTGGCTGCCGGCAGCTCAACCGCCAGTACATCGCCTGGGGTGAGGCTGAACCGCGGCTCGCCGCCAAAGCGCTCCTGCAGGCCGTGCACCAGATCGCGATCGAGCTCCACCGCTGCCACCACCCCCGCCGGCGAGGCCAGCAGCCGCTCGGTGAGTGCTCCCCGACCCGGACCCACCTCCAGCACCCGATCGGCGGGCTCGAGCTCTGCGGCCGCCACGATGCGGCCGAGCACCCCCTGATCCACCAACCAGTGCTGGCCGAAACGCTTGCGGGCGCGGTGGGCAGCAAAACTCATGGATAACGCTGCAGTTGCTCCACATTGCCTGTCTCCCCTCTCCGCCTCGCCCAGCGGCCCACGCCCGCGCTGGCCCGTCTGCTCCTGACCGGATCGCTGCTCGCCGGATCGCTGCTGGCCGGCACTGCAGGGCTGTCCCCCGCCGCCCACGCCGGCAGCGCCACCGCCTCCTCGATCTGGAACAAAACCAATGCCCTCGCACGGGCGCGGCAGCAGCTGCCTCCGGGGGCTGTCGTCACCGGCGAACACTGCCAGGAGGTGGAGGTGGGGATCGGCAACATCCGCTATCTCTGCACAGTGGAGTTCAGCCCCGCTCCACCCGTCAGCACACCCAGCTCCACTCCGACACCCACACCGACACCCTGACCTGATTCGCCGTGGCCGCTTAGCCGTCTGGGCGAATCCAGCGCACCGGGCCGGCCGCCGGGGCGAGGGGCACCAGGGCATACACCATCTCCACGGGGCACTCGGCCCAGGTTGGCTGGCTCTCGAGCCAGCAATGCCAGGCCCGCTCCAACCGCTGGCGCTTGCCGCGCCGCAGGGAGCCGACCCCCCAACCATCGGGGCCAGGCCGGCGCCGGCCCTTCACCTCCACCAGCAGCAGTCGCCCCCGCTTCTCCAGCACCAGGTCGAGCTCGCCCCAGCGGCAGACCCACTGCCGGGCCAGCAGCCGCCAGCCCCGCTGCTGCAACAGCCGCAGGGCGCGCTGCTCGGCCCAGTCGCCCTGGCGGCGTGCGGCGGTGCGTGGCATGGCCCTCCCCGATCTGGCCTCAGGGTTCCCACAAGGGGGGCGAGCAACCCGGCGGAATGGCCCTCCTTAGGCTGGGATGAGCTGAAGGGTTGCCATGCATCCGCCGATTTCCCCCAAGCGTGGCCCACACCGCCTGGCTGGCTGGGTGCTGGCGCTGCTGCTGACCCTCGGCACCGCCTGGCTGGCCCCCGCCCCCGCCATGGCCGCCATGGATGTGGCCAAGCAGGTGCTGATCGGCGCTGATTTCCACGACCAGGATCTGCGCGGCGCCACGTTCAACCTCACCAACCTGCGGGACGCCACCTTCGCCGGCTCCGATCTGCAGGGAGCCAGCCTGTTCGGCGCCAAGCTCCAGGACGCCGATCTGAGCAACACCAACCTGCGCGAAGCCACCTTGGATTCGGCGATCTTCGATGGCACCAACCTCACCAATGCAGTGCTGGAAGATGCCTTTGCCTTCAACACCAAATTCACCAACGTGGTCATTGAGGGGGCCGACTTCACCAACGTGCCGCTGCGGGGCGATGCCCTCAAAACCCTCTGCGGCGTGGCCAGCGGCACCAACCCCGTCACCGGCCGCGACACCCGTTCCTCCCTGGGCTGCAGCTGACCCCCAAACCATGAGTTTCGACGCCCGCAGCCGCGAACGCCTCGAGGCCCTCGGCCGCAGCCTGCCCAAACCTCTGCCCACGCCGACGCCGCCCCAGCAGGGCACGCCCAAGGCCACAGACAAACGCCATCGCGTCGAAGTCGAGGAGAACCCGGAGGCCCTGTTTCGCGAACTGATGCAGGTCAGCCCGGATGGCACGGTGCCGCCCCACCTGATGGAGCGGTTGCGGGAGCTGGAAGCCCGCCGGCAGGACCCTCCACCGGCCGCGGGGCGCTCCAACCCCACCACCACCCCCGCCGCCGCTCCCGCCACGGGTCGCAACAGGCCCACCGGAGCCAACACCGTGGGCCGGGCAGATCCCCGCACGGCCGCTAACCACGGCGACCTTTACACCGCATTCCAGCAACTGCTGCTGGAGGACGACGAGGACGCCTGAGCTGGCTGCTGCAGACCCGGGCCGGTGCCTGCTGGCCATGGATTTACCACTGGCGTAGCCGCTTTCACGCCGTTTTTCCCACCGCTGGGGTAGGGGTAGAGGATGAGCATCACTCTTTCGAGCGACCCCAGCCTGGCCGCCTTCGGCTCCAGCCTCACCGCCATCACCCTGGCCGAGCTGGGCGACAAAACGTTTTTTATGGCGCTGATCCTGGCGGTGCGCCATCGGGGCCGCTGGGTGTTTCTCGGGGCCTTTGCCGCCCTCACGGCAGTCACCCTGATCTCCCTGGCCCTGGGCTACGGCCTGCGGGAATTGCTGCCACCCACCGTGGTGCCCTGGCTGGCCGCCGCCCTGTTTCTCGGCTTTGGCCTCAAGCTGCTGATCGATGCCCAGGGCATGGCGGCGGATGCGGCCTCGGAGGAAGCTGTGGAAGCCGAGGAGGCGATCAATGCGGCCGAAACCAGCCGGGCAGTCAACACGGCCTGGGCGGTGATCTGGGAAGCCTTCGTGCTGGTGTTTGTCGCCGAGCTGGGTGACCGCACCCAATTCACCACGATCTTCATGGCCACGGCACCAGCCCAGGTGTTCAGCTTCACCGGCCTACTCGCCGGCACGCTGCTGGGTCACGCTCTGGTCACCTGGCTGGCGGTGGGGGCGGGCAAATGGATCGGCCAGCGCGTCAACGAGCGGCTCCTGTACCGGCTCAGTGGTGGCCTCTTCCTGGTGTTCGGTCTGGCGGCTCTCCAGCAGGCCCTGGGCTGACAGCAAGGAGCCTGATCAGTGCCCCTAAGGTGGCTTCGAGCCTTTCTATTCAGGGTTTCAGGAGCGCCGCGATGACCATCCGCATCGGCATTAACGGGTTTGGCCGCATCGGCCGTCTGGCCCTCCGCCGAGCCGTGAGCATGCCGGACGTGGAGGTGGTGGGCATCAACGACCTGATCGATGTGGAGTATCTGGCCTACATGCTTCGCTACGACTCCACCCATGGCCGCTTCCAGGGCGAGGTGCGCGTGGAGAACGGTCAGCTGGTGGTGAACGGCAAGGCCATCCGCATCACCGCCGAACGCGACCCGAACAATCTCAACTGGGGCGCCGTGGGTGCCGACTACGTGCTGGAGAGCACCGGCTTCTTTCTCACCGACGAAGCGGCCCGCGCCCACATCAATGCCGGCGCCAAGCATGTGGTGATGAGCGCTCCCTCCCAGGACGCCACACCCATGTTTGTGATGGGCGTGAACCACACCAGCTACGCCGGCCAGGACGTCGTGTCCAACGCCAGCTGCACCACCAACTGCCTGGCTCCAGTGGCGAAGGTGCTGCACGACAACTTCGGCATCGTCAACGGGTTGATGACCACCGTGCATGCCGCCACCGCCACCCAGAAAACGGTGGACGGCCCCTCGGTGAAGGACTGGCGCGGCGGCCGCGGTGCCGGCCAGAACATCATCCCCAGCTCCACCGGTGCCGCCAAGGCTGTGGGCCGCGTGATCCCCGAGCTCAACGGCAAGCTCACCGGCATGGCCTTCCGCGTGCCCACCCCCGATGTGTCGGTGGTGGACCTCACCGTGAACCTGGCCACGCCGGCCAGCTACGACGCGATCAAGGCGGCGATGAAGGCCGCCTCGGAAGGCCCCATGGCCGGCATCCTCGGCTACACCGAGGACGAGGTGGTGAGCACCGATTTCCTGGGTGAGAGCTGCACCTCGGTGTTTGATGCCAAGGCCGGCATCGCCCTGAGCGACACCTTCGTGAAGGTGGTGGCCTGGTACGACAACGAGTGGGGCTACAGCTGCAAGTGCATCGACCTGATGCGCCACATGGCCACCATTGGCTGACCCACCATTGGCTGACCCAGCAGTGGCTAACCCAGCAGCAGTGTTGAGCGACACGCTCCATCGCGACGATTGGCAGCGCATCCGCGATGCCCTTCGCTACCAGGCCCGGGAGCTGCATCACCGCTCCTTCGCCGTGCACAGCAGTCGGCGCGATCTGCTCTGGGAAGAGATGGATCGCTGCCTCGCCCTGGCCGACCGGGTGGAGCAGCACTGGCTGCGGTCTGACAGCTGAGGGTGAGACAGGCCGGGCACTGGTGAAGGGACCTTCCCTTCCCTGCCCATGGCCTGCGGCGCCGTGATCTCCCTGCTCGAGTCCCACCGGTCCCGCCAGGGCCACTGGTGGCTTCCCGATGCCGGCTTCCCCCAGCACCTCGCCAGCCTGCTCGGCGCGCCGCTGCGGGCCAGCGGGCTGCCGCCCCGCAACTGGCGGGAGCTTGCTGCCGTGTTTGAGCCGCTGCGGCCCCTGCCCAGCGCGGAGGCTCCGTCCACCGCCGCCACTGCCACCTACCGCTACCTGATCTGTCTCGACCACCGCGGCAATCGGCTGTCCTGCTGGCGCCGCTACCCGGAAGGACTGGGCTGGCAGCGCCGCTGCGGGCCGATGCCCCTGGCGCAGTTCGTCCGCCGCTTCAGCCAGCGCCTAACCTCGCCGGCATGACCGGCAATCTGCAGGCGATCGGCTTTTTGCTCAGCTGGGTGCTGGGCTGGGGCATTGGCGGTTCCCTGATCGATGCCGGGCTGATCCAGGCCGGCGTCTATTCCCTCGAGACGGGCCAGCTCGGCACGCTCACCACTTTCGTGCTGTGGACCCTGCTGTGGGGCGGTGGCGGCCTGTGGCTCTATCGGCGCTTCACCGGCTCCAAGGATGCCGGCCCGCAGGATTAGACCGACGCCGCGCCAGTACACCTGAACTAACGTGATTGGGTTTGCGGCGCGCCGTTGGCACCCCCCGCTCCCCCCACCAGCCTCACTTCCACCAGCCTCACTCCCACAAGCGTCACCGCCATCAGCCTTGAAGACGAGCTGATCCGCTGCCGTGCCAGCACGGTGTTGCTGCGGGTGAGTGGCGAGTCGATGCAGGGTGCCGGCATCGCCCACGGCGACCTGCTGATCGTGGATCGGGGACTGGAGCCCCGACCTGGCCAGATCGTGGTGGCCTGGCTCGCTGGTGGTTTCACCCTCAAACGGCTGGTCTGCCACCGGGGCCGGCTGCGGCTGGAGGCGGCCCATCCGGCCTATCCCCCGCTGGAGCTGGATCCCGGCGCTGAGCCCCACCTCTGGGGGGTGGCCGTGCACGTCATCCGCACCCTGGAGCCCGGCACGGGCCATCGCTGAAGCACCATGACCTGCCGCTCTCAGGCCACCGGCCGGCCGGCGATCGTGCTGATCGACGGCAACAACTTCTACGCCTCCTGCGAAGCGGTGATGGATCCCGCGCTGCTGGGCCGACCGCTGGTGGTGCTGTCCAACAACGACGGCTGCATCGTGTCGCGCAGTGCCGAAGCGCGGGCCCTCGGCATCCGCATGGGCCAGCCCTACTTCCAGGTGCGGCGTGAACTGGAACGCCAGGGTGTGGTGGTGCGCAGCTCCAACTACGCCCTCTACGCCGACATGAGCCAGCGGCTGATGACCACCGTGGAGCCGTGGGTCGAGCAGCTGGAGATCTATTCGATCGATGAGGCCTTCGGCCAGCTGCACCGGCCCGCCGGCCACGGCGACCTGCACGACTGGGGCCGGCGACTGCGCCACCACGTGCTCTGCGAGCTGGGCCTGCCGGTGGCGGTGGGGATCGCCCCCAGCAAGGTGCTGGCCAAGCTCGCCAACCGCCTCGCCAAAACGGCACCCGGAAGCGACGGTGTGTGGGATTTCGGCGGCATCGGTGATCCCGATCCCCACCTCGAAGCGGTCGCGATCGAAGACGTGTGGGGCATCGGCCGCCAGCTCTCCCGCTGGTGTCGCCTGCGCGGCATCAACCATGCCCGGGCCCTGCGGGACATGCCCAGCGGCGAACTGCGGCGCCGCTGCGGTGTGGTGGGCGTGCGCCTGCAGCAGGAGCTGCGCGGCCATGCCTGCCTGCCGCTGGATACCCTGCCGGCCGCCAAGCGGGAAACCTGCGTCAGCCGCAGCTTCAGCCAGCCCATCACCACCCAGGCCGAGCTGCAGGAGGCGATCGCCACCTACCTGAGCCGGGCGGCGGAGAAGCTACGGCGCCAACGGCAACGGGCCGCGGCCATCACGGTGTTTGTGCGCAGCAGCCCCTTCAATGGCACCAGCTTCTACAGCAACAGCGCCACGGTGACCCTGCCCCTGGCCAGCAGCGACACGGCCGTGCTGCTGCAGGCGGCCCTGCCCCTGGTTGAGCAGCTGTTCAAACCCCACAAACCCCTGCAGAAGGCTGGCGTTGTGCTGCAGAACCTGCAGAGCGCGGAGATCCTGCAGCACCACCTGCTGGTGCCGCTGCCCCTGGAGCAGCAGCACCGCCGCTCAGCCCTGATGGCCACCATCGATCGCCTCAACCACCACTACGGCAGCGGCACCGTGCAATGGGCCGCCGCCGGCCTGCAGACGCCCTGGCGGATGCGGCGCTCGCAGCTCTCCGGTGCCGCCACCACCCGGCTGGCCGCCATCCCGGTGGTGCAGGCCCGTTGATGGGTCTGGCAGGGCCGCGCTCAGGCGAGCGGCACAAGGGCTGCTTCGATCATGGCGGCGCTCACCGGGATCGTCTCGAGTTCGTCGGCGTTGTCGAGGTAGGCCTCGAAGGAGGCATAACGCCGGATGCAGGGCTGCACCTCCGCTTCCGCGCAGGCCTCAGCCCAGCTGCCCTCCTCAGGCTGCACAGCGAGATAGGCGGTGAGGGCTTCCTCGAGATCGCCACCATCCCCGATGGCCTCGCCCTGCCAGAACACCTCGAAAAACCCCATGGCCGCAGGTATTGGCAGTGCACAGAGAAATCCAGCGTATCCGGGCACTACAGCGCCATCGGGTGGCGCTGGATCACCGCTCACCACCAGTCACCCCAGAAGGGGCCACCAAAGCCATCCTCGAAGCCGGGTTCAACGGTCCAGGTGGGTGCCGGTCCCCCGGCCTTGGGCGGCTTGGGTGGGCCTGACAGGGTTTCGGCATTGATGCCGGGAATCGGCACCGCCCCACAGGGGCACTGACACAGGCCATCAGGCCCGATCAGCCCCACGCTGGGCTGCTCACAGCTGCAGGGGCAAGCCTGGCTCTGGGCCTGGATCGGGGCCGGGGCCTGCGCCTGGACTGGTTGGGAGCAAGGCAACAGAGCAGCAGCCAGGCCAAGCAGGCCGATCCCTCCGACAACGGCGACGCGGGACGGCATCAGAGACGGGGACATCAGAACAAAGCCGAGAAGATCGGGATGGGTTTGGGGAATTCAGAGGTGTTGCACAAACCGTTGAACGGGCTGTGAAACGGGCTATGAAACGCCCTGGTGAGCACAGCCGCACAGAGGATCAGGCCGCGGGTTGGGCCATCACCTCCCCGTAGCCGGCGCGGCGCTGGGAATCGAGGTGCTCCAGGTGTTTGCGCTCGTTGTAATAGAGCTCCTGGAAGCGAAGGGCATCGCCATTGAGCTCGGTGAACAGGGCTTCAATCCGCGCCTCCATGTCGCTCACCGGAGCCAGACCAGAGGCGGCGGCTCGCGCCTCCTGCCGCTCCTCATCCAGCAGCCGGGCGATGCAGCGCTCCAGGGTTTCGAGGCGCTGGGTGCTCCAGGCATCCAGGAGGTGCCGGCAGCGCTTGACGCTCTTCTGGCGCTCCAGAGCAGCCGTGGCGCCGCGCAGCTGCAGCATCGGCTGGCTGAGGGCCATGCGCTGCAACTCATTGGGCTCCAGTAGGGGCGTCAAGCGGCTGAGCAGGGTGCTCTGCTCCACCACCAGCTGATCACCCAGCAACCGGGGCAGGTCGAGATCGCCAAGGTCGTGGCCGGGATCGCTGCCGCGGTTGATCGCCTCCAGCCGCCCGACCCCCAGGTTGTCTTCCTCAAGGGCGCTGATCGCCGCCCACAGCAGGCGGTGGTGTTGCAGGGCGAAATCGTCGAGCTCCCGCTGGCGCAGCTCCACCCGGATGGCAGCGCGGTGGCTGGGGCAGTGCAGATAGAGCCGCAATAGCTCCGCCTCGGCCCGTTCCCGCAGGCCCGCCTCGCCGGGCTGTTCCCACTTCTGGGAGCGGCCGTGCCAGCGCTGGCCCTTCACTTGCTGACGCAGGTCGTCCTCCAGCTGGATCGCCAGACGCGCCTGGCCGCCGCTGAGCCGCTCGGCCACCCGCTGCAGGTAGTGGCTGCGCACGGCGCTCTGGGGCAGCTTGCCCAGCAACGCCACCAGGGCCGTGACCGCAAGCTGGAACTGGTCGGGGCGGGCTAGGTCCCGCCCCTCCAGCACCTGCTCGATCTGCCAGTCGAGCCACAGGGGAGCCTGATCCAGCAGCGAGCGGTACTCGCCAGCCCCCTGGCCCTTGAGGAATTCATCGGGATCCTTGCCGGCGGGCAGGTGCAGCACCCGCAGCTCCAGCTGCCCCTGCAGCGCCAGCTGCTCCACCTCGCCGATGGCCCGCTGGGCGGCGCGCACACCCGCACCGTCGCTGTCGAAATTGAGGATCAGCCGGCGGCTTTCGCAGCAGCGGCACAGCTGGGTGATCTGCTGGCTGCTCAGGGCCGTGCCCAGGGCCGCCACGGCATTGGTGATGCCGGCGGCATGCAGGGCGATCACATCGAAATAGCCCTCCACCACCACCGCCCGGTCGTCCTTGCGGATGGCGTTGCTGGCCTTGTCGAGGCCAAACAGATGCTTGCCCTTCTCGAACACCTCCGTTTCCGGGGAGTTGAGGTATTTCGGCTCGCCACCATCGAGGCTGCGGCCACCAAAGCCGATCACCCGCCCCTGGCGGTCCTTGATCGGCACCATCACCCGGTGGCGGAAGCGGTCGTAAAAACCACGGCTGTCCTGTGAAAGAGCCCCCTTGCGGGGCACCACCAGGCCAGCCGCCTCCAGCAGCTCCGGACCCAAGCCCTCCACCTGCTGCAGGTGGCTGAGCAGGCCGTCCCAGCGGTCGGGGGCGTAGCCGAGCTCAAAGGCCTCCAGGGTGGCTTCACTCAGGCCGCGGCTGTCGCGCAGGTAGGCCAGAGCCGCTGCGCCCTCGGGGGCGCGCAGCTGGCTGCGAAACCAACCCGCCGCCAGGGTGAGCACCCGGTGCAGCTGCTCGCGACGGGAGAGCTGCTTGCGCAGGCGCTCCTGCTGGGGGCCGTCGAGGGTTTCGATCGGCAGCTGATATTTGCGCGCCAGCTCCAGCACCACATCGCTGAAGCTCTGGCGCTGATGCTCCATCAGAAACTTGATGGCATTGCCGCCGGCCCCGCAGGAGAAGCAGTAGTAGAACTGCTTGGCCGGGGACACCGTCATCGACGGCGATGTGTCGTCGTGGAAGGGACAGATGCCGACGTATTCCCGCCCCTTCTTTTTGAGCACCACGTGCTCGCCCACCACATCGACGATGTCGGCCCGCTCCTTGACGGCCTCGATCGTGCGGGGGTGGAGACGCGGCAGGCTCAAAGCGATCGAGGGCGGCGGTGGGCGCTGAAGCGATGACCGATTCTGACCGGGGCCGGCGGGCCATGCTCGGAATGGTGGCCAGCGCCCTGAGTTTTTCGCTGATGGGCGTGTGCGTGAAGCAAGTGGGCGGGCGCATTCCCGCCGCCGAGGTGGTGCTGGCCCGGACCATTGTGAGTGTGGCCCTGAGCTGGTTGATGCTGCGCCGGGCTGGCATCCCCCCCTGGGGCAAGCGCAGGTGGTTGCTGATCTGGCGCGGAGCGATCGGCACCGCCGCCCTGCTCTGCGTCTATGCCGCCCTGGCCGCTTTGCCGCTGGCCTCAGCCACGGTGCTGCAGTACCTCTATCCACCGTTCACGGCACTGCTGGCCTGGCTGATGCTGGGCGAGCGCATCGGCAAGCGGGTGGTGGCCGCCATGGCCCTGGGCTGGCTTGGGGTGCTGCTGGTGGCCCAGCCCGGCGGCAGCATGGCCCTGGCCTGGCAACCGGTGCTGATCGCCGTGGCCGGGGCCCTGTTCACGGCCCTGGCCTACGTGAGTGTGCGCTCCCTGGGCCAGAGCGAGCACCCGCTGGTGATCGTCTTCTACTTCCCCCTGGTAGCCCTGCCCCTGAGCCTGCCGCTGGTGGCGCTCCATCCGGTGCTGCCCAGCCCGATGGAAGTGCTCTGGCTCCTCGGCGTGGGGCTGTTCACCCAGCTGGGCCAGGTGTACCTGACTCGCAGCCTGATGGCCCTGCCGGCGGCACGGGCCACAGCCATCAGCTACGTGCAGGTGGTATTTGCGGGGGGCTGGGGCTGGCTGCTGTTCGGCGAAGCGATCGACGCCTGGACCATCGCTGGCGCGGCCCTGGTGCTGGCCGCCACCCTGGTGAGCCTCAGTCACCGCCAGCGGGTGCGCTGATCCGCTCGGCGTGGGCCACCACCCGGCGGCAAAACTCCAGGAGCTCCTCAGGCGTCATGTCGTGGCGCGCATCGTTGGTGCGCCAGGCGCAGATCACAAACGCAGGCTCCGGGCTGCCTGTGGGTTGGCTGGGAGTTGGCAGTAGAGCGAATCGGCGCTTGTGCTCAGCCCCAGCGGCATCGGCTTGCTTCGGGTCGTAGCTCCCGATCAGGTGCCAGTCGAGCGGCTCGCCGGTCCAGTGGTCCAGGCCGGCCGAGGCCACCACGGCGTTGTGAATGGCCAGGCGGTAGTCCTGCACATTGCCGCTCCCGCCGCGCTTCTGATCCCGCTTGCACAGGGTGACGGCCTTGCGCTGCACCCAGCCGGGATAGGTGCGGGCAACAGACTCAGGCAGCCAGGGCGGGGCGGGGGTCTCCATGCGGTTCGCGTAGGGGTTCGGGATGCGGTGCGGGTCGTGAAGCTCTGCGGATGACGAATGAAAGGGGTCCTGAAGCCTGATCAGCCCTTCAGCGGCAGGGGGTCGGTGATCCAGGCCTGCACGTTGGCATCGTCCCCTGCAGCGCCATCGGCAGCGAGGCCGCTGGGCCTGGCCAGACGCCAGCTCTCGCCCCGTTCCCCACGCTGCAGATAGAGCTCAAAGGGGCTGTCGACCCGAATCGGATCGCCGGCCAGGCGCCAGTCGAACTGACCCAGCACCCGCAGGCCCTTGGCGTCGCCGATCCGCACCGACTCCTGTTCAGACACCCGCACCCGGCTCACCTCAGGGGTGCCGCCGGCCTCGAGGGCGAGGGCCTCAGCGATGGCCCCCTGGGTGAGCTGGATCTGCAACTCCAGGGCCTGCAACAACACCGAGCGCGGTGGCTGAGCGACACCACTGCAACCGGTCAGCGCGGTGCAGACCACCAGCACCATCGGCAACAACCAACCGAGCAGCCGGCGGGACTGCCACCGGGATCGAATCGCGGGCGAGGCCTGGGCACGGCTGGGCAGGGCGGGCACGATGGGGGACCTTTCACTGCTCCCATGATCGGCTGGCTGCAAGGGCAACTCACCCATCCCTGGCAGCAGGACAAACGCTTCGGCCTGATGCTGGTGTGTCAGGGGGTGGGCTACGACGTTCAGGTGAGCCAACGGCAATGGCAGCAGCTGCCGGCGGAGGGCAGCGCCGTGAGCCTGCACATCCACCACGCCATCCGCGACGACGCCTGGATCCTCTACGGCTTCGGCGAACGCCACGAGCGGGATCTGTTCCGGGAACTGGTTGCCGTGAGTGGTGTGGGTCCCCAGATGGGCCTGGGGCTACTCGGCGTGATGGATCCCAGCGAGCTGGTGCAGGCGATCGTGCAGGCCGATCTGCGCCGGCTCTGCCAGGCCCCAGGAGTGGGCAAGCGCACCGCAGAACGGCTGGCGGTGGAACTGCGCACCCGGCTGCAGCAGCGGTTCCTGGGGCAGCTGGAGGGGCAGGACGACAGTGATCCCCTGGCGGAGGGCCCCCTGCTGCCCGCCGCCGGTCGGGATGAGGTGCAGCTCACCCTGGCGGCCCTGGGCTACGAGGCCCTGGAGATTCACCGAGCCCTGCGGGCCGTGGCCGCAGGCGGGCTCGGAGAAGAGGCTGGGCCGGAAGATTGGATCCGCGAATGCCTGCGCTGGCTGTCCCGCCAGGTGGCCTGACCGACAGCTACCCAGACCCCTGGGCGGTATGGTGGTCGCTTGCACCGTAGGTCCCCAACCCGGGCCCAGCCTGCGCTTCACTCCCCAGCCCATGCCGCTCACCACCACCAAAAAGCAGGAACTGATCAACGGTCACCAGACCCATGGCACTGACACCGGTTCGGTGGAAGTGCAGGTGGCCATGCTCAGTGAGCGGATCAGCCAGCTGACCGGCCATCTCCAGAAGAACAAGCACGACTTCTCCTCGCGCCAGGGTCTGCTCAAGATGATCGGCCGCCGCAAGCGGCTGCTCGGTTACCTCAACGGCATCAGCAAGGAGCGCTACAGCGCCCTGATCGCCAAGCTCGGCATCCGCGGCTGAACGGAGCGCGTCCATGGCCGGCAAAGGAATTCAACGCCGAGTTCCAGCCGGCAAAGGCTCACGTCAACCCGCTGGCCAGCAGGTGATTCCCGATGCGGTGGCCAACCGCATGGCCCGGCGCATCGCCATCGGCACCGGCATCCCCACCCTGATGGGAATGGGCGTGTTTGTCGGCAGCTACTTGCTGGTGAGCCGAGAGATCGCCGACATTCCCCCTGGTGCCACCTTGGCGGCATCGGGGGCTTGTTTTTTTCTGGGCTTGCTCGGCCTGAGCTTTGGGGTGCTGTCAGCCAGCTGGGAAGACCAGCCGGGCAGCCTGTTGGGGACCGAGCAGATCGGAGTGAACATCAGCCGCCTGCGCAGCTCAATTCGGAGCATGCGCACAGGAGCCAATGCTCAACCGCCGCCCAGCTCAGGCCGCAAGGATGGGTGAGCTGACCCGGGCGCTGAAGTCGGCGGCGGTCAGCGTGTCGAGGGCGGCTCCCACGTCGCCCACACAAAACTGGGGCCCGAGTCGCACGAAGCGGGTCTGATCCGCCTGGTGCACCAAGGCCACCACCGGCACCCGCAGTCCGGCCTCCTCCTGGGGGGGCTTATGGCGGTGCAGGCATTCCCGTAGTCGGTGCTGGATGGCGATGTCGGCAGCCTGTTCGGCCGGCAGATCGACCATCAGCAGCTGAAGATCGTCGATGGAGCGGCAGTCGTCGACAATCAGCTGCACGCGATCATCGCGGCGGTCAACCGACGCCCACACCAGCAGACGGGCGTCCACCATCAAGTGATCCGCCAGGCGGGCGTAGCTCTTGGGAAACACGACGGCCTCGCAGCTGCCGGTCAGATCCTCAAGGAGCAGCACGGCCATGCGATCGCCCTTGCGGGTGGTCACCTGGCGCAACTCAGACACCATCACCACAGCACTCACCTTGGCCTTATCGGCCAACTCCTCCAGGCTGCCGAGGGCCACCGGTGAGAGCAGTTTCACCTGGTGGGCCAACTGCTTGAGGGGGTGATCCGAAAGGTAGAAGCCCACCAGCTCCTTCTCCAGACGCAGTTTCTCGGTGGGGGGATAGTCCGGCACTGGAGCAGCCTTGGGCGCCGTACTCAAATCGGCCACGCCAGCCGCAGTGGAATCGGCCCCCGCGGCGGCTCCGAACAGGTCAAACAGATTGCCCTGACCGCTGGCCCGATCCTTGGCGCGGGAGCTGGCCCAATCGATCACCAGTTCAAGATCCGCCATCAACTGGGCCCGGTTGGCCTTGGGTTCGAGGGCATCGAGGGCACCGGAGTGAATCAAGGCCTCCATGGCTCGGCGGTTGAGCTGCTGGCCGGGAATGCGATCGCAGAGCTCGGCGAGAGATTCATAGGGGCCATCGCTGCGTCGACCTTCGATCAACTGACGGATCGCCCCATCGCCCAGATTGCGCACGGCCGAGAGGCCGAACAGGATGCGATCGCCCACTGGTGTGAAGTCGATTCCGGAGGCATTCACATCCGGCGGCATCACCTCGATGCCCATGGCATTGCAGTTGGCGATGTAGCGCTGCACCTTGGCGCTGTCGCCGGCATTCACAGTAAGCAGCGCCGCCATGTAGGCCACTGGATAGTGGGCCTTGAGATAGGCCGTCTGATAGGTAACGGCCCCATAGGCGGTGGAATGGCTCTTGTTGAAGCAGTATTCCGCGAACAACACCATCTGTTCAAACAGGGCTTCCGCAACCCTCGGATCAACACCCCGCTCGGTGGCACCACTCACGAAGATGCTCTGGTGTTTCTCCATTTCGCTTTTCTTCTTCTTACCCATCGCCCGCCGCAGCAGGTCGGCCTCCCCCAGGGAATAGCCGGCCAGGTCCTGGGCGATCTTCATGATCTGCTCCTGGTAGACCATGATCCCGTAGGTCTCCTTCAGGATGGGCTCTAGCTTTTCATGGGCCACATCGATCGCTTCGCGACCGTGTTTGCGGTTGATGAACTTGGGGATCAGTCCTGCATCGAGCGGACCCGGTCGATAGAGGGCTAGAATCGAGGAAATGTCCTCCAGGGATGAGGGCTTGAGATCGCGCACGATCTGGCGCATGCCACTCGATTCAAGCTGGAAGATGCCTTCGAGATCGCCCCGGGCCAGCAGGGCGTAGGTCCCTTCGTCGTTGAGAGGCAGGTCGTCGGGATCCACCTTCACGCCACTGCTCTGCTCAACCAGATCAATAGTCTTGTCAATCATCGTGAGGTTTTTGAGCCCGAGGAAGTCCATCTTCAACAGGCCCATCGACTCCACGTCTTCCATGAAGTACTGGGTAATCACCTGGCCGTCGTTGTTGCGCTGCAGCGGCACCAGCTCATCGAGCGGATCTGCGGCAATCACCACGCCAGCCGCATGCACCCCGAAGGTCTTGTTGGTGCCCTCGATCCGCATGGCCATGTCGACCCAACGATTCACCTGAGGATCCTTCTCGTATTTCTCCCGGAATTCCGGTGCCGGCGATTCAGCGCCGATCATCTCATTGAGCTTGGCGGGCTTGCCCCGCACCACAGGAATCAACTTGGCCAGCCGATCGGCATCGCCGTAGGGAATATCGAGCACCCGCGCCACATCTTTAAGCACGGCCTTGGAGGTCATGCGGTTGAAGGTGATGATCTGGGCCACCTTTGCTTCGCCATAGCGCTGGGTGACGTAATCGATCACCTCACCACGGCGCTCGATGCAGAAGTCGGTGTCAATATCCGGCATCGACTTGCGCTCCGGGTTGAGGAAGCGCTCGAACAGCAGGCCATTGGTGACCGGATCGATGTTGGTGATGCCCAGGGCATAGGCCACCAGGGATCCGGCCGCCGAGCCCCGACCTGGCCCCACCGGGATGCCGTTGTCACGGGCGAAGCGGATGTAATCCCACACCACCAGGAAGTAGGTGGGAAAGCCCATCTGCTCCATCACCTGCAGCTCGAACGCCAACCGCTCGCCGTACTCCGGCTCAAACGCCGCATCGCTCTCCAGATGCAGACGATCCCGCAGGCCCTGCTCGGCCACCGCGGTGAGATAACTCACCGGTGTATGACCCTCAGGAATGGGGAACCGCGGCATCTGGTAGCGGCCCAGGATGTCGTAGGCCTCCACCTTCTCGGCCACCTTGGCGGTGTTGGCGACAGCCTGCTCCACCACCGCTGGCGGCAGGTGATCGCCGAAGAGGGCGAGCATCTCGGCCTCGCCTTTGATGTATTCGGTGCCCGTGTAGCGCAGGCGCTTTTCGTCGCTGATCAGCTTTCCGGTGAGCACGCACAGCAGCGCGTCGTGGGCTTCCACGTCGTTGGCGCTGAGGTAGTGGGCGTCGTTGGTGGCAATCAGCTCAATGCCCAGCTCCGCGCCGATGCGAGCGATCTCGGTGTTGACGATGCGGTCTTCGATGCCGCCATGGTCCTGGATCTCCAGGTAGAAGTCGTCGCCGAAGGTCTGCTGATACCAGCGGGCCACGTCGCGGGCCACCTCGGGGCGGCCCCGCAGGATCGCCTGGGGAATCTCGCCGCCCAGGCAGGCGGTGGCCACAATCAACCCTTCGCTGTGCTGGGCCAGCAACTGCTTGTCGATGCAGGCACGGGAAAAGATGCCCCGGCCGCGCATGCCGCGCAGGTGGCTGATGCTGGTGAGCTTCACCAGGTTGCGGTAGCCCACCGCGTTCTTGGCCAATACCACCAGGTGGTAGCGCTTCTCCTTTTTCTGCTGGGGGTCATCAATGGAGCCATTGATGACATACATCTCGTTGCCGATGATCGGCTTGATCCCCGCCTTGGTGCAGAGCTTCAGCAGCTCGATGGCGCCATACATGACGCCGTGGTCGGTGAGGGCCAGGGCGGGCATGCCGAGCTCGACCGCCCGCTCCACCATCGCCGGCAACTGACTCGCCCCGTCAAGGAGGCTGTAGTCGCTGTGGTTGTGGAGCGGAACGAAAGCCAAGGGCAGAAGCGGCCGGCGGGCACCAGGTGCAAACCCAAGTTAGGCGACTACGCAAGATCCAGCGTGGTATTTGGAGCGCCCTGGGCTACCGGCACCAGATCTGGAGTGCCGCTAGGGCACCAGATCAGCCACGGGGCGGCTCTGCATCACCCGTGCGGCTTGCTCGTAGTGGTGGGCCACCTGCAACAGCCGCGGCTCTTCGAGCACACCGGTGATCAGTTGCAAGCCGATTGGCAAGCCCTGGAGATCGAAGCCGCAGGGGACATTGATCGCCGGCAGGCCGGCCATGTTGGCGGGGATGGTGAGCAGGTCGGCCAGGTACATGGCCAGGGGGTCGTCGCTGTGGGCGCCAAAGCCGAAGGCCGTGGTGGGGGAGGTGGGGGTGAGCAACACATCCACCGCCTCGAAGGCCCGGTCAAAGTCGCGACGGATCAAGGTGCGCACCTGCTGGGCCTTTTTGTAGTAGGCATCCACGTAGCCGGCCGAGAGGGCGTAGGTGCCGATCAGGATGCGGCGCTGCACCTCATCGCCGAACCCCTCGGCCCGGCTGCGCGCCGTCATCTCCGCCAGGCTGGCCGCATCGGCCGCGCGGTAGCCGTACTTCACGCCGTCGTAGCGAGCCAGGTTGGCCGAAGCCTCCGATGGCGCAATCACGTAATAGGTGGCGATGCCGTCGTTGAAGCGGGGGCAGCTCACATCGACCAACTCACAGCCCAGGGCCTCCAGCTGGGCGGCAGCGGCGAGCACAGACGCCTTCACCTGGGGATCGAGGCCCTCCGCTTCAAAGCACTCGCGCACCAGGCCCACCCTCAGCCCGGCCACCGGCTGCTGCAGGGTCTCGACGTAATTGGGCACGGGGGCGTTGAGGCAGGTGGAATCGCGGGGGTCGGCACCGGCGATCACCTGCAGCAGCTCGGCAGCATCAGCCACCGAGGTGGTGAAGGGGCCGATCTGGTCGAGGGAGCTGGCGAAGGCCACCAGGCCGTAGCGGCTGACGCGGCCATAGGTGGGCTTGAGCCCGACCACCCCGCAGAAGGCAGCCGGCTGGCGGATCGAACCGCCGGTGTCGGAGCCGAGGGAGGCCATGCACTCACCGGCGGCAACCGCCGCCGCACTGCCGCCGGAGCTGCCGCCGGGCACCTTCTCCGGATTCCAGGGGTTGCGGCTGGGGCCAAAGGCTGAGGTCTCCGTCGAGCTGCCCATGGCGAACTCGTCGAGGTTGGTTTTGCCCAGCAGCACGCCACCGGCCTGCCAGAGGCGCTCGGTGACGGTGCTCTCATAGGGGGGCACAAAGTGCTCCAGCATGCGGCTGGAGCAGGTGGTGGCGACCCCTTTGGTGCAGAGGTTGTCCTTGATCGCCAACGGAATCCCCGCTAGCGGGGGTAGCTCTTCACCGGCGGCCCGGAGGGTATCGATGCGATCGGCATCGGCCCGGGCCCGCTCCGCGGTGACGTCCAAATAGGCGTGCACGGTGGAATCGACCGCCGCGATCCGAGCCAGATGGTGATCGGTGAGTTCCCGGGCCGAGATGTCGCCCTTGCGCAGTTGCTCACGCCAGGCGGCGATCCCCTGCTCCCGCGATCCGGCGATCCCCATTCACCTACTTGCTAGCTGGTCTGGACGCTATCAGCTGACCCCGATCAACCCACTTCGGTGAGGGGCTCACCCCGGCGGGTGCGCAGCAGCTGATGCTCCAGGGATCCGGGCGATTCAGCCTGCAGATCGGCGAGGAAGGCTGGCAAGTGGGCCTCAAGGGTGCCACGACGCACAAACGGCCCAAACCAGTAGACCGCGTCCGGTGAACGGGTTTCCACCCGCGCCCACCAAGCTAGGCCCAGACCATTGGCGCAGCTGCGCACGGGCCACAGCAGGGGATTCATGGAGCAGGGGCATGACTGCGTCCATTCTGCCCGCCATTGGGACCGGAAGGGATTGGGCGCATCACAGCTGAATGTCCCCGTTGAAACCCGCGGGCCCTGCCGGGGTCAGACCGAGGTCCAGGGTGGTCTCATTGACGCCGGGATCCGCCACGGGAGCCTCATCCTCAGGAGGCATCCAAGCCGCAACAGGCAGCTCTTCAGCAGCAGCCAGCTCGGCGATGGGGGGAGCCTCCTCCAGTGCCAGGGGAGAGACCTCAGGCTCAGCAACCAGCTCAGTGACCAGCTCAGCGGGCTCCGCCGCTGGAGCGGGGAGCTGGGGGCGAACCAGGCGCGGTGCGGGCTGGGAGCCACGCAACCCCTTCATCCAGCCGCGACGGGCCACTTCATAAAGCAGCAGGGCGGTGGCCACGGAGGCATTGAGGCTGGGGGTGGCACCGCGCAGTGGGATACGCACCAGCTGATCGCAATTGCGGCGGGTGAGCATGGAGAGGCCATCGCCCTCCGATCCGGTGACGATGACCAGGGGTCCCTCCAGATCGGCCTCCTCCAAGCTGACGGTGCCCTCAGCGGCCAGGCCCACCACCCGATAACCCTCCTGTTTGAGGGTGTCGAGGGCGCGGTTGAGATTGACGACCCGGGCCACGGGCAGGTGCTCCAGTGCACCGGCTGCCACCTTGGCCACCGAACCGGTGAGGCCGGCGCTGCGGCGCTGGGGCAAGACCAGGCCATGGGCCCCGAGCGCCTCGGCGCTGCGGACGATCGCCCCCAGGTTCTGGGGATCGGTGAGGCCATCCACCGCCATCAGCAGCGGCGGTTCGCCGATGCCGGCGCATCCCTCAAGCAGGGTCGGCAGGTCAAGGGTTTCCGCAGCGGCGGTCTGCAGGGCAATGCCCTGGTGCACGGCCCCACCAGTGATCTGCCCCAGGCGCGCCCAGGTGACCTCCTCCACCAGCACCCCGGAGGCTTTGGCCTCGCGCAGCAACTGGAGAAATTTCGGGCTGAACCGCATCTCCGGCGTGCACCAGACGCGGTGGATGGGACGACCACTTTCAAGGGCTGCCTGGGCTGGATGGCGTCCCCAGATCAGGTCGGTGCTGGGGTCAACGCTGTGGCGCTCCGCATCGCCACTGGGGGGGAGGCTGTCGGCATCGACAATCAGGGGCTTGGGCGAGAAGCGTCCTGGCGACGGGCGCCCACCTTCAAATCTGCCACCTTCAGATCTGGCGCTGTCGAATCTCCCACCGTCAGCACGGCGTCCTTCGAAGCGGGGGCCATCGGGCCGGCGCCCTGCAAAACGGCGACCATCGGGGCGTCCTGCTGCATCGGGGCGCCGACCCTGGGGACGACCTTCAAAACGGCCACCAGGCCGGCGGTCGTAGGGCTTGCTATCGGCGGCACCGCGATCCCCTGAGAAACGATCCGGCCTGCGCTCCCCATAGGCGGGGCGGTCGCTGTCATTGCGACGCTCAAAGGGGCGGCGTTCACCTCGGCTGCTGGGGCGCTCGGCGCCGCCGTCGCGGCGGGGCTGATAGCGCGAAGCACCACGAGGGGCAGGCCCGCCTGGGTCGCGCCGGGCATCGCGGCTTCCCTCCCGGCCCTCGCCAGCTCCATCGCGGCGCCACTCCGGCTTAGGACCGCTGAAACGGGGTGGGCGACCAGCCCCGCGGGCCCCGCCCCCCGTCCGCTTCTCGGGGCGGCGATCAAATCGTGGGCTCATGGCGTCTTCCGCAGGTTATGGATCGTTCTCCTTCAAGTGATCTAGCAGCTCGACCAACCGGGGAGGGTTGTGAAGAAACAGCCAGCCCAGCAGCGTCTCAAAACCCGTGGCCTGTCCATAGGCCGCCGCATCCCCCCGGCGCGGCCCCCGACCGGCCCGGTTGCGGCCGCGCCGCACCAGATCGCGCTCGGCCTCGCTGAGCAGGGAATCAAGACACTCCAGTGCCTGGGCCTGGGCATCGGCGCGCACCACCTGCACCACCTGCTGATGCAGGGTCTGGGAGCGGGCAGGGCGACGACAGCGCTGCAGGCGATGGTGCAACTCCCACACCGCATCCCCCAGCCAGGCCAGCTGCAGGGGGCCGAGCTCGGCACCGGGGGGCTGGGGCGTCAGCCCTGCCAACCAACCCGTGCTGTCCGACCCCGTGCTGTCCGATGGGTCAGGGCTGCCCTGCTCAGGCCGCGAGGGTGCCAAGGGCGGTGTCGAGATCGGGCTGGAGATGCAAAAACTCTTCCAGGCGCACCAGCTTCACGGTCTGCACCACCCGGGCGTTACCCACCACCAGAAACTGTTGCCGGTCGGCGTTGCACTGCTTGGCAAGTTGCACGAGCGCCCCCAGTCCGGAGGAGTCGATGAAGTCGATGTGGCTCAGATCAATCACCAAGGACTGGCCGGTGCCTCGATGGGAGGCCACAAACTCGCCGAACTGCTTGTCGGAATAGGCGTCAAGCTGGCCGGTGAAGCGGAACAGCTGGCAGTGGGCCTGCTGCTCGAAGCCCCCTCGAAGGGACACCGTCAATCGCTGCAGGTCGTTGATGGCTCCAGCCCCCGATCCGTTCTGGGGCGAAGTGTAGGGAGCAAATTTGTCGCTGCAGCAGTCGCAACAAAACTGCGACAGGCTTCAGCGGCGCTCGGCCATCAGGGTGGCAAAACGAGCGAAATGGTGGTCGGCGTCGTGGGGACCGGGGCTGGCCTCTGGGTGGTACTGGACGCCGAACACAGGCTGAGAGCACATCTCCAAGGCCGCCACCGTCTGGTCGTTGAAGTTGTGATGGGTCACGCGCACCCGCTCGGCGGGAAGGGAATCCGAATCCAGAGCGAAGCCATGGTTTTGGCTGGTGATCTCGACCTGGCCGGTGCTGCCGCAGGGATGGTTGAGGCCGCGGTGGCCGTAGCCCAACTTGAAGGTGCTGCCCCCCAGGGCCAGCCCCAGGATCTGGTGACCCAGACAGATCCCGAACAGAGGCAGGTTGGGCTGGGCAATCAACCCCTTGGCCAGCGCAATGCCAGTGGCGACGGCGGCCGGATCGCCAGGTCCATTGGAGAGGAACACCCCCTCCGGCTGGTGGCTGAGCACCTGCTCGAGGCTGGCGTCAGCGGGTAACACGGAGACCCCACAGCCATGGGCCACCAAGCGCTCGAGGATGGCCCGTTTGATGCCGAAATCGATCGCCACCACGCGGTAGGGGCGATCGGGGCGCTGCTGCAGCCGGGCGTCAAAGGCGGCGCCACAGGAGCGATCCCACTGATAGGGCTCTGGGGTCGACACCTGGGCCGCCAGGTTGAGGCCCTGCATGGAGGGGGCTGAGCGCACCTGCTCCAGCAAGGCCCCCGGGGCGGTGCCATCGCTGCTGATGGCCCCGTTGATGGCACCCCCTTCTCGCAGATGGCGCACCAGGGCGCGGGTGTCGACGGCACGGATGCCGACCACGCCGTGCCGGCTCAGCCATGCTTCCAGATCTCCTTCGGAACGCCAATTGCTGGCGCGTGGTGCCAGCTGGCGGGCAATGACGCCACGCACATGGGGCCGATCGGCTTCCTGGTCGTCGGCATTGACGCCGGTGTTGCCAAGCTCGGGATAGGTGAAGGTGACCAGCTGCCCGGAGTAACTCGGGTCGGTCATCACTTCCTGATAACCGGTCATGCCGGTGTTGAACACCACTTCACCGATGGCCGTGCCGCGGGCACCAAAGGCTTCGCCCCGCAGGACCGTGCCATCGGCCAGCACCAGCAGGGCAGTGGCAGCAGGCTCGCTCACGGGTTCAACGCAGATGGTTCGATCATCCCGCAGCGGGGGCGGGGAGGGCGGCGCGCAGCCGCTCCAGGGCCTGCCAGCCGCCGCCAGCCGCCAGGGCCTGCTGGGCCTGCTGGAGTCCCTCCGCCACGCTATCGGCCCGGCCAGCGGCCCACAGCACCAAGGCCGTGTTCAACGCCACCACATCCTGTTGGGGCTGGGTGCCCCGGCCCTGGAGCACCGCTTCAAGGATGGTGCGATTGGTGGCGAGGTCGCCGCCAGCCAAAGCCGCCAGCGGCGCTCGAGCCAGGCCCAACTGCTCGGGGTCGAGTTCATCGGCCTGCACCGCGCCATTCTCGACCAGCCGCAGGGCATTGACGCCGGCGAGGGACGCCTCATCCAGGCCACCGTGGCCGTGCACCACCACCGCGCGCCGCAGGCCCAGCTGGGCCAGGGCCTCGGCCATGGGATCGAGCAACTCCGGCCGGGCCACCCCCAACACCTGGGCCTCGGGCCGCAGGGGATTGACCAGCGGCCCGAGCAGGTTGAACACAGTGCGCACCCCAAGGGTGCGACGCAGGGGGGCCAGGCCGACGAGGGCCGGATGCCAGCCCGGCGCAAACAGGAACGTGAGCCCTGCATCGGCCAGGGCGCCGATCACCTGCTCCGGTGGCGCCTGCAGATGCAGGCCCAGAGCTTCCAAAACATCGGCCGAGCCCACCCGGCCGCTGGCGCTGCGGTTGCCGTGCTTGGCCACTGGCGCACCGCAGGCAGCCGCCACAAAGGCCACGGCGGTGGAAATGTTGAAGCTGTCGGCGCCGTCGCCCCCGGTGCCGCAGGTGTCCACCAGGGCGAAGGACGGGCGGGCAGCTGGCATCGGACAGGCCTGCCGCAGCACCGCAGCCATGGCCGCCAGCTCGCCACCCGTCACCCCCTTGGCCCGCAGAGCCACCAGCAAGCCGCCGGTGAGCACGGGGTCAATCTGCTGAGCCAGCCAGCCATGCATGAGCGCCGTGGCCTGCTCTGTCGAGAGCGGTTCTCCCTGCAGCAGTTGCTCCAGGAGAGCGGGCCAGGGATGGGCTTGGGCCATGGGGATCGGGGAGGGAAGGGTCCGTAGGAGCCGGACTTGAAGCCAGAGCTGGAGGCAGAAAAAAGCCCGGGTGCAAAGCACGCCGGGCCGGGTGATGGGGACTCCTCCACTATCACCCGAAGAGGGGGAAATTGGCGATGCCCCCGAGCAACGTTGTTCAGCCCTGCTCCTGATCGGCGGTATCAAAACTGGATCCCACCGCCTCACTGGCCGCCGGCGCCGGTCGAAAGCCCGCCTCCCAGATGGCGCGGGTGCGGCGATGCAGCTCCTCCCGGCTCAGGCCCCAGAGTCGCAGCGTCTTGGCCAGGTCGGCGCTGAGGTCATGGGCGCCAGGAAAACCCTCGTAGCGCATGAGTAGACGCGCCGCATCCACGAGGTGATCGTCGGCCGGCACCTCGGCCGCCAGCAGACGATCCACCACGTCCCGATCGGTGGCATAGAGGGGATGGCACTGGTCGTTGTTACCGGAAGCTTTGTTGCCGGAAGCCGGGTTACCGGAAGCCATGGCGCTGCCCCATTCAGGTGTCCAGCCTGCCGGAAAAGCGCGTCCCTAGGTTGGGGCCACCTGTGCACCCGGCCCCGATGGGAGCCATCCGGCTGGATCTGATTGGCCGCTACCTCCGGCCCCACCGCAAGGTGGTGCTCCAGGGCATGGTCGCCCTGGTGGTGGTGAACCTGCTGAGCGTCTCGATACCGCTGTTGGTGCGGCGGGTGATCGACGACCTGCAGGACGGCTTTGCCCTCCAGGACGTGCTGGCGCAAGCGGCTCTGATCGTCGCCCTGGCAACGGTGATGGGCGCGGTGCGGCTCTACTCGCGCATGCTGGTGTTTGGCGTGGGCCGGCAGGTGGAAGCCGACCTCAAGCAGCAGATCTTTGATCATTTGTTGCGGCAAGAGCCCGGCTGGGTGCAAACCACCGGCAGCGGCGAGGTGATCAGCCGGGCCACCAGCGACGTGGAAAACGTGCGGCGTCTGCTGGGCTTCGCCGTACTCAGCCTCACCAACACGGTGTTGGCCTATGCGCTCACCTTGCCGGCGATGCTGGCCATCGACCCGTGGCTGAGCCTGGCGGCGGTGGGGCTCTACCCCCTGATGCTGATGGTGGTGCGCCTGTTCGGAGGGCGAATGATGCGCCAGCAGCGACGCCAACAGGAAGCGCTGGCCTCCCTGAGCGATCTGATCCAGGAAGACCTCTCCGGCATCAGCGCCATCAAGATCTACGGCCAGGAGAGCACCGAGCAGGCCGCCTTCGCCGGACGCAACCGGATGTACCGGGATGCAGCCCTGGGACTAGCCCGCACCCGCAGCACGCTGTTTCCGCTGTTGGAGGGCATCTCCTCGATCAGCCTGCTGCTGCTGCTGGCCCTGGGCAGCGGCCAACTCGAAAGTGGCCGCTTGACGATCGGCGACCTCGTCGCCCTGATCCTGTTTGTGGAGCGACTGGTGTTTCCCACGGCACTGCTGGGCTTCACCCTCAACACCTTCCAGACAGGCCAGGTCAGCCTGGAGCGGGTGGAAGACCTGCTGCGCCGGCGCCCCCTGATCGTGTCGCCTCGATCACCCCAACCGCCAACCCAACCCAGCCGGGGCGCAATCGAAGCCCGCGGTCTCACCGTGCGCTACCCCGGTGCTCCGCGACCAGCGCTGGTGGACGTCAGCTTTGTGCTCCATCCCGGCGAACTGGTGGCGGTGGTGGGGCCCGTGGGCTGCGGCAAAACCACCCTGGCCCGAGCACTGGGACGCATGGTGAAGTTGGAGCCCGGCCAACTCTGGCTCGATGGGGTCGACATCACCGCCCTGGATCTCGAGGCTCTGCGAGCCCAAGTCGGCCTGGTGCCCCAGGAGGGCTACCTATTCACCGCCACCCTTGCCGACAACCTGCGCTACGGCGAGCCCGAAGCGCCCCTGGAGCGCGTTCAGGCGGCAGCCCGCCAGGCCCGGCTGGAGGGCGATATCAAGGGCTTCCCCGATGGCTACAACACCCTGGTGGGGGAACGGGGCATCACCCTCAGCGGCGGCCAGCGCCAGCGCACGGCCCTGGGACGAGCCCTGTTGGTTCAGACGCCCCTGATGGTGCTGGACGATGCCCTCGCCAGTGTTGACAACACGACAGCCGCCGAAATCCTGCGCAGCGTCCGCGAGGAACAGTCGCGTCAACGGCAGACCCGCACGATTTTGATGATCAGCCACCAACTCTCGGCCGCCGCCGCCTGTGATCGGGTGCTGGTGATGGAGGAGGGGCGGCTGGTGCAGCAGGGCCACCACAGCGAGCTGCTCGCCCAGGGCGGCACCTACCGGCGGCTGTGGGATCGGGAACAGGCCACCGAGCAGCTCAGGGCTGCGGGTTAACCGTTGCAGCTGAAAGCTGCGGGCTGATCTCAACACTTGTTGCCCTCTCCAGACAACCCGGCCCGCCGCGGCTTACCTAGAAGAGATCGCCAATCGCGTCCGGAGTCATGGAGCCCGCACCGTCGCCCGCAACCCGACTGACCGGCTTGTCGTATCGGCTGCGCTGCACCCTCACCTTCGGCGACATCTACGGCCAGATCCTGATCTGGATGCTGGTGATCTTTGCCAGCCTGGCTGCGGGCCTGGCGCTGATGGGAGCCAGCAAGCCGATCTTCGCCCTGGTGGGGGTGGGATTGATCCTGGTCCTCTCGTTGCCCTTCCTGCTGTTCGCGTTTACCACCACCCTGCTCAACCACATCGCCCTGGAGGCCGACGCAGGCTCGAAAGGGGCTGCCTAGGCTCGTCTTTCATTGCACGATCGAGCGTGTTCGGGCTGTTTCAGACCGCTCCCCAGACCCAGTCTCCGCATGTGGTGCTGGGCACTCCGATCGAGGCGGCCCCCGAGCCGGGTCAAGCCGAAGCCGTGTTCGGCTGCGGCTGCTTCTGGGGTGCTGAAAAGGGGTTCTGGCGCCTGCCTGGGGTGGTGACCACAGCGGTGGGCTACGCGGGCGGCACGATCCAGCAACCCAGCTACGACCAGGTGTGCTCCGGACGCACCGGCCACAGCGAGGTGGTGCGGGTGGTGTGGGACAGCGCTCAGATTGATTTCAGCGACCTGCTGAAACTCTTCTGGGAATGCCACGACCCCACCCAGGGAGATCGCCAGGGCAACGATCGCGGTAGCCAGTACCGCTCCGTGATTTACGTCAACGATTCGGGCTTGATAGCCCAGGCCGAAGCCAGCCGCGACGCCTACCAGGCCCTGTTGAGCGGCGCTGGCTACGGGCCGATCACCACTGAGCTGCGCAGCCAGCAGACCTTCTGGTTTGCAGAGCCCTATCACCAGCAATACCTGGCCAAACCGGGCAGCCGGCCCTATTGCTCCGCCCAGCCCAGCGGCCAACGGTTGGGCCAGTTCCCCGGCGCCGCCTACAAACTCGATGCCCGAGTGTGGGATGCCTATGACTGGTCGGTGGCCCATTGCGTGCTTCGGGGGGACAATTCCCCCATTCGCTTGACCTAAGAGAGGCCGCTGCTGCCCGTGTCGTTCCCCCTGTCGCTGCTGGCGCTCAGCCTGATCTCCATGGGCTCCCCGTGGTGGGAGGACTACGGCATCACCGAGCAGTTCCTCTGCCCCAATGCCCGTCGGGTCACCTTGGAGCGCAACGACGCCCAGGCCTCCCTGATCGCCGGCCGTTTCCGCTCAACCCTGTTCCGCGAGGCTTCCGACCTGCCCGGCATCCGCTACCGCAACGACCAGATGACCCTGGTGCTCAAGGGGGATGTGCTGACCATGGAGCAGCAGTCTCGGCGGCTGGAATGCCTGCGCACGGAGCAGGTGTGAGAGGGCTGGAGCCATGAACCCGTTGCCGGATCGGGTGGTGATCCTGGGACTCCTGATCACCCTGGGCCTGTGCTTTGCGCTTGTGTTCTGGAGCGTGCGGTTGAATCCGCGTCCAGAGCCACCGCTCCAGTGGCGCGAGAACACCGCGCCCCAGACCCTGGACCGGCGCCCCCAACCCAGCCTCCAGCTGCTGTGACCGAGCCACCGTCGCGCCACCGCCAATCGCAGCATCGCCAACTGCACCCCCTGCCCAAGGGGCTGGTGGAGCTCTATGGACTGCTCGCGGTGTTGTTTGTGCTGGTGCCGGAATGGATGGCAGGGGGAGCCCTGCTGAGCTTCAGCGGCTCGCGTCGGGGGTCGAATCTGCCGGCCGCTGCCGCTGCTTGGCAGAAATTGCCCGAGCTGCGGCTGGCCAGCATGGGGCTGGCGGAGTTGCGCCAGCTGGCCCATCAGCAGCGGATTGCGGGCTACGCAGGCCTCAGCCGGGAGAGACTCAGCCGTCGCCTGATCCAGCGGCTGAAACCCCGCAAAGCGTTGTGGTAGCTTCCTTCTGCCGGGGCGTAGCGCAGCTTGGTAGCGCACCACTTTGGGGTAGTGGGGGTCGCAGGTTCAAATCCTGTCGCTCCGATTTTCAACCGGCACCGCATCCAGCGGTCGGCATCCGTACAGCTTCCAGCACTTGTGCAGTTTCCAGCACTAGTGCGGCTTCCACCGGCTTCCCCAGCCGGTTTTTTTGTGGCCAGCGGCTGGCAGAACTGGCCGACTCACCCCCAGATCACCGCAGTCGGGTGGCCACCTGGAGCCGCTCCAACCAGCGGTTGACGCGATGTCGCAGGCGCGGCGGCACCTCCTGCAGCAACTGACCCAGCTCATGGGCAGCCAGACGGCGCAGACCGCGCACATCCACCCGCCACAGCGCCTCAGCCTCGCGGATCAGCCGTGCCCAAGACCGGGCAGCCTGCCAACGGAGCACGCGCTGCTGGGGACCGCCGTCCACCTGCAGAACCCGAAACCGCACCCGACTGGCCATGGTCTCCATGGCGACCGCACCACCACCCTGCGCCTGCAGAACGGCAATGGCGCGAACACCCCGCTCTGCTTCGGAGATTGGAAGACAATCGGTACAGATTTGTGCGGCTAGGCCGCCACGGGATCGGCATCCACCGGTTGCACCGGAAAGGGCAAGGCCTGGGCCTCCCGCTCGCTGAGGCGACGGGTCCAGGCACCCCGCACCGGATCGTTCCAGCGGAACCCGGCCTCCTTGGCCCGGTGGCGCTCGGCGTAGGAGAGGTTGGCGCGAAACAGTAGCTTGGGCTCCAGCGCCGCCACCAGCAACTCCTCGAGGTTGGTGCAGCGCTCGAACACCTGCACCAGGTAGATGCAGTCGGTGAGGGCCCGGTGGGCGGCCCACACCGGCACGCCGTAGGCCAGGGCCAGATCGCGCACCGACGGCGCAGGCCGAAGGTGTCGCTCCGCGGGCCAGCGGATGTCGTCCATCGAGCAGATCCAGGGCTTGTGGATCGGTGGCAAGGGCGCCAAACCAAACCACTGGGCATCGAAGGCCGCGTTGTGGGCTAGCACCGCATCGGCCGCCGCCAGCAGGGCCTCAAAGTGCTGCAGGCCGGCTCGCCAGGGCTGGGGAAGCTGCGTCACCGCCGCCGCAATGCCGTTGACAGCTTCGGCTGGATTGGCCTGGGCCGGCAACAGGAAGGACACTTGGCTGAGCACGGCGCGCTGGGGCACGTGAAACAACACGGCCCCCACCTCGATGCACTGGGCAGAGCTGAGCTCCAGGCCGGTGGTTTCGGTGTCAAGGATCAACAAGGTGGTTGGAGCGACCCGGGCCGCATCCGAGCGGCCCGTGAGGGGCGGCAGCTGGGGCTGGCGATCGCGCTTGGGGGCTGGACCTGGCTCGGGGGCCTGGGGCGCCAGGCTGAGCAGATCGCTCTGCTGCCAAAGGCTGGGCTGTTCCTCGATCGGGCCGCTCACGGTGTCCAGGGCACTGCTGCTCCATCGTCCCAGCCCGAACCTCCGGCGACCAGAGGTCGCTGCCTAGGGTGAACCAACCGATTCCCAATCCAGGCATGGGCCTTGCCGCCGGAGACCGAGCCCCCTTGGTGGCGCTCCCTGATCAACACGGCACCGAGCGCCGCAGCGATCAGCTCGCCGGCAAGGCCCTGGTGCTGTTTTTCTATCCCAAGGACGACACCCCTGGCTGCACGGCCGAGGCCTGTGCCTTCCGCGACAGCTACGCCGACCTCCAGGCCCTGGGCGCGGAGGTGTGGGGCGTCAGCGGCGACAACCTGGCCAGCCACCAGCGCTTTGCCAGCCGCCACAACATCCCTTACCCGCTGCTGGTAGACCAGGGCAATCGGCTTCGCCAGGCGTTCGGTGTGCCCAATGTGCTCGGGTTGTTGCCGGGCCGGGTGACCTACGTGATCGACGGCGAAGGGGTGATCCGGCATGTGTTCAACAACCTGCTGGACGGGGCCGCCCACCGCAATGAAGCCCGGGCCGCCCTGCAGCGCCTGGCCCTCTGAACATGACGCGCTGGCGCCAGCGAGGCGACATCTGGCAGCTGGAGCCAGCGGGCGGTGCACGCGGCTGCATCGAATTCATCGGCGGTAGCTACCTGGCCGCAACCCCCCAGCTCAGCTACCGGCGGCTGCTGGAAGCGCTGGCGTCCAAGGGCTGGCTGGTGCGGGCCTGGAGTTACGTGCCGGGGTTTGACCATCAAGACCAGGCCAACACGGCCTGGCGCCGCTTTCGCCAACTGCGCGAGGGGGATGACAGCACGGCGCCCCTGCTGCGGCTTGGCCACAGCTTGGGCTGCAAATTACATCTGTTAGCCCCCGACGGCGGTCGCAGCGCCACCGGCCTGGTGGCCCTGAGCTTCAACAACTTCTCGGCCGAGCGTTCGGTGCCGCTGCTGGCAGAACTGGGCCAGCAGTTCAACTTCCGCAGTGAGTTCAGTCCATCGCCGGAGGAAACCCTGCACCAGGTGGCCTGCAGCTACCGCCAACCGCGCAACCTGCTGGTGCGTTTCAAGCGCGATGGCATCGACCAGAGCGGCCGGTTGCTGGGCGTGCTGCAGAGCAGGGCCGAGGACGCCACCGAGCTACTCGAGCTACCTGGCGATCACCTGGCGCCTGCCAGTGCGGGACTGCGCCAAAACCTGCTGGGCAGCTGGGCCGATGATCCAGCCCGGCAGCGGGCCCTCGACCGCATCGCCACCAGCATCGATGCCTGGGGGGACTAGCCCTCCCAGCCGATCTAGACCCGTAGGGCATCGAGCACCGAACGGTCCTCCAGGGTGCTGGTATCGCCGCTCACCTCCTGACCATCAGCCAGGGCCCGAAGGATCCGGCGCATGATCTTGCCGCTGCGGGTTTTCGGTAGGGCATCGGTGAACTTGATCAGATCCGGCCTGGCAATCGGACCGATCTCCTTGCCCACATGGCTGCGCAGCTCCGCCATCAGGGCGTCGTCGCCGCTGCGGCCCGTCTCCAAGGTCACGAAGGCGACGATGCCCTCGCCCTTGAGATCGTCAGGCCGGCCCACCACGGCGGCCTCGGCCACGGCCGGGTGGCTCACCAAGGCGCTCTCGATCTCCATGGTGCCGAGGCGATGGCCGCTCACATTGATCACGTCATCGACGCGGCCCATCACCCAGAAGTAACCGTCAACGTCGCGGCGGGCGCCATCCCCGGCGAAATAGAGCCAGGAGCCATCGGCCGGGCGAATCTCCTCCCAGTAGCTCTTGCGGAAGCGCTCCGGATCGCCGTGCACCGTGCGCATCATTCCGGGCCAGGGGCGACGCACCGCCAGATAGCCACCCTGGTCGACCCCCTGGGATTCCCCCTCGTGATTGACGATGTCGGCAGCGATGCCAGGCAAGGGCAGGGTGCAGGATCCGGGCTTGGTGGGGGTGGCCCCGGGCAGGGGGCTGATCATCACGCCGCCGGTCTCGGTCTGCCACCAGGTGTCCACCACCGGGCAGCGGTCACCTCCGATCACATCCCGATACCACATCCAGGCTTCTGGATTGATGGGCTCGCCCACGGTGCCGAGGATGCGCAGGCTGCTCATGTCGTACTGGTCGGGCACCTCGCGGCCGCTCTTCATGAAGGCGCGGATCGCCGTGGGGGCGGTGTAGAAAATCGTGCAGCGGTGCTTCTGGATCACCTCCCAGAAGGCGCCGGGCTTGCTGGGGCGGGGCGCGCCCTCGTACATCACCGTGGTGGCACCGTTGGAGAGCGGGCCATACACGATGTAGCTGTGACCGGTGATCCAGCCCACATCGGCGGTGCACCAGTGGATGTCATCCTCGCGGATGTCGAAGATCCACTGGAACGTGAGGTGGGCCCAGAGGTTGTAGCCGGCGGTGGTGTGCACCACCCCCTTGGGCTTGCCGGTGGAGCCGGAGGTGTAGAGCACAAACAGCCGGTCTTCACTGGCCATCGGCTCGGCCGGGCATTCGGCGCTCTGGGCGTTCACCAGCGCGTGCCACCAGTGGTCGCGGCCCTCCTGCATGGCGCAGTCACCACCGGCACCGGCGAGTCTCTGCACCACCAGCACATGCTCGACGCTGGGGGCGCCACCGTTGCCGGCAAGAGCCTCATCCACAGCCGGTTTCAAAGGCACGGGCTTGTCCTTGCGGAAGCCGCCATCAGCAGTGATCACAGCCTTGACCTGGCCATCGATCAGCCGGTCGCGCAGGGCATCGGCCGAGAAGCCGCCGAACACCACCGAGTGGGGCGCACCGATGCGGGCGCAGGCGAGCATGGCGATGGCCGCTTCCGGCACCATCGGCATGTAGAGGGCCACCAGATCCCCCTTGCCAATGCCCAGGGCCTTGAGCGCATTGGCGGTTTTGCACACTTCGGCGTGCAGCTGGCGGTAGCTGAAGCTGCGGCTGTCGCCAGGCTCCCCTTCCCAGATCAGGGCTGTCTTGTCGGCGCGGGGGCCTGTGAGGTGGCGATCGAGGCAGTTGAAGCTGAGGTTGGTGGTGCCACCCTCAAACCACTTGGCAAAGGGCGGGTTGCTCCAATCGAGCACCGTGTGAAACGGCTCAAACCAGTGCAGCTGCTCCCGGGCCAGATCTCCCCAAAAGCCATCGGGATCAGCCTCGGCTTTGGCACAGAGGGCGCGATAGGCCTCCATCGAACCGATGCGGGCCCCCGCGGCCAGCTCAGCCGGTGGCGCAAACAGGCGCGCTTCCTGCAGCACCGACTCGATCGTGGGGGCCTGACCCATGGCGATGCCGACAACAAAGAAACCTGAAGCCATTCAAGCGGGCAGCCCCGGGGCTCGGCCAGCCGATGACACCACAGCCGTCGGCCGTCGCCGAGAATTGTCGGATGGGGAAGCCTGCCGCCTGCCTGTTTGATCTCGATGGCCTGCTGCTCGATACCGAGCCCCTGCACGCCCAGGCCTGGTGTCAGGCAGCCGAGCATTTCGGCTGTCTGCTGACAGACGCCCAGCTGCTGGGCCTGCGGGGCCGCCGGCGCCTGGATTGCGCGGCCCAGGTGGTCGACTGGATCGAAGCGGCCCAAGGCTCCGCCCCCAGCCCTGAAGCCCTATTGGCCGTGCGCCAGCCCATCGCCGAAGCCCTGCTGATCCACGCCCAGCCCACACCGGGGGCGGTGGAGCTGGTGCAGCGCTGCGTTGCGCTAGACATCCCGATGGCGCTCGCCACCAGCAGCTCGCGCGCAGCCGTGGCGCTCAAAACGGCGCCCCATCCCTGGCTGGAGGCGATCACCACCCGGGTCCATGGCGACGATCCAGCGCTGGCGGCTGGCAAGCCGGCACCGGATGTGTTCCTGCTGGCCGCCGAGCGTCTGGGGGTTGCGCCCGCGCAGACCTGGGCGTTTGAAGATTCCCCGGCCGGGGCCCAGGCCGCCCGCGCCGCTGGCTGCCAGGTGTTTGTGGTGCCGCCCGCCCAGATCAGCGAACGCGAGCGGCAGCAGGTTTACCCGGGCATCGATCGGTTTCTCAGCAGCCTGCAGCAGACGCCCCTGCTGGCAATGGGAGGAGAATGATCAATACAGACGGCTGAGCACGAAATCCGGCAGGGCACGCAGGGCGCTGCGGGGCTCGGAGGGTGCCAACCAGTCCAGGGCCTGGGCAGCCTCCTGAGCAAAGCCCTCGGCCAGGGCCCGCGAGCGGGGAATCGCCTCGCAGCCGCGCACCAGCTCGAGGGCCTGCTCAAGGTCGCCCTCCTCGCTGAATTCCCGCTCGATCAGGCCGGCCAGGGCCGGTCGCTCCTGGAGGGCATAGAGGGCCGGTGCGGTGAGGTACCCCGAGGCCAGATCACTGGCGGCCGGCTTGCCCAGCTGCTGGTCGCTGCCGGTGAAATCGAGGATGTCGTCGACCACTTGGAAAGCCAGACCCAGCTGGCGCCCAAAGCGATACAGATCATCGAGCTGGGACGCAGGAAGGCCCGTGAGCACGCCGGCCGCTCGGGCGCTGTTGGCAATCAGGGAGGCCGTTTTGCAGTAGCTCTTCTCGAGGTAGGTCTCGAAGCTCTGGCCGGTGTCGTAGCGGAACAGACCCTGCTTCACCTCACCGTCGGCCAGATCCATGATCACCCGACTCAGCAGCTTGACGACCTCGAGATCGTCGAGGTTGGCGAGGTGCCAACTGGCCTGGGCAAACAGAAAATCACCGGCCAGCACGGCGACACGGTGGTTGAAGCGGCTGTGAACGGTGTCAACACCACGGCGGGTGGCGGCCTCATCGACGACATCGTCGTGCACCAGGGAGGCCGTATGGATCATCTCGGTGATCTCGGCCAAACGCCGATGCCGCGGGCCCAGTTCGCCATCGGCAGCCACCGCCCGAGACAGCAGCAGCACGATGCCGGGACGCAAGCGTTTGCCGCCAGCGGCAAACAGATGCTCTGCAGCGGCCTGAAGAATTGGGTGACCGGCTCCGATCAGGCTGCGCAGATCGGCCAGCAGGGCATCCAGATCAGCCTCAACGGGCTGGAGCAGCTCTGCAACCGTTGCCACAACACCTCCGCCGTGGCGCGATCCTAGAAGGCTCAGCCGACCGACCGCAGGTCGACCCGCTCCACCGACGGTCGATAGCCCAGCCAACGGCTGGCCCCATCAGCGAAGGCTTCCGCGCAGCCGCTCACGCAGACCCGGGTGCGCTGGGCTGGCGGGACCACATCCACACCCGACAACTCGCCTTCAGGCATCCCTCCCATGCTGGCGAGCAAAGGGCCCAGCCGCCGCACGGCTGAGGCGGCTGGATCGACGAGCCGCACGTGGGGAGGCAGCAGGGCCGTGAGCAGCGGGCGCAACATCGGGTAGTGGGTGCAGCCCAGCACGACCGTGTCGACGCCGGCCGCCAGCAGGGGAGCCAGGTAGGCCAGCGCCTCGGCCTCCAGAGCGGGAGCCTGCAAATCCCCCGCCTCAATCAGGGGCACAAAGGCAGGGCAGCCCACCTCCAGCACCTCAGCGTGGGGATGACAGGCATGGATCGCCCGGCGGTATGCGCCACTGCTGGCTGTGGCGGGGGTGGCGAGCACACCCACGCGCTCGCTGTCCAGATCGGCCGCCACGCTGTCGATCAACCCCACCACCGGCACGCCGGCCTCGGCCACAGCCACATCCAGAGCCAGGGCATTGGAGGTGTTGCAGGCCATCACCAGCACGCCCACCTGCTGGTGCCGCAACCACATCACCACCTCGGCTGCGATGGCGCGGATGTCGGCCACACTGCGCTGGCCATAGGGAACCCGGGCCGTATCGCCGAGGTACAAGCAGGAGGAGTGGGGATAGCGCTCCTGCAGGCGACGCAGCACCGTGAGCCCGCCGAGGCCGCTGTCGAAAAGTCCTACCAATGCACTCATGGCTGGTCCTGCAGCGCATTGAGAATCCCAGCCGAGAGGGCGAGCGCCATGCGCCGGCGGTAGTTGGGATCGGCGAGGCGGCGGGAATCGAGCTCGCCGGTGAGAAAACCCATCTCCACCAGGGCCGAGGGCATCACCGTGCGGCGGATCACGAAGAAGCGGCCCGTGCGCACGCCCCGATCCGGAGAGCCGGGGGAAATGGCGACCATCTGCTGCTGCAGTGCCCCCGCCAGCCGGCGCGAGGCGGCCCCGGCTCCCTCGAAATAGAAGGTTTCGATGCCGTTCACGTCGGGGCGGGCCATGCTCAGGGCATTGGCATGCACGCTCACAAACAGATCGGCGCCACTGCTGTTGGCCAGGGCAACCCGGGGAGGGAGGTCGACGTCCACCTCGGAGGTGCGGGTCATCAGCACCTGCACGCCGCGGGCCTGCAGCAGCCGGGCCATCTGCAGACAGACATCGAGCACCACATCGGTTTCCCGCAGACCGCCGATGCCCACGGCCCCAGGATCGGGTCCGCCGTGGCCGGGATCGATCACCACCTTGAAGCGCCCCCGGGGCACCACCGGCAGGCCATCGGCCGATAGGGGCGTGCTGGAGGTGGGGAAGGTGCTCTCCCGGTCCCACCCAGCACGGCTGACGGCGTCGAGATCGCCCTCTCCCAGACCAAGGCCCGTTTGATTGGCCAGCCCCGGCAACTCCATCCGCCAGCGGTCCCGGGCGGTGCCCACCAGCCTCAGCCCACCCGGATCCAGTTGGGTGCCGGGGGCAAACTCCAGCACCAAGCGGGTGGTGAAGCCATCGGGCCGGCCGATGCGCACCTCCCGCACGGCGCCACCCCCCCGAACGGTGCGGGTGCGGGACGGGGCGCCGGGCAGATCCACCCACACCCGTGGCCCCCGAAAAGCTGATCCCGCTTCAAAAAACGCCTGGGGACGCACATCGAGGCTGGTGCGCAGCTCCAGTTGGCCGGCGCGGGTGATGCGCCAGGCCGCCAGCGACGACGCCCAGGCCGGCAGATCCGCCAGCACCAAGGCCAGGGCCGCCAGGGCTGATGTCCACTTAACGCTGACAGGCCAACGCATCAGGAGCGTCAGAACAGGGCCGGCCGGCGGTGCTCCAGGCTGGGCATCTGGGCCCGCACCCGCTTGGCATGGCCCGGGTCGATCGGGGCCACCGCCGAACCGACACCGACACCGGCATCGGCGAGCACCGTGCCCCAGGGATCAATCACCAGCGCATGGCCGTGGCTCTGGCGCCGGCCGTAGTGCAATCCGGTCTGGGCCGGTGCCAGCACGTAGGCCGTGTTCTCGATGGCGCGGGCTTGCAGCAGCACCTGCCAGTGGTCTTTGCCGGTGAAGGCGGTGAAGGCCGCCGGCACCATCAACACATCCACTCCCGCTGCGGCGAGATGGCGGTAGAGCTCCGGAAAGCGCACGTCGTAACAGATCGAGAGACCAACCCGCCCCAGCCCTGGCACATCCACCACCGGCGGAAGTTGGTTGCCGGGCTGCACGGTGGCCGATTCCCGGTAGGTGTTGCCGTCCGGCAGGTCAACGTCGAACAGGTGAATCTTGTCGTATTGGGCCAGCAGCTGGCCTTCGGTGCTCACGAGCTCAGCCCGGTTGAAGGTCTGGCCGGGACCGGCCGGCACCGGAAAGCCGCCCCCGAGCAAGGTCACCTGATAGCGGCGCGCCATGGTGACCAGAAAGCGACTGCAGCGCTCTGCCAGAGAGGCCGCCAGCTCCAGACGACGCTCGTCATCCCCCATGAAAGCGAAATTTTCAGGCAGACCCACCAGTTCGGCGCCGCGGCGGGCTGCCAATTCGATCTGCTCTTCGGCAGCGGCGAAATTCGCATCCGGATCGGGCGTGCTGGTGAGCTGCACAGCTGCCGCCAGAAAACTGCTCACCGACTGCCCAGTGCGAACGGCCGAACTGTAGGGGAACCGCCAAGGGGCGCCAGGGACCCTCAGCTGGCCTTCAGCACCCCAGGCTCCGCCTGGAAGGGCACCATCTGCAGGCTGTCAATGGCGGCGCAGCAGGCGAAATCGGCGTCATGGTTGCCCAGGCCATTCAGGCGTTGGCCGTGGCTGGCGGAGCGCAGGGCGGTTTCCGGATCGTGGCGCCACTGCTGCCACAGGGCCAGAGCCGCCAACATCTCGTCGTTGCCGCAGCTCACCCCGATGTGAGGAGCCACGGCCATCTCCATGGCCGCCGAAGCCACGGCACCGGCCGCCAGGCTGTCTTCCAGGGAGTAATCGCCCTCCCAGCCACTGCCGACAATCCACACCCGTTTGCAGTCGTGCTCCAGCAGACGCCGGGCGACCGCCGTGCGGTTCGGCAGACAGGCCGTCAACAGCAGCGGCACCGGCTTGACCACCGCGAGGGAGCGGGTGCCGTTGGTGGTGCTCATGAAGATCCGCTTGCCCCCCACCAGCTCGGGGGTGACCGCCAGGGGCGAGTTGCCCAGGTCGTAACCCTCCACCCGCTGGCCACCGCGCTCGCCGGCCCGCAGCCGCTTTTCGGCCGGCCAGGCAGCAGCGGCCGCCTCCAGCTCATCCAGGCTGGCAAAGGCCTCCACCGCCTCGGCGCCGTTCTGCAGCGACCAGGCGATGGTGGTGGTGGCCCGCAGCACATCGATCACCACGGCTGCATCTGGCCCGCCCTCGGCTGCGGCCTTCACCGCCGGCACGCACTCGGAGGTGTGGAAGTAGGAAATCTGCACGGACGCGGCTACTGCTCAGGTGCGTCACAGTAATCAGGGGCATCCGTCACAGTGGCCCCACCGAAACGCCCCAATGCCTGCCCCCATGGCCGCGCCCGTGTTCAGCCAGCGCAGCCGCAGGGACCTGCGTGGCTTCCTGGAGCTGCTGGAGAGCCGTGGCGCCCTGCACCGCATCACCGCCCCTGTTGACGCGGACCTGGAGCTCGCAGCCATTGCCGATCGGGTGCTGGCGGCTGGCGGGCCGGGATTGTTGTTTGAAAACGTGATCGGCTCATCGATGCCGGTGGCGGTGAACCTGCTCGGCACCCAGGAGCGGGTGCTGTGGAGCCTGGGCATGGAGCGGCCCGAGGAGCTCGAGGCCCTGGGCGAGCGGCTAGCGCTGCTGCAGCAACCCCGGCCGCCGAAGGGGGCCCGTGAGGCGGTGCGGTTTGGCTCGGTGCTGCTGGATGTGCTCAAGGCCCGGCCGGATCTGGATCTCACGCCGCCCTGCCGCCAGCAGGTGTTCAAGGGGGAGGCGGTGAACCTCGATGCCCTGCCGCTGCTGCGCCCCTGGCCGGGCGATGGCGGCCGGATCATCACCCTGGGCCTGGTGATCACCAAGGACCCCGAAACCGGCACACCGAACGTGGGCGTGTACCGACTGCAGCAGCAGAGCATCAACACCATGACTGTGCACTGGCTGAGCGTGCGCGGCGGCGCCCGCCACCTGCGCAAGGCGGCGGCCATGGGCAAGAAGCTGGAGATCGCCATCGCCATCGGCGTGCACCCGCTGCTGGTGATGGCGGCGGCCACGCCGATTCCGGTGCAGCTGAGCGAATGGCTGTTTGCCGGCCTCTACGCCGGTGAGGGGGTGCGGCTGGCCAAGTGCAAAACCGTGAACCTGGAGGTGCCCAGCCACAGCGAGGTGGTGCTCGAAGGCACGATCACGCCTGGCGAAGAGCTGGCCGACGGCCCCTTCGGCGACCACATGGGCTTCTACGGCGGCGTGGAGGATTCACCCCTGGTGCGCATTCAGTGCGTCACCCAGCGGCGCGAGCCGATCTACTTCACCACCTTCAGCGGCCGGCCGCCCAAGGAAGACGCGATGCTCGCCATTGCGCTGAACCGGATCTACACGCCGATCCTGCGCCAGCAGATCCCGGAAATCGTCGATTTCTTCCTGCCGATGGAGGGCCTGAGCTACAAGCTGGCCGTGATCGCCATCGACAAGGCCTACCCCGGCCAGGCCAAGCGGGCAGCGATGGCCTTCTGGAGCGCCCTGCCCCAGTTCACCTACACCAAATTCGTTGTGGTGGTCGATAAGAGCATCAACATCCGCGACCCGCGCCAGGTGATCTGGGCGATCAGCGCCCAGGTGGATCCCCAGCGGGATCTGTTCGTGCTGGAGGACACCCCCTTCGACACGCTCGACTTCGCCAGCGAGCGGCTGGGCCTGGGCGGGCGCCTGGCGATCGACGCCACCACCAAGATCGGCCCAGAGAAGCGCCACCCCTGGGGTGAGCCTCTGGGCCGACCAGCCGAACTGGAGGCGCGCATCGATGCCCGCTGGGCCGAGCTGGGCTTGGCGGATGTGGGCACCACGGAGCCCGATCCGGCGCTGTTCGGCTACACCCTGGAGCACGTGCTGGAGCGGCTCGCGGCGCGGGTCTGATGCTGTCGCGTCAGGCGAGCCATGCCCTCAAGGCCCTGCTGGAGCTGGCGGCCCACCCCTTGCAGTGGAAGTCGACCCACGCCTTGGCCCAGGCCCAGCAGCTACCAGAGTCGATGCTGGAGCAGCTGCTGCTGCGCTTGCGGCGCCATGGACTCCTTGTGGCGCGCCGGGGCCGGCAGGGTGGCTACCAACTGGCACGGCCAGCGCGGGAGATTGCGTTGGCGACGGTGCTGGCGGGGCTGGGAGAAGGGGCTGCGCTGCAATGGGGCGACATCGGCACGAGCCCGGCTGTTGGCCAGGAGGTCTCGCCAGCCGATCAGGTCACCGAGGCCCTGCAGCGGCGACTGGAGCGGGCCCGGCTCAAGGCGCTGGAAGACCTGAGCCTCGAAGACCTGCTCTTCGATCTGCGCAGCGCCGAAGCCAGCGCCAACAGCGAGGCGGGGCTACTGCTGGGGTAGACCATCGAGCCCGAACGCTGAACTCAAGCGTCCTCAACGCAGTCATCCGCCACCAACTGATCCAGGCCCACAAACCGATACCCCCGGCCCTGCAGCTCCGGCACCACAGCCGCCAGGGTGGCGAGGGTGGCAGCGATGGTGTCAGGCCGGTCGTGCAACACCAGAACGGCGCCGGGATGGGCATTGCGGGCCACAAACCAACGCTGAAAGGCCAGCGGCGGATGGAAGGTGTCCCAGGGGAACACCGACCCGAGCACGGTGCGGTAACCCCGAGCCCGCACCCTGCGCAACATCGGGGGGTGCACCCAACCGCCACCGGGGCGAAGCCAGTGCAGCGGCAACGGCCGGGGCGCAGCGGCCCGCCGCAGGGATTGCTCCGTGCTGCACAGCTCTTCGATGAACGCCGGCCCGTCCAGAAAGGCGGAGATCCGATCGCGCTGCAGGTGGTTGCCGATGCTGTGGCCCTCCGCCAGGGCCCGTGCCACAAACTGCGGCGAACCCCGCTCCAGATGCTCACCGATCAAAAAAAACGTGGCCGGCACCTGCAGGCGCCTGAGCAGGTCCAGCAGCTCCAGGCTGGTGGGATCACCCCGCCTCAGCGCCCAGCTCGGGCCGTCGTCGATGGTGATCGCCAGCTGCCGCCGCCGGCCGCTGCCGCAAAACAGCACCTGGGGCAGCAGCGGCTGCAGCACCAGGCGGATCAGCCACGACGGCCACAGCACCAGCAGGAGCAGGCAGGCCACCAGGGCCAGCGGCGCCAGGATCAACACAACGGGGCAGCCCACCGACGCTAGTCAGCCCAGGGCCCTGCCTCCGCCCGCTCGCACCCATAACGCTCCACCCCACCGCGCCGCTGCCGGAACTCGGGATGCTCCGGGTCCACCGGGCTCCACCACCAGCGGCCATCGGTGTAGCTGGGGGCGCCGGCATTGTTGGTGCGCGGCAGCTGCAGGCTCACACCGCGCCAGCGGAGCACCACAAAGGCACCCGGTGGTGTGCCCGCGCTGATGTTGGCGATCCCGGGCGCATCCACGGCCCCCGCAAACACCTCCGCCTGCAGCGGATCCCCCTCACAGAGGTAGGCATCGCGCTGCAGAGGCTGCTGCGGGGATTCAGGACCCGCGGCCCAGGCGGGCACAGCCAGCAACAGGGTGAGCAGCAGAGATAGCAGCCAGGCCATCGGCGGGGGAAAGCACACTCCATAGGATCGCCGCACCAGCGCCCTGCTTGCCCGTGGCTGAGACCACCCCCGCCTCCAGCCCCCTGCAGCTCAGCGGCGGCGGCAGCCTGCGCGGGTCGGTGCAGGTGCCGGGCGATAAATCCATCTCCCATCGAGCGCTCCTCTTCGGCGCCATCGCCGAGGGCACAACCCACATCGAAGGCCTGCTGCCCGCCGAAGACCCCCTCAGCACCGCCGCCTGCCTGCGGGCCATGGGGGTGACGGTGTCGGAGATCCGTGCCGGTGAGCCGGTGATCGTGCAAGGCGTCGGGCTGGATGGGCTCCAGGAGCCAACAGACGTGCTCGACTGCGGCAACTCCGGCACCACGATGCGGCTGATGCTCGGCTTGCTGGCGGGCCGGGCGGGGCGCCACTTCGTGCTCACCGGCGACAGCTCCCTGCGGGGCCGGCCGATGCGGCGGGTGGGGGCGCCCCTGGCCGAGATGGGCGCCGTGATCCACGGCCGCAAGGACGGCAACTTCGCGCCCCTGGCGGTGCTGGGCCAGGCGCTGCGGGGCACCACCATCCACACGCCGGTGGCCTCGGCCCAGGTGAAGAGCGCCATCCTGCTGGCCGCCCTCACCGCAGAGGGGCCCACCACCGTGATTGAGCCGGCCCAGAGCCGCGACCACAGCGAGCGAATGCTGCGGGCCTTCGGGGCCGACCTGACCGTGGGCGGCGCGGGGAACACCGTGGTGACCGTGACGCCAGGCCAGACCCTGCGCGGCCAGAGCGTGGTGGTGCCCGGTGACATCAGCTCCGCCGCCTTCTGGCTGGTGGCCGGCGCGATCACCCCCGGCGCCGCGCTCACGGTGGAGAACGTGGGCCTCAATCCCAGCCGTACCGGCATCCTCGAGGTGCTTGAGCAGATGGGCGCCAACATCACGGTGATCAATGCCCGCGATGTGGCCGGCGAGCCGGTGGGGGATCTGCAGGTGAGCCATGGCCCCCTGCGGGCCTTTGAGATCGGCGGCGACCTGATTCCGCGATTGGTGGATGAAATCCCCGTGCTGGCCGTGGCGGCCTGCTGTGCTGAGGGAGTCAGCCGCATCCGCGATGCCGAGGAGCTGCGGGTGAAGGAAACCGACCGGCTGGCGGTGATGGCCCGCCAACTCGGGGCGATGGGGGCCCGGATCGAGGAATTCGAAGACGGCATGGCGATCAAAGGCATCACCGAGCTGCACGGCGCCACGGTCGACAGCGAAACCGACCACAGAGTGGCGATGAGCCTGGCGGTGGCCGCGGGCATTGCCGCCGGCGCAAGCCAGCTGCATCGCCCGGAGGCGGCGGCGGTGTCGTACCCGGGCTTCTGGGACGATCTGGCCCGCCTGCGCCAGCCTGCGCCCTGAAGCAGTCCGCGTAGATTCCGGCCCAGCCGTTTGCACCTGTCCATGCTTGCCGTTGCCGTGTTGGCTGCCGGGAAGGGCACGCGCATGAAGAGCGCCCTGCCCAAGGTGCTGCAGCCCCTGGCCGGCGCCACCTTGGTGGAGCGGGTGCTGGCCAGCTGTGAGCACCTCCAGCCCGACCGCCGCCTGCTGATCGTGGGCCACCAGGCTGAACGGGTAGAACAGGAACTGGAGGGTCACACCGGCCTGGAATTTGTGCTGCAACAGCCCCAGAACGGCACGGGCCACGCCGTGCAGCAGCTGCTGGAGCCGTTGCGGGATTTCCGCGGCGATCTGCTGGTGCTCAATGGCGACGTGCCGCTGCTGCGCCCCGAAACTCTCGCCGCCCTGCTGGAGCAGCACCGCAGCAGCGGCGCCGCCGTCACCCTTCTCACCGCCCGGCTGGCCGATCCCAGCGGCTATGGCCGCGTGTTTGCCAGCCCCGATGGACAGGTGAGCGCCATTGTGGAGCACCGCGACTGCAACGACGAGCAACGCCGCAACGCCCTCACCAATGCGGGCATCTACTGCTTCAACTGGCAGCAGCTGTCGGCCGTACTGCCGCAGCTCACCACCGACAACGACCAGGGCGAGCTCTATCTCACCGACACGGTGGCCATGCTCAACCCGGCCATGCACCGGGAGGTGGACGACGCCGATGAGATCACCGGCATCAACGACCGGCTCCAGCTCAGCCAGTGCGAGGCCGTGCTGCAGGAGCGCCTGCGGCGCCACTGGATGGCCGAAGGGGTGACCTTCGTCGACCCCGCCAGCTGCACCCTCAGTGAGGGCACCCGGTTCGGCCGCGATGTGGTGGTCGAACCCCAGTGCCATTTCCGCGGCACCAGCGCGATCGGCGATGGCTGCCGCATCGGCCCCGGTTGCCTGATTGAAGACAGCCAACTGGGCGCCAACGTCTCCGTGCTCCACTCCGTCCTGCGGCAGGCCGAGGTAGCCGACAGCTGCGCCATCGGGCCCTTTGCCCAACTCCGCCCGGGCACCCAACTCGGCCAGCAGTGCCACATCGGCAACTTCGTGGAGGTGAAAAACAGCCACCTGGCCAACGGCGTGAAAGTGAACCACCTCAGCTACATCGGCGACGCCGACCTGGGCGAGGGGGTGAATGTGGGGGCCGGCACGATCACGGCCAACTACGACGGGCTGCGCAAGCACCGCACGGTGGTGGGGGCCGGCAGCAAGACCGGTGCCAACTCGGTGCTGGTGGCGCCCCTGCGGCTAGGCAGCAACGTGACGGTGGGGGCCGGATCCACCATCACCAAGGATGTCCCTGATGGGGCGCTGGCCCTGGGCCGGGCCCGCCAGCTGGTCAAGGAAAACTGGACAGGTCCCCGCCCATGAGCCCGAAGAACACAGATCAAACGACGAACTCCGACCCATCGAAGTTTCTGTACGAGCCGGTAGAGCGCTTTGGGGCCAGCATGACCAGCCCCAAACCCTGGAACACCAAGGCTCTGGCCGGAGTGGAGCTGCTCAACGGACGCGTGGCCATGCTCGGCTTTGCCGCCGCCATCGCCGGCGAACTGCTCACGGGCAAGGGCATGGTGGGCCAGCTGACGGCGCTGCTGCGCTGGTATCTCAGCTGAGCCGGGTCCGATCGCTCGACAGAGGAAAGGCCCCGAGTGAACCACCACCCAGGGCCTCTGCCCGAAGGCACAACATCGTGAAATGCTGCTCCGCCAACATCATGGCGGATCAGCCAGGGGCTGGCGCTCCTGCTGGAGCAGGGCAATCAACCGCTCCAGTGCCACGCCGCGACTCGCCTTGAGCAGCAGCACGTCTCCGGGAGCCAGCCAGCCCTTGAGCTGAGCCGCCGCTGCTTCCGGCGTGGCGACCCGCTCCAGCCGGGTCAGACCACTGGCAGCCGCGAGCATCACAGCCCCTTCCTCACCCCCATCCACGATCACCAGGCCATCGAGGCCCAGTTGGCGGGCCCGTTCGGCCACCTGCCGGTGTAGGTGCAGGCTCTGCTCGCCCAGCTCGAGCATCGTGCCGAGCACCGCAAAACGGCGACCGGGTTGCCGGGCCAGCAGATCCAACGAGGCCAGCACCGCCTCCGGTGAGGCGTTGTAGGTCTCATCGAGCACCAGCACCCCACCCAGCTCCAGTCGCCGGCTGCGACCTCCGGGCAGATCCACCTGCAAGGGCTGCCAGCGGTGGGGATCGAGCCCCAGCTCCCGCGCCACCGCGAGGGCCAGCAGGAGATTGCGGGCGTGGTGGATCCCCTCCAGGGGCATCTCCAGGGCAACCCCTGCCACCGCGAGCGTCTCCCCGCTGGCATCCAGACGGCCCAGCAGATCGGCCTGGGCCTGATGGCCTTCGCCCTCAAGCGCGATCCGCACCACCCGGCCCTGCCACACCCGCGCCAGGGCCGCATCCAGCAGGGGATCCCCGGCCGGGATCACCACCACGCCATCGGGCCGCAACCCGGCGGTGATCTCACACTTGGCAGTGGCGATCGCCTCGCGGCTGCCAAGCCGGCCGATGTGGGCCGTGCCGATGTTGGTGATCACCGCCACGTCGGGGTGCGCACAGCGGCTGAGGCGCTCGATCTCGCCCAGACCCCGCATGCCCATCTCCACCACCACAGCCGCGTCGTTGGAGCTGGCCTTAAGCAGGGTCAGGGGAACACCGATGTCGTTGTTATTGTTGCCGCTAGAGGCGCTCACCGCCCCCAGGGGAGCAAGGGCGGCCCGGATCAATTCCCGCGTGGTGGTTTTGCCGGCCGAACCGGTCACCGCCACTACCGGTGCCGACAGCTGCTGGCGCCACAGACCCGCAAGCTGCTGATAGGCCAGCAGGGTGTCTGGCACCAGCCAAAGGGGCACGCCCGCCTGGGTGGTCTCCCCAATCAGCGCCGCCTGGCCAACGAGATCGAGATGGCCGTTCTGGGCCAGCAGAGCAGCGGCACCCAGCTCCAGGGCAGCGGGAAGAAACGTGTGGCCGTCAAAGCGCTCGCCCACCAGTGGCAGAAACAGTTGGCCGGGGGCGAGCTGACGGCTGTCGGTGCAGATCGCCTGGGGTGCCAGGGTGATCGCGGCTTGCGCGGCCGACAAGGAGCCCGTCGTGGGGCTCCCCCAGAGCTCCTGCAGCTGGGCCAGGCGCAAGGTCATCGGTGCGGGGCGAGACGACGCCCAGGATCATGCCTGAGGCTCTGGGGACAGCTCCAGCAGCACCATGCCGCTCCCCACCCGGGCGGCCTGGCCCAGCACCGTGCCGCTGCCATCCAGCAACCGCAACCGTTCATAGCCAAGCTCCCGGCTGCGCTGCAGCCAGTGGTCGGCCAGCTGTTGGCGACGCACCGGAGGCAAAGCCTGATAGGCGGCGGCCATCTCCAGATCGAGGCGACTCGCCTGCGGGTCGGGACGGGCCGAGGCGATGCAGGCCTGCGGGTCGTCTTCGGCGAGCAGGGCCAACAGGGGATCGAGCTCCAGCAGCGGTTCGGGCGACGACTGGGGCGGGGATGGGAGCTGCAATGGGGGCTGGAGCCCATTCACCGCACGCTGCTGGCCAGGCTGTTGAACAGCTTGTGAAACAGACTTGGAAACAGGTTGTGACAGGGCTGCTGGAACCCGTTGTTGACCTTGTTCTTGAACAGGTTCTTGAACAGGTTCTTGAACAGGTTGTTGAACGCGTGACACAGCGGGGTGCTGACCAGGCGCCAAACGCAGGATCAGCCCCAAGACAAGGGCCAGGCCCAGGGCCAAGAGCAGCGGCCAGAACAGGGGGGCCAGGGAGACGGGCCAGAACCCCGGCACCGAAAGATCCCCCTCCCGATTGCGACGCCAGAGCTCGCGCAGCTTCAAGCCCGAACTGGCCACCACGGCGCGCAGATCGCCCGCCAGGCGCCCCCACGGTTCCTCGTAGGGAGCTGGATAGGGCGCAGGGTCCTTCGAAGGGCTGACGGCGTCTAAGGGCGCGTCACGAGGGGGCGTCACCGGAGAGGATTCAACGGCGCTTCAGCAGGGACGCCAGGCCGCGGCGGCTGGGGTCGGCATCCTGACCCTGGGAGAAGCGCTCTACATCGGACGCCTCGGGCGTCGGTTCCTTGACCCCACAGACATCGCGGTACATGGCGTCATAGGCCAGGGCCGAGCGGGCCCAACTGAAATCCACGGCCATGGCCCGGCGCTGCAGGTCCTGCCAGCTGGCCTGGTTGCGGTAGGCCTCCCAGGAGCGCACGATCGCCGTGTAGAAGTCGATCGGCTCGTAACGGTCGAAGCCGTAGCCGGTGCCGCTACCAGCAAGCGGGTCGTTGGGGGGCACGGTGTCGACCAGGCCGCCCACCATCCGCACCACCGGGATCGAGCCGTAACGCATGGCCAGCATCTGGCTGATGCCGCAGGGCTCGAAGCGGCTGGGCATCAGGAAGGCGTCGCTGCCGGCGTAGATCAGCCGGGAGAGGGCATCGTCGTAGGTGAGGAACACGGCGAAGCGACCGGGATGGCGCGACGCCATCTGCCACAGCCCACTTTCATAGGTGCGATCGCCCGTGCCCAGCACCACGATCTGGCTGTCGGTGTAGGCCAGCACCCGATCGGCCACCTGCAGCAGCAGATCGACGCCCTTCTGATCCACCAGTCGGCTCACCATCCCCAGCAGGTAGGAACGGGGATTCACCGCCAGCCCGAAACGCTCCTGCAGGGCCTGTTTGTTGACAGCCCGGGGGGCCAGATCGTTGGCCGAGAACCGAGCCGGCAGGGTGGCATCAACGGCTGGATTCCAGTCTTCGGTGTCGATGCCGTTGACGATGCCACGCAGCTTGCCGCTGATGAAATTCAGCAGACCATCGAGATGCTCGCCGTACTGGGGCGTTCGGATCTCCATGGCATAGGTGGGCGACACCGCATTGACGCGATCGGCGTAGAGCAGGGCCGCCGCCATCGTGTGGTCCCCCTGCATGTACCAGGGACACCAGGTGATGCGATCGAGTTTCCAGCGCCACGGCCCCTGGTATTTCAGGTTGTGGATGGTGAACACGGTGCTGATCTCCGGATCCTGATGCATCCAGACCGGCAACATGCCGGTGTGCCAGTCATGGCAATGCAGCACCTGGGGCTTCCAGTGATGCCAGCAGAATTCAGCGGTGGCACTGGCAAAGAACGTGAAGCGCCAGTCCTCGTCTTCTCCGCCGTAGATGCGCTCCGGATCAAACACCGGATGGCCCACCAGATACAGGGTGAGGCCATTGGTGGGGTGGCGCGCCTCAAAAACGGCGAAGTCGTTGCCCATCGTGTGGCCGCGCCAGATCGGCTCGGGCGACACCTGCAGCTTCGACCACAGCTTTCCGTAACCCGGCAGGATGATGCGCACGTCGTGGCCCAGGGCAGCGAGGGCCGGCGGCAACGATCCAACGACGTCTCCCATGCCGCCAACCTTGATCATCGGCGCGCATTCGGCCGCCGCAAACAAGATCCGCATACCTGGTGCACCGAGGTGGGCGCAACTCTACGGGCGCCGCTAGGGCAGCACCGTCACGGGGGTGCCGAGTTGCACCAGCTCGAACAACTCGCGCACATGTTCATCCAGCAGGCGCACGCAGCCGTGGGACACGGCCCGGCCGACGCTGTCGCGCTGGGGGGTGCCATGGAAGCCCGCACTGACGCAGCCCTTCACAACCAGGTGCTCCGTGCCGTTGAAACCAACGCGGCCGTTGCAATCGCGATGGAAGCCGATCCAGCGGCTGCCGAGGGGATTGGCAGGGCCCGGCGGGATGCGGCGACCGGTGGCTGGGTGCTCCCAGGTGGGATCCACCGCCAGTTCAATCACCGAAAACTGGCCCACGGGAGTCTCCCAGCCGGGACGGCCGACTCCAACCGGAAAGAGGCGCCGTTCCTGCCCCCCCTCAAACACCGTCAAGCGGCGCTGACGTCGATCCAGCACGAGATAGCGATCGGCAGCAGCAGGCGGGGAGCTGATCGCGGCAGCCGGAGGGTTGGGGGCAGCCCGGCCAGGCATGCCAGCTGTCACCAACAGGAGCCCAAAGCCAAGGGCCTTGCCTAGCAACCGCATCGCCACCACTCCATCGCCACCGTCGATCCCTCGCCTCGACCAGCCCCTGTTTGATCCTCAAGGTAACCAGGGAGCGTCAGAAAAATCAGGAGAGCGCTTCTCCAGGAAGGCATTGCGGCCCTCCTGCCCCTCTGCCGTTCGGTAGAAGAGGTGGGTGGCCTGGCCGGCCAGCTCCTGAATACCGGCCAAGCCATCGGTTTCGGCATTGAAGGCGGCCTTGAGGCAGCGAATCGCCGTGGGGCTGTGCTGGAGCACCTCCCGCGCCCAGCGCACCCCCTCGGCCTCTAGCTCCGCCAGGGGCACCACCGCATTCACCAGCCCCATCTCCAGGGCCTGCTGGGCGCCGTACTGGCGGCAGAGGAACCAGATCTCGCGGGCCTTGCGCTGGCCCACCACCCGGGCCAGATACCCCGCACCAAAGCCCCCGTCGAAGCTGCCCACTCGGGGCCCGGTCTGGCCAAACACGGCGTTCTCAGCCGCCAGGCTCAGGTCGCAAAGGAGGTGCAGCACCTGCCCGCCGCCGATGGCGTAACCAGCCACCAGGGCGATCACCACCTTGGGCAGGCTGCGGATCAGCCGCTGCAGGTCGAGCACGTTGAGCCGGGGCAGGCCCGACTCGTCGACGTAACCGCCATCGCCGCGCACGCTCTGGTCGCCGCCAGCGCAGAACGCCCAACCGCCATCGGGGGCGGGGCCAGCCCCGGTGAACAGCACCACACCGACGCGGGGATTGTCGCGAACCCGCGAAAAGGCATCGCACAGCTCCTGCACGGTGCGCGGCCGGAAGGCGTTGCGCTTGTGGGGCCGGTTGATCGTGATGCGGGCGATGCCCTCCTCACAGAGGTCAAACAGGATGTCCTCGTAGGAGCCCGCGGGTTGCCAGGCCACCGGCGCCGAGGGGATGGAGGAGGCCGTCACGGCTGCAGCTCGGGAACGGCGGCCATTCTGCGCAGCTCCTGCCGCCGGCCCGCATCGACGCGCCGATCACTGACCCACTCCAACAGCGCCAACGGCTGCTGCAGGGCCCAGGCCAGCTGGAGCTCCCAATCGGAAGCGGCCTCCACTCGCCGCCCCGGCACCCCATGAACCGCCGCCAACTCCAGGGCATCCACCGGCTGGGGCATGGCGAACAGCCGCTCAAAATCGAGGGCCTGGGCAGGCGTGGTGCGGATCGGCAGCTGCTCGAAGATGCCGCCGCCATCGTTGTTGATCAGGATCACGGTGAGGCGACCGTGCAACTGCTGGCGCCACAGCCAGCCATGGCTGTCGTGCAGCAGGGCCAGATCCCCGGTGAGCAGCACCGCCTGGCCCAAGGCTTCCGCCACCCCGCAGGCGATCGACAGGGTGCCGTCGATGCCGGAGGCGCCCCGGAAGCCGTAAACCGGCCTGGCTGGGGCAGCCGGGTCGCCAAAAGTTTCCCAGTCGCGCACCGGGCTGCTGTTAGCAATCACCAGTGGCAGTCCGGCCGGAAGCAGATTCCCCAGTGCCCGCGCCAGCGCCGGCTCCCCCGGGCTGCCGGGGGGCAGGGCCGCGCTCAACCTCGCCTGAAGGACGTCCTCCCGCTGACGCCAAGCAGCGGCCAACCGCAGGGCCGCAGAGCTTGGCTGCCCCCGCCAGGTGGTGTGGGGCCAGCTGGCGATCCAACCGGCCAAACCTGCCGCGCTCTGGTGGCAGGCGGTGCCCAGGGGATCAAGGCCGCGCGGATCGCCCTCACTCACCAGCCAATGCTGCGCGTCCAGGCCGGCGAGCCAGCGCTGCACGCGGCGGCTTGCCGGTAGGGGCCCCAGGCGCAGCACCTGGGGAGCCTGGAAGCTGACATCCTCCCCATCCAGCAGCAGGTCGTAACCGGCCACCAGATCGAGATCCGCCAAGCCGCGCAGACCGCTCAGACCATCGGCCAGCACCGGCCAGCCCGTGCGCCGTTGCCAGCGAAGCAGCGCCTCCACATGGGCATCCCAATGCTGGGGCAGGCCGCGCCAGGGCCCGGCCACCACCACACCGGGACGATCCGGATCGGGGCGCGGCATCCCCCCATCTGGGCATGGGGGAGCTGCCGCCGGCCCTCGCGACTCGGGCCCAATGCACTGGGTCCATTCCAAGCCATCAGCTGCCTCCAGCAGGGCGGGGCCATCGGCGTGGAGGGGCTCCTCGAAGGGGAGATTGAGGTGCACGGGCCCAGGGGGTTGGCCAGGCGCCACCGTCGCCAGCAGGGCTGCTTCCGCCAACTGGATGATCGCGCCATCGGCCATGGCGGCCAGGCCAGAGCCATCCCCCTGCCCCAGCCAACGCACACTTGCCGCCAGGAAGCACTCTTGATTGACGGTCTGATTGGCGCCGCAGCCCTTGAGGCGATCGGGCCGATCCGCCGTGATCAGCAGCAGCGGAATGGTGCCGTAGTCGGCCTCCACCGCCGGCGGCAGCAGGTTGGCGACGGCCGTGCCCGAGGTGGTGATCACCGCAGCCGCCCGGCCCGAGGCCCGGCCAAGGCCCAGGGCAAAAAAGGCAGCGGAGCGCTCATCCACGGCGGTGTGCAGGATCAGCCCCCGGCCCTCCAGCACCCCTGCCGCCATGGCGAGGGCGCCGGAGCGACTGCCGGGGCAGAGCACGGCATGGCTGAGCCCCCGGGCCATCAGGGCCCCAAGCAGCAGCAGCGCCGCCTCCAGATTGCGACGGGCCAACTCCACGCCGGGGCCGTACAGGATGGAGCAACCATCCTCCCTTGCGCCCTTGGCCCCAACGCCGCCCAACCATTCGAGCAGCACCAACGGCCTGTTGCAGGCCCTGCGCCGTCAGGTTTTTCCCGTGCTGGCTTGGGTGGTGCTGGCTCTGGTGCTGCGCTGGGCGGTGCTCGAACCTCGCTGGATTCCCTCCGGCTCCATGCTGCCGACGCTGCAACTGCAGGACCGGGTGTTGGTGGAGAAGCTGCGGGCGCGCCTGCATCGCCCCGTGCCCATTGGCTCCGTGGTGGTCTTCCACCCGCCGCCGGCCCTGCTCGAGGCGGGCTACGACCCCAATGCCGCCCTGATCAAGCGGGTGGTCGCCGAAGCCGGCGACCAGGTGGAGGTGCGCGAGGGGGTGCTCTGGCGCAACGGTGCTCCGGCCTCGATGGATTGGTCGGCCGAACCGATGAACTACCACCTGGAGCCCTTGACGGTGCCGCCGGATCACCTGCTGGTGTTGGGCGACAACCGCAATGCCAGCCTGGATTCCCACCTGTGGGGCCCCCTGCCCCGGGAGGCATTGATCGGCACGGCGGTGCTGCGCTACTGGCCGCTCAACCGTATGGGCTGGTTACGGTTCTCCCTCCTGGGCCACCCCCCTGGTGCAGCGGAAGAGCTGGGGTAGGGTGCAATTCGGACGCAGCGCACACCGGCGATGTTCAACCCGGAGTTCCTGACCACCGACAACGAAGCGATCAGCGGCAACTCGCTGATCCAGTACCTCCAGGAGCAATCTCCGGATGTGCTGCAACGGGTGGCGCGCTCGGCCAGCGGCGACATTCAGGACATCATTCGCCACAACGTGCAAGGCCTGCTGGGCATGCTTCCCGGCGAGCAGTTTGAAGTGAAAATCCAGACCAACCGCGACAACCTGGCTGGCCTGCTGGCCTCCGCCATGATGACCGGTTACTTCCTGCGCCAGATGGAGCAGCGTATGGAGCTCGACACCAGCTTGCTGGGCTGTGGCGATCTGGATTCGGGACTCGACGCCGATCCAGGCGAACTTAGGCTCTGAGCCGCTCCTCATCGGATTCCGAACGGTCTGACTCCGAAGGGCCTGAGTCCGTAGGGCCTGGCTCCATCGCTTCGGGCTGCAGGGGCTGATTCGGCACCAGCCCAAGCCGCAACAACGCGCGATCGATACCAGCGAGATAGGCCCAGCTGCCGCTTTCCGGAGCCCAGGGCCGCCCCTCGAGCTCATCAGCCAGGGCGATGAGCCGCTCAGGACTGCAGGGCACCGGCGCGTCGTAGTGGGCCGGCACCAGCCAGCGCAACTCCGGATGGGCCGCCAACGCCCGGATCCAGCTCAGCAGGGCCGCCTGGCAGCGCGGGAACACCAACCGCTCCAGCACCGGCGCCACCAGGAGTGCCGAGTCCGGGCCAGGCACCAACCGCCGGAATTCCGCCTGCCAGTGTTGCTGCCAGCGGAAGGGGTAAAGGCCGAAATAGGCGCGGCGCTGCCGCACACCCGGGGCCAGCAGACCGGAGAGCAGCTCCCGCCAGCCGGGCACCTGCAGCGGCTCTGGGCGCAGGTAGGAGGCAAACAGCACCAGGCGCTGCCAACCGCGACGGCGTCGCTCAGGGGTATCGAGCAGGGGGTCGTCACCCCGCTCCCGGGCGTGGAAGAGCAAGGGGCTTGGATCGGCGGCAAACAGCTCGGGCGGCTCCGCGCTGATCGCCACCAGGGCATCGGTAACCAGCAGGCTGCCGCTGGCGCGATGCAAGCAAGCCGCTTCCATGAAGGTGCCCAGGCCCAGATCCAGCGGACCCAGGGGGATCCAACGCAGTTCATCGGCATGGGGAAGCCCCTGCTCAAACAGCACCCGAGTGCGCTGAGCTGGAAAGCCCAGCCAGCTGAGGGGTAGCTGCAGGGGAAAGCTCCATTGCCGGGGGGTCACCCACACCTGGGCCTCCGGGAAGGCCCGCGCCAAGGCCGGCAGGGGCAGCTTGTGCTCCAGGCCCGAGCTGGTGGGCAGCACGATCGTGCACACGGGCCCATAGCGGGCCTCCAACTCAGCCAGGGCCGCGCGCACCTCACCGGTGGGTGGCAGCGGGGCGTAGAGCATCAACCCGCGGCGCAACCGCACCACCGTCATGCGGATCGGCACCGCCACATAAAACACCCCCTGCAGCTGCTCGAGGCTCCAGATCTGATCAGGGATCAGCTCGCGCACCAAGGTGCGGCGGCGGCCGTAGGGGTAGAGCGGCAGCAGGGGCCACCAGGGCCAGCGCTGCTGGGCGGTGTGGTCGGCAGGAAGGGCTTTCACCTCAGGCCAGCAACACCAGAGAGATGCTCATCACCACCATCCCCGCCGTCACTCCAGCAATCATCAGGTGATGGTGGGCACCGGTGCGCTGGGCGGCCGGCAGCAGCTCATCGAGGCAGATGTACACCATCAGCCCAGCCACACTGGCGAACACCAGACCCATCACCGTTTCAGTGAGGTAGGAGCGCAGAAACAGGTACCCCACCGCGGCGCCAATCGGCTCCGCCAGGCCCGACGCAAACGACACCCAGAAGGCCTTGCGACGGCTGCCGGTGGCGAAATACACAGGCGCGGAGATCGCCAGCCCCTCGGGAATGTTGTGGATCGCGATGGCAATGGCGATGCCAATGCCCAGGCGAGGACTGGAGAGGGCCCCCACAAAAGTGGCCAGACCCTCGGGAAAGTTGTGAATGGCAATCGCCAGCGCTGAAAAAAGACCCGTGCGCAACAGGGTTTGCGACTGCACGCCGGACTGTTCCCCATCCGTGAGCGCCAAGTTGTGGGTGGGCAGGGCGTTGTCGATCAGGGCAATCAGCAACATGCCGGCGAAAAAAGCCAGCACGGTGGCGGCGTAGCCCGCGGCCGGCCCCAGCCCCAGCGCCAATGACTCCCGGGCCTTGGGAAAGATCTCCACGAAGGAGACGTAGATCATCACGCCGGCAGAGAAGCTCAGCGACAGGGTGAGCACCCGGGGGCTGAACCGCCGCGACACCAGCCCCAGCAGGCTGCCCAGCCCCGTGCACAATCCTGCCGCCAGGGTGAGCGAGAAGGCAAAAACCACCCGCTGATCCAGGTCGAGCAACGGCGTCATACCCCAGCGGCGGGCAGACCCGCGGCTGACTGGCTGCGCAGCCACTGGCGTGCCTGCTCAAGGAACGCCGCCCAATCGAGCTTTTCCGCCTCCGCAGCTCGGGACACCAGCAGGGGCGCCTGGCGTTGGATGGCAGCCAGATCCGGTTCAGGTACGCCAACAGAGAGGGCGAGCATGTCGGCCATGGCACGGGCTACCACCCTGGTGAGGTAAGCGGCACTGAGGGCCTGCATCGCCCCGCCCACAAGCCAGGTGGCGCCGTGCCACTTGACCACCCCAGCCAAGGCCTGGCTGCTCCACTCGACCACCCCCAGGGCAAGGGAGGCCTTGGCCAGTTCGGTGGCAGCCGCCCGCAACTGCTCCAGGGTCCAGGGGCAGTTCCAGATCCGGGCCATGTCCCGCAGCATCAGCCCGTTGGCCACCGCCAGCACCAACAGATCGAGGCTCGGCAGGGGTGCCGCCACCACTCCGGCAGCCACCAGCCACTGGGTGCGGCGCTGCAGCGGCAGGAAATGCTGGCGGCGCAGCCGCTCCAGATCGCTCTGCCAACGACCATGGAGCTGCTGCAACCGGCGCAGCTGGCGGCCCCGACGCAGGGCCGGGGCGGTGCTGGCCAGCTGCCGCGCCAAGGGGGCGAGGCTCCCCGCCAGGCTCTGGGGTTGTCCATCCCAGAACAACAGGCGCTGGGCCAATTCAGGCCCCAGCTGGGATTCCAGCTCGGCGGCCAGCGGATCCTGGGTCTGGTTGCCGCGATCCACCAGCAACCAGGCCGGCTGGCCGCTGGGCAGGGCTTCCAGCCAGCGCAGATCGGCGGCGGAGAGGGGCGTGCGCAGGTGATGGATCAAGCCATCACAGGCCTCAAACAACGGCGGCCACGACCAGGCCGCACTCCAGGCGGGCAGCGGATGGGCCCAATGCAGCAGCAAGGATTCGGGCCCACGCAGGGCCTCCACCAGCGCAGGCTGAAGGTCCACCCCCGGGGGCTGGGTGCCCACCAGGGCCAACATCAGGCCCGGCCGTGAAATCTCTTCCCGTAACGCGGCCAGCTGGGTGGCCCGCAGCTGGGGCGCCTCAGCCGCCTCTTCCTCCAGCTGGGCAAACTGAACCTGCAGCTGCTCCAGCCGTTCCAGCCAGCCTGGAACATCGGTGGCAGTGGGTCCAATCGGGCGGGGGCGTCGCAGCCACCAAGCAGCCAGTGCCAGCCCCGCCAGGGTGAATCCAGGCGAAAGGGGCAGATGGCTGAGCCGCAGCAAGGCATCGGTGGCCACCCAGCCACCCAGCCCCAGGCCAATCGCCGGGAGCCAGGGCCTTAAGGGAGCGGGAATGGCCTGGCGGGCCGCAGTCAGACCAGCAAGCTCGGGGAGGATCACCGGCGGGGGCAACGGCGCTGGACGAATTGGTGCATCTCTAGCTCAGCTTGGAACGCGGCGCCTCCGCCAAAAGTCACTAAATTGGGTTCGTGTCTTGGCGGCTCCAGGGTTGAGCGACAACCGCGACAGGATGCAACGGCAGCCGGCGGCGCAGCAGGACCACCGCCAACAGGTGAAACGCGTGCTGCTGGTGGCCTTGGTGGTCAACGTCAGCATGACGCTGTTGAAAGTTTTGCTCGGCCTGTTCACAGGATCGGTGGCGATCCTTGCTGATGCGATGCACAGCGCCACCGACGGTTTCTCCAGCCTGCTTGGTCTGCTGACCAATGGCCTGTCGGATCCCGAACCCGACCGCGACCATCCTTACGGGCACCACAAGTACGAGGCCATCGGGGCGCTGGCGATTGCGGCCTTCATCCTGTTCACCGCCTTTGAAATTCTCCAAACCGCCGTCGAGCGCCTGCGGGGTGGTCTTCAGCCCCTGCGGCTGGAGGGCCAGGAGCTGGTGGTGTTGCTGCTGGTGCTGGGTTTCAACATCCTGTTGGCCGCCTATGAGCGCGGGGAAGGCCGGCGGCTTGGCAGCGCCTTGCTCACAGCCGATGCGACCCACACCAGCAGTGACATCTGGACCACTGTTGTGGTGCTGGTGGGTCTGAGTGGGGCGGTGTGGCTGAAGCTCAACTGGCTGGATGTCGCCCTGGCCATCCCCCTCTGCCTGCTGCTGGTGCGGGTGTGCTGGAGGGTGCTTCGCTCCAACCTGCCCCAGTTGGTGGACCAGATCGCCATCGCCCCCGAAGCGATCCACCAAGTGGCCATGAACGTGCCAGGGGTGCTCAACTGCCATGACATCGCCAGCCGGGGCGTCTTGGGCCAGCAGGTGTTCATCGACATGCACATGGTGGTGGATGCGACGGACCTGGCCACGGCCCACCGGATCACAGAGCTGGTGGAGGAGCACCTGGAGGCCCAGTTCGGCAGGGTGCGCTGCACCATTCACCTCGAACCGCGTGAATACGCCAGTGCGGCGATCACCTTCAAGGGAACCCATGGCTGAGCTGCTCGAGGCACTGACCTTTCGGCAGCGGGTGCTGGTGGAAACCTGGAGCGCTGAGCTCCAGGCTGCCCAGGGCTGGAGCGGATCCTTGCCGGTTGCCCTGCTCGAGCGCTGCTGGCTGCGGCTGCAACGGGTGCCTGTGGAACAGCTGGCCGCAGTGCTGCCACCGGATGCCAGCGGCGAAGCCCCCGAGCTGGTGCGCTACCGCGCCTGGATCGATGCCGGCCAGCCGGCCTGGTCTGCCCAGGTGCGCTGCTGGCAGGAATTCGGCCAGCCGGCCTGCCAGGACGCCCTGCGCCGCTTTTGGGACCACCAAGACCGGGGCAACCACGGTTGGACTCTGCAGACCTATCTGCAATTCCTGGAGACGTACCGGCGTCAGTGCGAGCCCGGTGTGACGCGGGCCCTGCCGCTGATCGTGCTCGCCCGCGGCGGCCAACGGGAGGCCCACAGGCTGCACTGGCTGGCACCCCTGGGCCAGCCGATGCGGCACACTTGCGCCTGACTGCAAAGGCTGCGGCCATGGCCGACGACACCACCTCCTCCCAACCCCGCGACGACCGGGGGGGACGTCCCAGTGGGGGCCGCCCGCCCGGAAACCGGGAACCCGGCGGATTCCGCATCCGGCTGAGCGACAACGAAATGCGCGCTGCCAGGGCGATCCAAGACAGCTTTGGCCTGCGCTCCACGGTGGCGGCCCTTGGCTTGGCGATCCGCACCGTGGCCCAACTGCTCGAAGACGGCCAACTCGATGAGCTCGTGGCCCAACAACGGGCCCAGGCAGGCAACCGTGGCGATGGGCCTCGTGGCGAAGGCGCCCGCGGTGATCGTCCCCGCGGCGACCGCCGACCCGGATCGGGTGAAGGGCGTGGCGACCGTCAGGATCGCGCGCCCCGGATCGATCCCTTTGCCCGGCCCAGCAAGCCGCCGGCCCCGGCGCCCGAGGTGGTTGAAGCTGTCGCAGAAACCGACGCCGAACCTGTCGTCGAAGCTGCCGAGGACGCACCCGTCAGCGCGTCTGGCGACACCAGCACCGAGAGCTGAGACCCATGCCACGGCCGAGGGTTCTGTCCGGGGTTCAACCCACCGGGGCCTTGCACCTCGGCAACTGGCTGGGGGCCATCCGCAACTGGGTGGACCTGCAGGACAGCCACGACACCTACTTCTGCGTGGTCGACCTGCACGCGATCACGGTGCCCCACGACCCGGCACGGCTGGCGGAGGACACTCTCACGACCGCAGCCCTGTATTTGGCCTGTGGCATTGACCCCCAGCGCGCCACGGTGTTCGTGCAAAGCCACGTCGCTGCCCATAGCGAGCTGGCCTGGCTGCTGAATTGCGTCACCCCGCTCAATTGGCTGGAGCGGATGATTCAGTTCAAGGAGAAGGCGATCAAACAGGGCGACCAGGTATCGGTGGGTCTGCTGGATTACCCGGTGCTCATGGCCGCCGACATCCTGCTGTACGACGCCGATCTGGTGCCGGTGGGCGAAGACCAGAAGCAGCACCTGGAGCTGGCCCGCGACATCGCCCAACAGCGCATCAACGCCCGTTTTGCTCCGCGGGATACCAGTGGCGATCCGATCCCGGTGCTCAAGGTGCCCGAACCCCTGATCCTGCGCGAGGGGGCCCGGGTGATGAGCCTCACCGATGGCACCGCCAAGATGAGCAAGAGCGATCCCAACGAGGGATCACGGATCAGCCTGCTCGATCCACCCGAGCTGATCACCAAGAAGATCAAACGGGCCAAAACCGACCCCACCATGGGTTTGGAGTTTGGCAATCCCGAGCGACCGGAAGCGGACAACCTGCTGGGCCTCTACGCCCTGATGGCTGGCAAGACCCGCGATCAGGCCACCCAGGAGTGCGCCGCCATGGGCTGGGGCAGCTTCAAGCCGCTGTTGGCCGAAGCCACCGTTGAAGCGCTGCGCCCGGTGCAGGAGCGCTACACGCAGTGGCGCCAGGACAACGGTGCCGTGGCAGCCGTGTTGCGGGAGGGGGAGGCCAAGGCCGCAGCCGTGGCCAACGAAACCCTGGAGCGGGTCCGCCAGGCCCTGGGCTTCCTGCCGCGTAGCTGAGCTCAACCTGAACCATGGCGGCTGGATTGATCAGCGCAGCTGATCAATCCAGGAAGCAGGGCCAACTGGGAGCCACGCCCGAATGCGTTCAACCGAGACCCAAACAAGACCAGTGACTCGCAGGGATCGCGACTGAGACCCAGCAGGACGCAGCATTCGCTGCACACTGCGTCCCACTTGTCTACCCCTCGCCCCTGGGGGGTGGTCGCCGGGGCCGCCTGGCCATCAGGGTCAAGCCAATCGCGATGCACCCGTCTGTCGAGAGCACCCTCCCGGCCCAACACCCAGCACCCCGCCCTCCGATCCCTGGAGCAGCTGCTGGGCTCCGGGCCCCTCTGCGGAGCCGCCCTGCTGCTGACCCTTCCCCTGCCGGCACCGCCCCAAACGGCAGCCCCAGCCGCCTACACGATCACGCCGCAGCGCCGGGCCCTACTCGACACGATCCGCTACTCCGAGGGCACCTGGAAGGGCGGCAGTTCCGAGGGCTACCGGGTGCTCTACGGCGGTGGTTTGTTCAGCAGCCTTGAGCGGCACCCTGAGATCACCGTGCGCCGCCGCTACACCAGTGCCGCCGCTGGGGCTTACCAGTTTCTGCCGGCCACCTGGCGTGAGGCCTCGCGCAAGTTGGCGCTGCAGGATTTCAGCGCCCCCAACCAGGACCAAGCCGCCCTGTATTTGGTGGAACGGCGCGGAGCCCTGGCAGCCGTGGACCGCTCGGGCCTGGGCGGGACCGCGCTGGCCCAGTTGTCACGGGAGTGGGCCTCCCTACCCGCCAGCCACGGCGGCAGCTACTACGGCCAACCGGTGAAAAGCCGTCAGGAGTTGATCGCCTTCTACGCCACAGCCCTGCAGCGGGCCAGGCAACAGCTGGGTTGAGCCGAAAACCGAAAGCCACGTCAAGGCGGCAAAGGCTGGCCATGGCTCCAGCCCCAGAGCCGCAGCAACCAGTAGCCAACCGCCAGCGCCGCCAACACGACGGCTCCCTGGAGCAGCGGGCGCCGAGATAAGCCGCCGCCCAAGCCCACCCAGACACCCAACACCACGGTCAGCGCCACAAGCAGCGGCCCGAAGGCATGCCAATGCAGCGCCTGAGTCAGGTCGCCCTGCAGGGTGGCGAGCACCGACCGCGTCAGATAGCAGGTGGGGCAGGGAATTCCAGTGAGCTGACGCACCGGGCAACGCCACAGCCCCAGGGACAGGGCGCGGCCGTCACCGGCCCTGGTCGCCAGTGCGAGAACCGTGGTGGCAGCCGCGATCCCGGCGGCGCGCACCAGCATGGGACGGCGCACGCTCACGGCTCGCGGTAGATCACCCGCCCCCGCGGGTCGTTGGCCACATCGAGCAGCTGGGCATGCAGCAAGCGTTCGATTTCCTCACGCACCTCACGACTCTCCACGCCCAGAGGCAGGTCCATCTCCAGGAGGGCGTCGTTGAGGGTGAAACCGGCTTCACCGCTGCGGCGGGCCAGTTGCACCAGCTGGCGCTCCACCGATGGCGGACCGCCCCGCAGCAGCAGGGACGCATTGGCCTGCTGCACCAACTCCGGCATCAGCCAGAGATCCACCAGCTGACCCACAAAGCAGAAGCCGAAGGTGAGCAGCCAGAGGACACCGCTGAGGGGCTTGCGGTTGTAAAACCGGTGCAAGCCACACACACCCAAGAAACCAAGGGCCCAGAGGCCATAAGCCAGGGCCAGATTGCGTTGCTCCGCGCTGAGCAGCCGTCGCGAGCTCCGCATCTCTACTGCGACGGCTCCTCAGAGAATCTGGATCCAGGGGCCCCTGGCAGGGGCAATCCGGCGGGCCACTCCATCTCCGGCAGGGGCACGCCCTGCATCCGCAGGCTGGCCGACAGGTTCCACACCGTGAGCACCAGCTTGTGCCAAGGCGCCAGGGTCTCCATTTCCAGGGCCATCGGGATGGGGGCAGCCTGGCGCAGGCTGCTGGCAGCCGAGAGCTCTTTGCGGGCCAGCTCCAGCCGGTCTCGCAGCTCATGTTGCTGCTCCTCAGGCATCACCGTCTCGGGGCAGTGGTCGAGCAGCACCAGCCCGCGCTCAAACCAGGTGCTGAAGTCGCCCAGCAGGGAACCCAGCAGCTGATCAAGCAGTACCCCAGATGATTCCGGGGCTGGAGGGGGAGAGGAGGAACCCATCTATTCAGCCTAGGAGCGCTGCGTAGGATCGTCCCTCGCCCTTGATCGATGCCCGATCTGTGCCCGTGCCCGTGACCACCTGCAGCGCCGAGCCCGCACCGATCGCCCTGCCCAAAACCAGCGAGAGCGAGCTGCTGCTGCGCATCCGCCACTCGATGAGCCACGTGATGGCCATGGCGGTGCAGAAGCTCTTCCCGAAGGCCCAGGTGACCATCGGCCCCTGGACCGAGAGCGGCTTCTATTACGACTTCGACAGCCCTGATCCCTTCACCGAAGCCGACCTCAAGGCGATCAAGAAGGAGATGATCCGGATCATCAACAAGAAGCTGCCGCTCGAGCGGATCGAGGTGAGTCGGGCCGAGGCCGAGAGCCGGATCCAGGCCCAGAACGAGCCCTACAAACTCGAGATTCTTGCGGGCATCCAGGAGCCCATCACCCTCTATACCCTCGGCGAGGAGTGGTGGGACCTCTGCGCCGGTCCCCACGTGGCCAACACCAGCGAACTGAACGCCAAGGCGTTTGAGCTCGAAAGTGTGGCGGGCGCCTACTGGCGCGGCGATGAAACCAAGGCCCAGCTGCAACGCATCTACGGCACCGCCTGGGAAACCCCTGAGCAGCTGGCCGAACACAAGCGCCGCAAGGAGGAAGCCCTACGCCGCGACCATCGGCGCCTGGGCACCGATCTAGACCTGTTCTCGATCGAGGATGAGGCCGGCGCTGGCCTGGTGTTCTGGCATCCGCGCGGTGCCCGCATGCGCCTGCTGATCGAAGAGCTCTGGCGGGATCTGCACTTCAAAGCGGGCTACGAGCTTCTGTACACGCCCCACGTGGCCGACATCAGCCTGTGGAAGACCTCCGGCCACCTCGACTTCTACGCCGAGAGCATGTTTGGCCCGATGCAGGTGGATGAGCGCCAATACCAGCTCAAGCCGATGAACTGCCCGTTCCACGTGCTCACCTACGCCAGCACCCTGCGCAGCTACCGGGAGCTACCGATCCGCTGGGCCGAGCTGGGCACCGTGTATCGCTACGAACGCCCCGGCGTGATGCACGGGCTGATGCGGGTGCGCGGCTTCACCCAGGACGACGCCCACGTGTTCTGCCTGCCGGAGCAGATCAGCGATGAGATCCTGCGCATCCTCGATCTCACCGAGCAGATCCTCAGCACCTTCGATTTCCGCAATTACGAGATCAACCTCTCCACCCGGCCGGAGAAATCGATCGGCGAGGACGCCGTGTGGGAGTTGGCCACCCAGGGCCTCATCGAGGCGCTGAACCGCAAGGGCTGGGCCTACAAGATCGACGAGGGCGGCGGCGCCTTCTACGGCCCCAAGATCGACCTCAAAATCGAAGACGCCATCGGCCGGATGTGGCAGTGCTCCACGATCCAGCTGGACTTCAACCTGCCGGAGCGCTTCGCGCTGGAGTACGTGGCCGCCGATGGCACCCGCCAGCGGCCGATCATGATCCACCGCGCCATCTTCGGCTCGCTGGAGCGGTTCTTCGGGATCATGACCGAGAACTACGCCGGCGATTTCCCCTTCTGGCTGGCCCCCGAGCAGATCCGGCTGCTGCCGGTCACCGATGAGGTGATGCCCTACGCCGAGGAGCTCCTCGGCCAGCTCAACGCCGCGGGCGTGCGCGCCAGGATCGACCACTCCGGCGATCGCCTCGGCAAGCTGATCCGCAACGGCGAGCAGATGAAGATCCCTGTGCTGGCGGTGATCGGCGCCAAAGAGGCCGATAGCGGCCAGGTGAGCCTGCGCAGCCGCCGCGATGGCGATCTGGGCAGCGTGGCCGTGGCCGATCTGCTCGCGGCCGCGACGGGTGCCAATGCCCACCGCGCCGCGGGGCTGGGGCTCAGCGCACAGCCATGACCACCCTGCTGGCCGGTGACATCGGTGGCACCAAAACCCTTTTGGCGCTCTACGAGCTGGGGGCGCAAGGCAACCTGACCCTGCTGCGCAGCCAGCGCTATCCATCGGCCGACTGGGACGATCTGGCGCCAATGGTGCGTGCCTTCCTGGCTGCCGGATCCCACCAGCCCCCGGCAGCGGCCTGCCTGGCGGTGGCCGGGCCAGTGGAGGGTGGGCAAGCCCAGCTCACCAACCTCAGCTGGCAGCTGGACGAGGCACGGCTAGCGAGCGCAACCGGGATCGGCCAGGTCGCGCTGGTCAATGATTTCGCTGTTCTGATCTACGGGTTGCCCCATCTCGCCGAGCACCAGCAGGCCCCGATCCGTTCGGGGCGGCCCCGGCCCGAAGCGCCGCTGCTGGTGTTGGGGGCGGGAACGGGGCTGGGAGTGGCCTACGGGGTGCCCACGCCCACAGGCCTGGTCGCCATGGCCAGCGAAGCCGCCCATGGAGAATTTGCCCCCCGCAACCAGGCGGAGTGGGAGCTCAAGCAGTGGCTGGCCGCTGAACGCGGTCTGGAGCGGGTGTCGATTGAGCGGGTGGTGAGTGGCACGGGGCTCGGCGAGGTGGCGCGCTGGTTGCTGGCCAGTCGCCACCCGGACGCCGGCCATCCCCTCAGCGCCTTGGTGGATGGAGACGCCTTACCAGCGGCAGTGGCCGCAGCCGCCGCCCGGGGCGATGCCCTGGCCAGCGAAGCCTTGGCGCTCTGGATCAGCTGTTATGGCTGCGTCTGCGGCGATCTCGCCCTGGCCGGCCTCAGCCGCGGCGGGGTTTGGCTGGCCGGCGGTACCGCCGCAAAACTGCTGGAAGCCCTCCAGTCGCCCGGTTTCACGGAGGCCTTTCTGCGCAAGGGACGCCTCGCTGCCGTGCTGGCCGACATGCCGATCACGGCCGTGCTTGATCCCGCGATCGGCCAGTTCAGCGCCGCCTGCCGAGCGCGCATGCTGGTGGCCTGAGATTGGGCGGCCTGAGACACTGGGTCGAGCAGACGTTGTTGCATGGTGCGCCCCCGGGTCGGCCAAGGGGTTGTGGTTCACGTTCCAGCCACCACAGCCAATGTGGGCCCTGGCTTTGACTGCCTTGGAGCGGCTCTTGATCTCGACAACGTTTTCCAGATGCGCTGCATCGAGGGTGGCAGTGAGCGCTTCGATCTGATCATCGAAGGCAGCGAGGGCGCCCACCTACGCGGGGGGCCCGACAACCTGGTGTATCGCTCCGCCCAACGGGTGTGGAAGGAGGCCGGTGAGGAGCCGGTGGCCCTCGAGGCCCGGGTGCGCTTGGCCGTGCCACCGGCCCGGGGCCTGGGCAGCAGCGCCACCGCAATTGTGGCTGGCCTGATCGGTGCCAACGCCTTGGTGGGCGAGCCCCTCAGCCGCGAGAAGCTGCTGGAACTGGCCATCGATATCGAAGGCCATCCCGACAACGTGGTGCCATCCCTCGTGGGCGGGCTGTGCATGACCGCCAAGGCTGCCTCCCACCGCTGGCGGGTGGTGCGTTGCGAGTGGTCGCCGGAGGTGCAGGCCGTGGTGGCGATCCCCGCCATCCGGCTCACCACCAGCGAAGCCCGCCGTGCCATGCCCAAGTCGATTCCAGTGGGTGATGCGGTGATCAACCTGGGATCGCTGACACTGCTGCTGCAGGGGCTGCGCACCGGCAACGGCGACCTGATCACCGATGGCATGCACGACCGCTTGCATGAGCCTTACCGCTGGGGTCTGATCCATGGCGGCAAGGCTGTGCGGGAAGCGGCTCTGGCCGCCGGCGCCTGGGGCTGCGTGATCAGCGGCGCCGGCCCCAGCCTGCTGGCCCTCTGCCCCAAGCCCGTGGCCGAAGCGGTAAGCACGGCAATGGTTCGGGCCTGGCACCAGGCCGGCGTGGAGTCTCGCTCCGAAGTGTTGCCCATCCAGCAGGAGGGGAGCCGCTGGGAGGCGCTGCCCGATCAACCGGCTGGAGCCTCCAGCTGAATCCAGCAATCTAGGTATATCTACTCAACAGTCCTGGGGCGGCTGATAGATTCGTGCGGATTCCAATTGGGTCCGATATCGGTCCTGCCCTGGGAATCACCAGATCTGCAACCGGGCCGTGATGGACGCCAACCTGCCCCTGCTCGCCGCGTCCAGCCCTGCCCTGCCGACCGGGGACAGCGCGTTTCCTTGGTTGAGCCTGATCGTGCTGCTCCCGGCGGCGGTCGCCCTGTTGATGCCCCTGCTGCCAGGAGACGGCAGCGATCCGAAATGGCCGCGCACCCTGGCCCTCGGGGCCCTGGGGGTCGACCTGGCTCTGATGCTGGTTTGCTTCAGCCAGCATTACGACGGCTCTGTCAGTGGCCTGCAACTGGTGGAGCGGGTCAGCTGGGTGCCAGCCCTTAGCTTGGAGTGGTCCCTGGCGGCCGATGGCCTCTCGGCGCCTCTGGTGCTCCTCTCCGGCGTGGTCACGCTGCTCTCGGTTGCGGCCAGCTGGAACATCCAGCGCAAAACCCGGCTCTACTTCGGTTTGATGCTGGTGCAGGCCTCGGCCCAGGGCCTGGTGTTTCTCTCCCAAGACTTCCTGCTCTTCTTCCTGGCCTGGGAACTGGAGCTGGTGCCGGTTTACCTGCTGATCGCCATCTGGGGAGGCAAGCAACGCCAATACGCGGCCACCAAGTTCATCCTCTACACCGCCACAGCTTCCCTGCTGATCCTGCTCAGCGGCCTGGCCCTGGCCCTCTCTGGCGACACCTTCACCTTCAACCTCTCGGAGCTCTCCACCCGCTCCCCTGGAGGCACCTTCGGCCTGATCTGCTATCTGGGCTTCCTGGTGGGCTTTGGCGTGAAATTGCCGATGTTCCCGCTGCACACCTGGCTGCCCGACGCCCACGGCGAAGCCAACGCACCGGTGTCGATGCTGCTGGCGGGGGTGCTGCTGAAGATGGGCGGTTATGCCCTGCTGCGCTTCAACGTGCAAATGCTGCCGGAGATCCACCTGCAGCTGGCGCCAGCCCTGATCGTGCTGGGCATCGTCAACATCATTTACGGGGCGCTGAACGCCTTCGCTCAAGACAACGTGAAACGTCGCATCGCCTGCAGCTCCGTGAGCCACATGGGCTTCGTGCTGCTGGGAATCGGCGCGATCGACGTCCTCGGGCTCAGTGGGGCCATGCTGCAGATGATCAGCCATGGCCTGATCGCCGCCGCCATGTTCTTTGTCACCGGTGTGTTCTACGAGCGCACCGAAACCCTGTCGATCCCCAACATGGGCGGCCTGGCCAAGGCCCTGCCGATCACCTTCGCCTTCTTCCTGGCCAGCTCCCTCGCCTCGCTGGCTCTGCCTGGCATGAGCGGCTTTGTCAGTGAGATCACGGTGTTTCTCGGCGTGACCGCCAACGACGGTTTCACCATCGGCTTCCGCGTGATCACGATCGTGCTGGCGGCCATCGGTCTGGTGCTGACGCCCGTGTACCTGCTCAGCCTCTGCCGCCGGGTGTTTTTCGGCCCCCGGATTCCGGCACTGGCAGTCGTGGGTGACATGCGCCCGCGCGAACTGCTGATCGGTCTGACCCTGCTGGTGCCCACCCTGGCCATTGGCTTCTGGCCCCGGCTGGCGATCGATGTCTATGAAGCGTCCACCAATGCCCTGGCCGAGCGTCTCAGCTCCACCGCCCTGCTCGCCGTGGGCCGGTTGACCGCCCTGGGCTGAACCACGCCACCCCGCTCCGATCGGGTGAAATGGAGGCACTTCCGATCGCACCCATGACCGTGAGCGCTTCGCTGCCCCTGTTGGCTGGCCAGGGTCTGCCCCAGTTTGAGGCGATCACACCGGAGCAGGTGGAGCAGGGCATCCCCGCCCTGCTTGATGCCCTCAACAGTGAACTCACGGCCCTGGAAACGAAGCTGGAGCAAAGGCTGGCCGAGGCCACTCCGCTCGCCTGGGACGAGCTGATGGATCCCCTGCACCATCTCGGCGAGCGCCTGCGCTGGAGCTGGGGGGTGGTGAGCCATCTGAATGGCGTCTGCAACACCCCCGAATTGCGGGCGGCCCACCAGCAGCAGCAGGGCGCCGTGGTGCAATTCGGCAACCGCGCCGGCCAGTCGCGGCCGATCTACCGCGCCCTCGAAGCCCTGCAGCAAAACGCCGCCAACCTCGATGGCACCCAGCGCCGCATCCTGGAGGCCGAGCTGCGCGACATGCGCCTGCGCGGGGTCGGGCTGGAGGGAGCGGAGCAGGAGGCCTTCAATGCCGCCAGCGCCCGGCAGGCCGAGCTGGCCACCACCTTCAGCAACCACGTGCTCGATGCCACCAATGGCTGGAGTCTCACCCTCACCAGTGAGGCCGACCTGGCCGGCTTGCCGACGAGTTTGCGGGAGCTGCTGGCCCAGGCCGCCCGCGATGCCGGCGAGAGCGGCTGGCGGCTCGGGCTCGACATGCCCCGGGTGGTGCCATTCCTCAAATACAGCCAGCGCCGCGACCTGCGCGAGCAGGTGTACCGCGCCCAGGTGAGCCGGGCCTCCACGGGCGAGCTCGACAACCATCCCCTGATCGAGCAGATCCTGCAGCTGAAGCTGGAGCAGGCCCAGCGGCTGGGCTTCACCAACTGGGCCGAGGTGAGCCTCGCCTCGAAGATGGCCGGCTCAGTGGCGGAGGTGGAAGCGTTGCTCGACGACCTGCGAGCCGCCGCCTATCCCGCCGCCCAGCAGGAGCTGGAGGCCCTTGCCGCCTGCGCCGCCCGCCATGGCGCCGACGAGGCCGCGGCACTCAAACCCTGGGATGTGAGCTACTGGGCTGAAGTGTTGCGGCAAGAGAGCTTCGACCTCGATAGCGAAGCCCTGCGGCCCTGGTTCTCCCTGGAGCAGGTGCTGCAGGGGCTGTTCGGCCTCTGCCAGCGCCTGTTCGACATCCGCATCGTCTCCGCCGATGGCGAGGCGCCCATCTGGCACAGCGATGTGCGCTATTTCCGCGTGCTCGATGGGGCCAGCGGCCAAGCCCTGGCAGGCTTTTACCTCGATCCCTACAGCCGCCCCGGCAGCAAGCGCGGTGGTGCCTGGATGGATGAGTGCCTCGGTCGCTCCCGCACCCATGCCGGCGAAGCGGTGCTGCCCGTGGCCTACCTGATCTGCAACCAGAGCCCGCCGGTGGGCGACACCCCCAGCCTGATGACCTTCGACGAGGTGGAAACCCTCTTCCACGAGTTTGGCCATGGGCTCCAGCACATGCTCACCACCGTGGAGCGCCCCCAGGCCGCCGGAATCAACAACGTGGAATGGGATGCGGTGGAGCTGCCGAGCCAGTTCATGGAGAACTGGTGCTACGACCGAGCCACCCTGATGGGCATGGCCCGCCATTGGCAAACCGGTGAACCCCTGCCGGAATCGGACTATCAGAAGCTGCTGGCGGCGCGCACCTTCATGGGTGGCAGCGCCACCCTGCGGCAGGTGCACTTCGCCCTCACCGACCTGCGCCTGCATAGCCAGTGGACGCCGGCTTGCGGCCAGAGCCCGGAGCAGCTGCGCCGCGACCTCGCCCGCTCCACCACAGTGCTCGAACCCATCCCCGAAGACGCCTTTCTCTGCGCCTTCAGCCACATCTTTGCTGGCGGCTATTCGGCCGGCTACTACTCCTACAAGTGGGCCGAGGTGCTCAGCGCCGACGCCTTCAGCGCCTTTGAAGAGGTGGGGCTCGAGCAGGAAGAAGAGATCGTGGCCACCGGCCGCCGCTTCCGCGACACCGTGCTCAGCCTGGGCGGCAGCCTCCCTCCAGCGGAGGTGTTCGAGGCTTTCCGCGGCCGCCAACCCAGCAGTGAGGCCCTGATCCGCCACTCCGGGCTGGTGGCCGCCTGATGGCTGCTGCCGCCCCGGAGCTGGTGGCCATCGCCGAGGCCTTTGCCCTGCCCGGGCCCGTCACCGCGATTGCGCCCCTGGGCAACGGCAACGTCAACGACACCTACCGGGTGGACACCGCCAACGGCGTTTGCTTTGTGCTGCAGCGGATCAACAGGGCCGTGTTTCCCCAGCCCCAGCTGGTGATGGGCAACCTCCAGGTGCTCAGCAACCACGTCCAACAGCGGCCGATGGCGGGCCAACGCTGGGAGGTGCCCCAGGTGATCCCCAACCGCCACACGGGAGAGCCCTGGATGGAGAGGGGGGACCAGTTCTGGCGGCTGCTCACCTTCGTCAACGACGCGGTGACAGTGGATGCCATCACCACCGCGGAGCAGGCTCGGCAGGTTGGGCGGGGTCTGGGGTTGTTCCACAGCCTGATCAGCGATCTGCCCGCCGAGCAGCTGGCCGACACCCTGCCCGGGTTCCACATCACACCCGGCTATCTAGCCGCCTACGACACCACCCTGCAGTCCACGTTGCACCAGCTCTGCGATCGGAGCCAGTGGTGTTGCACCTTTGTGGAGCAGCGCCGCAAGCTTGCCCCGCTGCTGGAGGACGCAGCAACGGCCGGGCGGCTGCAGCTACGGCCCATTCATGGCGATCCCAAGGTGAACAACGTGATGCTCTGCGCCAGCACGGGGATTGCTGTGAGCCTGGTGGATCTCGACACGGTGAAGCCCGGGCTCGTGCACTACGACATCGGTGACTGCCTGCGCTCCGCCTGCAATCGTCTCGGAGAGGAAGCCGGCGATGGCGAGGGGGTGTGCTTCGACCTGGAGCTCTGCCGGGCCGTGCTTCAGGGCTACCTGGGGGCGGCCCGCGCCTGCCTCAGCGCTGCCGACCTCGACCACATTTTCGATGCAGCCCGCCTGATCAGCTTCGAGCTCGGCCTGCGTTTCTTCAGCGACCACCTGGCGGGAGACACCTACTTCCGCACCAGCAGGCCCGGCCACAACCTCGATCGCGCCCGGGTGCAGTTTCGGCTCACCGAAAGCATCGAAGCCCAGGAGGCTGAGATCCGCGCCATCGTCGACGCGCTGCGATGACCAGCATTCCCTTCCGGCTTATCCCGTTTGGGAGCGACGCCCCGGGCCGCGGCTCCAGTGACGCGAGCCTGACGAAGAAGCTCAACATCACCGGGCAGCTGGCGGTCACCGCCGACACCCTCGAGATCGCCTACCAACTCCAGGGCGATCTGGCCCGGCTGAGCCTCCCCGCTCCCGCCAGCCAGCCGGAGCGGCGCGATCTGCTCTGGCAGACCACCTGCCTGGAGCTGTTCCTGGCCCGCCAGGGAGCCAACGGCTACTTGGAATTCAACCTGTCCCCGGCCGGCCACTGGAACGTCTACCGCCTGGAGGGCTACCGGCAGGGATTGACGCCCGAACCGGCCTATCAGCAACTGCCCTTCCAGGTGGAACAGCATGGGGCAGGCTTCACGACGCAGCAACTGACCTTGACGCTGCGCTGCCCACTGCCCCCCGATGTGCAAAGACAAGGCGTTGAAAGAGCTTGTGAAACAGGTTGTGAAACAACTGGTGAATCAGCTTTTGAAACAGCTGGTGCAACTGGGGCCGCCTCAGTTGAACGCCCAGGGCTGGAGGTTGGCATCACGGCCGTCATCCAAGGCAGCGATGGAACCCTGAGCTACTGGGCCCTGCACCATCCAGCCGCCGAGGCCGATTTTCACCATCGCGGTGGATTCACAATTCAGGTGCCATGAGCCAGCGTCGGCGACGCTCCACCGCCACCACGCCACCAAAGCCCGGCACCGGAGCGTGGCATTTGCGCAGCTCCAGAAGGATCGGCACCGGCCCATAGAGCTCCTCCGCCAGATCCAGAATCCGCTCGCTGTAGTGCTCAAGGGTGTGGCAGCAGATCGCTCGGGCCTGGCGCTGCAGGGCGGTGATCAGCTGGCTGTAGTCGAGGGTGTCGCCGAGGGCATCGCTGCGGCCGGCCCTGGACAGATCAACCGCCAGCACGAGATCCAGCTCGAACCACTGGCCCTCGGCGCGCTCCACATCCAGCACCCCCACGTGGGCCCAGAGGCGCAAGCCGCGCACCCAGATGCGATCGCCGCCAACCGCGTCGCTCACAGGGGCAGGCTGCGATGGCTGAACTGGCGCGTGCCGCTGGCGTAGTCGGCGGCGATGTGGCCCTCGCCGCGCAGGCGGTAGCGGTAGGTGACCAGACCCTCCAGACCCACCGGCCCCCGGGGCGGCAGGGTTTGGGTGGAGATGCCCACCTCGGCGCCGAAGCCGTAGCGGAAGCCATCGGCGAAGCGGGTGGAGCAATTGAGGTACACCCCGGCGCTGTTGACCGCGGCCAGGAATCGATCGGCCGTGGCGGCATCCCGGGTGCAGATGGCATCGGTGTGGCGCGAGCCGTAGCGGGCGATGTGATCGAGGGCAGCATCTAAATCCGGCACCACCTTCACGCTCAGGATCAGGTCGGAATATTCGGTGCTCCAGTCGTCGTCGCTGGCGGCATGGCTCACCCCCAACGCCATGGAGGCGGCATCGCCGCGCAAGTCCACACCGGCGGCGGCAAAGCCCGCCACTGCCCTGGGCAGAAACGCCGGGGCGATCGCCGCATCCACCAGCAAGGTTTCGATCGCGTTGCAGGCAGCGGGGTACTGGGTTTTGGAATCCAGCGCCACCTTCAGGGCCAGATCCGGGTCGGCGGCCCGATCCACAAACAGGTGGCAGATGCCGTCCGCATGGCCGAGCACCGGAATGCGGGTGTTGTCCTGGATGAAGCGCACCAGGGCGTTGGACCCCCGCGGAATGATCAGGTCGACCAGACCATCGAGCTTCAGCAGGCCCAGGCTCTCCTCCCGGCTAGTGAGCAGCTCCAGGGCATCGGGGGCGACCGCGCTGCCGGCCAAACCCTGGCGCAGCGCCGTGAGGATGGCCGCGCAGCTGTGGCTGGCTTCCCGCCCCCCCTTGAGCAGAGCCCCATTGCCGGAGCGGATCGCCAGGGAGGCGATCTGCATCACCGCATCGGGCCGGGCTTCAAAGATCACCCCCAGCACCCCCAGGGGCACCGTCACCCGCTCCAGCACCAGGCCTTCATCCAGCTCGGTGTGCAGCTGGCGCCGCCCGAGCGGATCGGCCAGCTCGGCCACCTGGCGCACCCCGGTGATGGCGCCATCCAGCTTGGCGCCATCCAGCTTGAGCCGGGCCACCAGGGCTGGGGCCAGATCCTCGGCAGCAGCGGCGCTGAGATCGGCCTGGTTGGCAGCCAGGATGGCGTCGCGGCTGCGTTCGAGGGCAGCGGCCATCGCCAGCACGGCCTGACGCCGCTGGTCATCGCTGAGCTGGCCCAGGGCCATGGCGCTACGGCGCACCTGGGCCGCCCGGGCGAGCAGGTCGGGGGAGGGATCGGGGATCATCGCGCCATCATCCCAAGCCAGGCCCCAGCCGCTCCAGGGCCAGCCGTGCGGCTCCGAGCCGGCCGGCGCCGTTGCCGAGGCTGCAACGCCGAATCGTCAGCCCCTCCCGACTCACCGCCTGAACCCGCTGCTCCACCTCGCTCCACACCGCGGGCAAAAAATGGGCACTGGCGCCACTCAGGCCGCCACCAATCAGCACCAGCTCGGGCGTGAACACATACAGCAGCGAGCTCACGCCGATGCCCAACAGGCGGCCATAGGCCTGCCACACCGCCAGCGCATCGGCATCGCCGGCATCGGCCCGGCGACAGAGCTCGGCTGGATCCACGCTGGAGAGTCGATCGAAGCCACGACGGCTGCAGAAGGCCTCCAGAGAGCCCCGGTTGCCGCTGTTGCAGGCGGGGCCGTCGGGATCGATGCCGATCAGACCGGGCTCCGCCGCCGCTCCCCGATGGCCGGTGAACAGCTGGCCATCCAGCAGCACGGCGCCGCCCACCCCGGTGCCCAAGGTGAGCAACAGCACGTCGCGCACGTCTCGGGCCGCCCCCAGCCAGTGTTCACCGATCAGGGCACAGTTGGCGTCGTTGGCCAGGGTGACGCGGCACTCGAGCAGGGGTTCGAGCCAATCGGCCAAGGGCACATCCCGCCAGCCCGGCAGGTTGATGGCGATGCGCGCCACCCGGCCGGCCGCATCACTGGGGCCGGGATGGCCCACGCCCACCCGGTCGGCCAGACGCTCGGGATCCAGCTGCTGCACCGCCTCCACAATCGCCGTGGTCACGGCCCCGGGCAAGGCCGGCTGGGGGGTCGGCACCTGCAGCTCGGCCAGCAACCCCCCGGCTTCGCTGAAGCGACCGAGCTTGATGGCGCTGCCGCCGAGATCCACACCGATCAGCTGGTTCATCAGTGTTGTGTCATCCGAACAGTGGCATCAAAAGCGGAAGAACACCTGCAACTGGGTCTGCCAGGCACCCTGGGCGTCAATCGAGCCCTGCAGGTTGAGCAACTCAGAGGCCTTGAGATTGAGGTTCAGCTGGGGGGGCACGTCGGAGCGGTTGGGGGCGGCCAGCACCGAAGCATTGAAGCGCTCCGAGATGTCGAGGCCGATCTCAGCCCCCAGCACCAGCTGGGGGGGAACCCGGCCCGAGCGGAGCTCGGTGGAGCTATTGAGCGACGGGTTGACGTAGGTGGGGTAGAGGGCGAAGCTCAAACGTTGCCCGAAGGCATCGCTGAGGGTGCCGAGCAGGGGGGAGAGCAGGGTCTGACCCAGGGCTGTCGCCAGCACGGTGCCGCCGGCGGCGCCGGCCAGGCCAGAGAGGGTGTTGCCACCGATCAGGGCCAGGAGGCGATTTTCCGAGAGGGGCGGTGAACTGCGCAGCACCAGATTTTCGGCCAGGCGATCAGCCGGACCGCTCACACTCAGGAACACCCGCACCAGATTGAGCTGGTCGAGCGAATTGGTGGCAGCGCCGGCCTGGTAGTCCTGCAGCGACAGGCTGCCGGACGGACCGAGACCGCTGGTGATCGGCAGGCTGTCGGAAACGCGGGTGCGCAACGCGATATCCAGATAGGGAATCAACCCCATCGACGGCGTGAACACCGCCACGTTGGGGGCATCGGGATCGAGGCTGAAGGTGGTGGTGAAGAGATTCAGGCGCCCGCGCAGCAGCCGCACCACCCCCTGCAGCTGCAGGCTGGGATCGAGCCGACCATTGATGCGCAAGGCCCCGCTGGTGCCAAAGCTGGCCAGGTTGGGGATCCCCACGTTGAGATCCGGACCAAGGCTCAGCCGCAGATCGTCGAAGCCCACAAACCGAACGCTGGGTACTGCAGCGCGCAATGCCTCGCTGGCATCGCTCTCCACATCCGGGCCCAGCAACACCAGGGGCTGCTGATAATCCCAGCGGGATTCAATCAGCTCGGCCGGGCTGGCCACCGTCACCGCAGAGCTCACCTCACTGGCCAGGCGCGCGGGCTGCACATTGATGCTGCCGCGGGCGACGCTCACAGCCCCGCCAATGTCGAGGGCTGCCAAGGCCCCGCCGATGCGGAGCTGACCGTCAGCCACGGCCTTGATCCGCGGCAGGGCAAAGGGCACCTCCTTGAGGTCCACCACCAGAGCGGCCTCCTGACCCTCCGCGTTGCGGGCAGGATTGAGCAACCCGAGGCTTCCCTGCCCCCGCACCGAACCCTTCTCCCCCACATTGGCGCTGAACTCCTGAAGCAGCAGCTGCTCGAAGTCGAACAGCACGGTGGCCTCGACATCGCGCACCTGCTGACCGATGAATTGCAGCTGGCCCTCTCGGAAGCGCAAAAAGCCGTTGGCAATCGGCTGGGCGACACTGCCGCGCACCAACAGCTGCAGGTCGCCGCTGCCCTGGTTCCACTCCAGGGCCGGCTGGGCCAGACCAGCCAGGAAGCGCAGGCCATCGTCGCGGCTGGCCAGGCGCAACTCAACCCCCTGCTGCTGTGGATCAAGGGGCACCACCCCAGCGAGATCGACACTGCTGGAAGCTCCTGCCGCCCGCAGGGAGAAATCGAGCAGAAGCCTGGCCCCTTGGAGCTGGATCAGGCCCCGCTCCAGCACCAGAGCGGTGTCCTGCAACCGGGCATCGGCCAGGCTGAGGTTGAGGGTGAGTTCGGGATCGGGGCTGCCCAACCGGTAGCGCCCCCCAACAGACACGCTGCCGCGCAGGCTGGCCGCCACGGGCGTGAGCAGGGCCAGCAGCTCCAGCGGCAGATTCGCCAGGTTGAAATCGCCGGCTCCACGGCGCAGGGGGCCCTGGAAGCGCACCACCACGGGCAACTGGGTCAGCGCCTGATCCTGATCCGCACCAGAGCGCCAGAGATGGGCACGGGCTTCGAGGTCGGCGCGGGCCTCAAGCAGGGTGGGGCCACCCAGGCGCAGGTCGGCATCGAAGCGACCCTCCACCTCCTGGAGACGCTCCTGGGGGGACTGGCGGCTGGTGCGTTCGGCCCCAGCCAAGGCCAGCCGGGCCTGGGCTACTGCGAGTGCCCGCAGCTGACCATCGACGCTGCCACCAAAGGTGTCGATCAGCAGGGTGCCGATGTCGCTGGCGCGGCCGATGATCGCCGGCCCCTCGCCACGCCACTGGGGCCAGGCCCGCACCAGCTGTTGCAGGAACAGCGTCGACAGCTCCCGGCCCTCAAGGCGAGCCCGGAAAGCGCCTTGCCAGAGACCGCTCCAGTCGATGGCCAGGGTTCCGCCGGCCAACGGAGCCAGGCTTGCCTGAGCCTGATAGCGCCGGTTGGCATAGCGGAAACTCAGCTGGGCCGACTGCCCCAAGACGCCGAGAAAGATCGGGCGCTCCAGCTGGGCCGTGCCGTTGAACGCCAAGGGCTGGAGCTCCAGAACACCCTGGCCGCTGAGGCGGCCCTGCAGCGGCTGGCGGCGTTCCTGCGGCCCCAGGGCCAACTGCAGGCCGTCGAGGGGCAGGCGGCTCGCCTGCCAGCGGTAGCCCCGGGGTCGACCCGTGAGCTGCAACAGCCCACCGCCGCGGTCGAGGCGGATCTGGCGCGGCACCCAGCGGTTGTCAAGACGGCCCTCCAACGATCCGACCGGAGCGGGGGCCAGGGCCTCCATCCGCAGGCTGCCACCGCCGGCCGGATCGCCAAACCACTGGCCCTGCCAGGTTTCCCGCAGGCTGATCGGCCCGGCCCCGGGTTGGTCGATCCACAGGTCGAAGTCGGGAGTGAGCGCCCCCAGGGGGCCACGCACCCGGCCCGAGGCCTGCAGCACCCCCTGCAGCTGGGTGCCCACCAACAGATTGAGACGCGACAAGGGGTAGCGCTGCAACTCCAGGCTGAGGTCCAACAGCCCTGGCACCAGGCCCTGGCCGGCCCGCAGCGCCAGGGGCAGGGCGCCGCGGGCCGTGAGGTAGGGGCTGGTGAAACGTTGCAGCTGCAGCTGCTGGTCGCGCCAATCGAGGGCGGCCTCCCAACGCCCCAACAGGGGGTTGCTGGCCTGGCCCAGCACCGCTTGGAGCTGGGGCAATCGCCAAGGCCCCCGGGCCGTGAGGGTGCCGCTCACCACTTGGTCGAGCAGCCAGGGGGGGCTACCGGGTTGCACGGGGAGGTCCCGTGGACGCAAACGCCATTGCCCGGTCAGATCGAGGCGCTGGCCCAGGCGGCCACGGGCCCGCAGCCAGGACCCACCACGGCGCAGCTCCAGTTGGCGCAGCTGCAGCTGGGCGCCATCCCACAGGGCCGCCCATTGCACCGTGCCGTCCAGTCCACGGGTGCCCGGTTGGGCCCAGCGCCAGCGTGAGCTGGCCAGCTCCAGCACCTGGCCCCGGCAGCGCAGCGGCAAGGAGGGCAACTCCAGGCGGCCACCCCCCTGGGCGGGGCGCCACTGCACCTGACCCAGCGTCAGCCCACCGCGGCAGGCCGGCAGGCGCCCATCCCAAGCCAACGCAACCGTGCCATCGAGCTGTCCAGCGAGCTGGCCTGGCAGGGGTAAAAGCGACTGCAGCGGATGCAGCGGAAAGGCCTCGCTGCGCAGCTGCCCCTGCCATTGACCCGCCTTCCAATCGCCCTGCCCGTCCAAGGTCACCAGGCCGGCCCCCTGCCCAGGCCGGAGCCGAGCGTTGACATGGAGCTGGTGGCGGTGGGTGAGCAGCGCGAGGCGCCCGGAAAGAAGGAAGGTCTGGCCCGGAGGGGTCAAGCTGACCAGGGCCGGATCAGACAGCCGCAGCCGCAGGTCCAACCGGGGCGGCTGGGCTCCAGCAGCGAGGCGGCCCGGCACCCAGAACTGCCCTTTGGCGTTGCGGCGCAAATCTGCCCGCACCCCAGCCAACGTCACCTGCAGCACAGGCAGGCGCTGGCGCAGGCTGGCGAGCGGATCCACGCTGACCGCCATCGAGCCAACGGCAAGGCTGGAGGCGTCGCTCGGCCCTGGCCCGACCCGGCTGGGACCCAAGCGCAGGCCACCCCAGCCCAGGCCCTGATAGGGCCCGAGGGCGACCGGATGGCCCAGAAGCTCGGTCAACGGCCGCTCAAGCCGGGGCTTCCAGTGCCCGTAAAGGCGTCGCAGAGCGAGGTCGCCGCCCCACACCACCAACCCGCAACCTCCACCCAGCACCGCCAGAGCCACCCACACCCGGGCCCGATCAGAGCGGGGCGACCGGATTGGAGGTGGAGTGCTCGGACCGGGCTCCTGCTCTGGCAACACCGCCATCCCCGTGGGCTGCCACTGCCAGCGTCGGGCGCAATATAAAGGCCCAGAACCAACCTTCCAGCCCCATGGCCGCGGATCCGATCCTGTTCACAGCGGGCCAATGGCTGGGGGCCGCCAGCGGCGTGCTGGCTCTGGCCACGGTGGTGGGCTACCTGAGCCGTTGGGGGATTCGCTTCCGCCTGGTGGGAGTCACCAGCTTCACAGCCCTGCTGGCGGTGTCCTGCCTGGCCTTCGCGATCAGCTACACGCCGCGGGTGCAGCTGGAGGGAGCGGTGAGCGTGCCGGTGGTGTTTGACAACGGCAGCGATCTGGTGATTGCAGCGGCCCCGGCCGACCTTCCCCCGGAAGCGGAAGCGCTCACCGTGCAACAAGTGGCTCAGAACCTGCGCGGCAGTGGCCGCAGCAGCGCCGATGGGCTCGTGCACGTGCGCCTGCGGCGGATTGAGACGGTTGCGCCAGGACTCAGCAAACCGGCGGTGCTGGCCGAAGCCACCCGCAACTTGACTGACGGCACGGTTGAGTTGCTCCCCTGACGATGTGGCAACTTCCAGCCCATTTCCAGAGGGAGCAGCGCCAGCTGGAGGCCGCTGGGATCGTGAGCTGGGAGCAGCTGGCGGGCCTGCTGGATGCCGACCTGCGCCGCCTGGGCCGTAGCGGCGGAGCCAGTGAAGCTCGCCTGACCAAGCTGCGGGGCCAGGCCCGGCTGGTGGTGGAGGTGGGGGTGGAGCCGCCCGAGGCCGCCTTGCTGCTTTACGCCGGCATCGCCAACCGGGCCGGGCTGGCGGAGGCAGATCCACACAGGCTGCTGGTGCAGATGGGGCGGCTGCAACGCAGCTTGACCGGCATGGCAGCCCCAATGGTCGATCTGGTCACCCTGCAGAGCTGGATCCAGCGGGCCCGACGCCGCCCAACAAACTGATCCAGGCGGCCCGCCACCCGGTGCGTCAAGTCGCTGAAATGGATGTACTAGGGGTCTCTGCCATGGTGACCACCCGCGATTTCCTTCTGTTCAGGCTCCGCCAAAGGCTTTCACCGAGCCTGGCGTCTTTGCTGCTGGGCCTGCTTTCGGGTCTCGTTGCGGTGCCAAGCGCCGTGCAAGCCCAATCGGCCCTGCTGGAATCGGTCAAGCAAAATCCTGCCCGTGCCAAGGCGCTGTGCGGCCAACTGCGCAGCTTCAATGCCCAGGGTCTGGCCGCCACCTCGCCCGCCGCGGTTGCCCAGATCGCCCGCCAGGAAAATCTCAGCCCCATGGATGCCGAGGTGCTCACCACCTACGTGATCGGGCTCTACTGCCCAGACGTGCGCTGAGTGCGCTGGCGGGACGCGGACATGGCCTGCCGGGACGGCGTCCGGCTCGTCAGTCGCCTCTGGTATCCGGAGGCAGACGGCCCGTGGCCAGTGCTGTTGATGCGCCAGCCCTACGGCCGGGCGATCGCCTCCACCGTCACCTACGCCCATCCCAGCTGGTATGCAGCCCACGGCTTCCTGGTGGTGGTGCAGGACGTGCGGGGTCGGGGCGCATCCGAAGGGGAGTTCCGGGGTTTCGCCCAGGAGGCTGCCGATGGCGCCGACACCATCCGCTGGGCCCGCCAAATCGAGGGCAGCAACGGCCGGTTGGGCTGCTACGGCTTCTCCTATCAGGGGCTGACCCAGCTGCTCAGCGACGACCCCACGGCCATCCCCGACTGCCTGGCCCCGGCCATGGCCGGCCTGGATGAGCAGCGCGACTGGGCCAGCGAAGGGGGAGCCCACTGGTGGGCCCTCGGGCTGGGTTGGGGGTTGCAACTGGCGGCGCAGCGCTGCCAGAGACAAGGCGATGAAGCCGGATGGCAGGCCATCCGCGTCAGCCTCACCAGCGGCTCCTTCCTGCAGGACGGGCTGGACCTGCTCGCCCGCCACGATCCCCAGGGAATGGCGTACCGCTGGCTGCACCAGCCCGCCGCCCCCGAAGGCCAAGCCGTGGTGCATCAGCCGCCCGACACCCTGCTCGCCCGGCCCATGCTGCTGATCGGCGGCTGGCACGACCCCCACCTGCGCGGAATCCTGGAGCTCTGGCGCCGCTCCCAAGCAGCGGGCGGCACGCCCTGGCTGCGGATTGGCGCCTGGAGTCACCTGGATTGGGAGGGCGGGATCGACCGGCTGCAGCTGGCGTTTTTTCAGCACCACCTGCAACACCAGAGCGCTGCAGCGGAGCTCAAGGCGCCGGTGCTGCTGCAGGACAGCCGCAGCCGCCAGTGGCAAGCTCCCGCCGCCCCGGCCGAACAGCCCAGCTGGGGCCTGCGCAGCGGCGGCCTGGCCGCCATTGATGCCACAGAAGGCGAGCTGCTGCTGGGGCAATCCGGCAGCGGCAGCGTCACCGTGGTGCACGACCCCTGGCGGCCCGTTCCCGGTCGCGGCGGCCACCTGGGGCTCGACGCCGGGCCCTGTGAGCGCAGCGACCTCGACCGCCGCGGCGATGTGGCCTGCTTCACCAGCGCCCCGCTAGCCCAGCCGCTCAACCTGGAAGGGCGGCCCCGGCTGCAGCTGCGCGTGGAGGCCGACCAACCCAGCTTTGATCTCTGCGCCGCCTTATCGGTGCTGGACCGCGACGGCAGCGGCGTGCACCAGCTCTGCACCGGTGTGGGCCGGTTTCGGCAGCAACCGGGCAGCTGCGGCACTGTTTTCAGCGGCACTGTTCACAGCGGCCCGATTCAACTGGAGCTACAGCCGCTCGTTGCCCACCTCGAGAAGGGGCAACGGCTACGGCTATCGCTGGCGGGCTCAGCCTGGCCTCAGATCGCCGTGAATCCTGGCGATGGCAGCCTGCCGCAAGGGCCAAGTGGCCCCCGGCATCGGGTGATCAGCCTGGGCCTGGATCTGGCAGGGGCCCAATTGCGGCTGCTGCCTCTTGTGGACGCAGAAGTTGGGGCAAACTGAGCCAACCGTTTAACCGCTCCAATGCTGATGCGCCGCCTGCGCTCCGCCCCCCAACCCGTTGCCCTGGGCCTGCTGGCCCTCGCCACCGGCCTCAGCATCGGCTTGTCCTCGATGCCCGGAACCTCGGGGTCCGCAGCGCGGGCTCAGACGCACTCTCAACCCCAGAGCAGCAACGCACCCCTCCCAGCCCTCAGCGTCGAGCAGGCCCGAGCTGCGGCCAACCGCATCCTTGAAGCGGTGAGGAGCGGCGACGCCAACCTGCGCTACAGCCAGTTCTCCGACGAGCTGAAGGCGGTGAGCAGCCCGTCGATGGTGGCCACCACCATGCGCACCCAACCCAAATTGCGGCGCTGGACGCTGCTGAGCGTGCGCAGCGGCCTGCGCAGCACCACGGTGGAAGCCAGCCTGATCACCAGCGAGGGCCCACAGGATCTCTTCATGGTGCTCAACGATGCGGGCAAGCTCACCGGCTATCACCTCGACCTCACCGACGAAGCAGCCAGCCTCGTGGCACGGAACTTCGTCACCGCCCTCAGCCAGGGTCACTTCATCACCGCCCGCAGCTTCCTGAGCCTGCCAATGCAGGCGGAAATCCCAGCGGAGCGGCTGCAGCTGCGCTGGCAGGAACTGGAGCGGCAGACAGGGTCCTTCGTGCGCATCCTCAAGGCTGTGGAAGCCGACAGCAGCAGCGACCAACGGTTGGTGTTGGTCAACACCGAATTCAACCGGCTGAGCGATTCCCTGTTTGTGATCCTCAACAGCAACAACGAGATCATCAACGTCGATTTCCCCAACGACCCAATCGCCCCAAAGCCGGTTCGCTAAAGACAAAGCCGCCTAAGCTCGCGGCGAGAACGCCGTTGGTCCATGTCCTTGCTCAGCCTTGACTGGATGGTGCAGGACGCCGAACGGCTGGCCGAATGCCGCCACGACCATCCCTTCGCCGTGCTGGGCCCCCAGCCGCTCGACAGCGGCGCCTGGGTGGTGCGCATCTGGATGCCGGAAGCTGAGCGCGTGGAGCTGCTGCTCGACGGCCAGACCCTGGCGATGGCCACCCCCAACCACCCCTGGATCTTCGAGGCCCAACTCGAGCGCGATCCCGGCACGGCCTACCAGGTGCGGGTGTTGCGCGGTGGCATCGAGCACGTGCAGCACGACCCCTGGTCGTACCGCCATGAATGGATGGGCGAGCTCGACCGACTGCTGTTTGCCGAGGGCAACCACCACCACATCTGGCGCCGGATGGGCGCCCATCTCACCGAGCACAACGGCGTCAGCGGCGTGCAGTTCTGCCTGTGGGCACCCAATGCCCGCAGCGTCTCGGTGCTGGGCAATTTCAACAGCTGGGATGGCCGGCATCACCCGATGCAGGCGCGGGTCGGGGGCTCCTGGGAGCTGTTCATCCCTGGGCTCCATCCCGGCGAGATCTACAAATACGAAGTGCGGGCCCAGAACGGCCACTGCTACCAAAAAGCCGATCCCTACGGCTTCCGCCACGAAGTGCGGCCCAACAACGGCTCGATCATCGAAGCCCCCTCAGGCCACCAGTGGAGTGACAGCGGCTGGATGGCGGAGCGGGACAGCCGCAACCCCCTGGATCAACCGGTATCGGTGTACGAGATGCACCTCGGCAGCTGGATGCATGCCGCCGCCGATGCGCCTTACATCGAAGCCGACGGCACTCCGCGTCCACCCGTGCCCGCCGCGGATCTCAAGCCCGGCGCCCGCCTGCTCACCTACCCGGAGCTGGCCGATCGGGTGATCCCCTACGTGAAGGCCCGCGGCTTCACCCACATCGAACTGATGCCGATTTCGGAGCATCCCTTCGATGGCTCCTGGGGCTACCAGGTGACGGGCTGGTACGCCCCCACCAGCCGTTTCGGCACTCCCGATGAGTTCAGAGCCTTCGTGGACCGCTGCCACGCCGAAGGCATTGGTGTGATCCTCGACTGGGTGCCGGGCCACTTCCCGAAAGATGCCCACGGCCTGGCCTTCTTCGATGGCGCCCACCTCTATGAACATGCCGATCCCCGCATCGGCGAGCACAAGGAATGGGGCACGCTGATTTTCAACTACAGCCGCAACGAAGTTCGCAACTTCCTGGTGGCGAACCTTGTGTATTGGTTTGAGGAGTTCCACATCGATGGCATCCGCGTCGATGCGGTGGCCTCGATGCTCTACCGCGACTACCTCCGCCCCGACGGCGAATGGCTGCCCAACGAACATGGCGGCCGCGAGAACACCGAGGCGGTGCAGTTCCTGCAGCAGGCCAACCACGTGCTGTTCGAGCACTTCCCAGGAGCCCTCTCGATCGCCGAGGAATCCACCACCTGGCCGATGGTCACCCAGCCCACCAATATCGGCGGCCTCGGGTTCAACCTCAAATGGAACATGGGCTGGATGCACGACATGCTCGATTACTTCGAGCTGGATCCCTGGTTCCGCCAGTTCCACCAGAACAATGTGACGTTCTCGATCTGGTACGCCTTCACCGAGAACTTCATGCTCGCCCTCAGCCACGATGAGGTGGTGCATGGCAAGAGCAACCTTCTGCACAAGATGCCTGGTGATGACTGGCAGAAGTTCGCCAACGTGCGCGCTCTGCTGGCCTACATGTGGACCCACCCAGGCAAGAAGACGATCTTCATGGGGATGGAATTCGGCCAACGGGCCGAATGGAACGTGTGGGGCGATCTGCAGTGGGACCTGCTGCAGTACGAGGCCCACCAGGGCCTGCAGCGACTCGTCGACGATCTCAATATCTTCTACAAATCGGAACGGGCGCTCTGGGGCGATGACTTCAGCGAGTTTGGATTCCAGTGGATCGACTGCAACGACAACCGCCACTCGATCATCAGTTTCATGCGCCGCGAAAGTGCCACCGGCCGCTGGCTGGTGGTGGTGGCCAACTTCACCCCCCAGAGCCATTCCCATTACCGGGTGGGGGTGCCGCTGGAAGGCTTCTACGAGGAGGCGTTCAACACCGATGCCGAGCAGTACGGCGGCAGCAACCTGGGCAACCTGGGCGGCAAGTTCACCGACGAGTGGGGCATCCACGGCTACGAGCAATCGCTGGATCTCTGCCTGCCGCCCCTATCGGTGCTGGTGTTCCGCCGCGATGAAAAGCGCAGCCAGGAACGGGTTGAGGACACCTGTGACGAAGCCGCCGAAACCGGGGCCCTGCTCGGGTAGGTTCTCGCTTCGACTTGCTTGCACCCATGACCGAAACCGCTCCCCTGCTGCTGCGCGCCGCCCGAGGTGAGCAGGTTGAGCGGCCGCCGGTGTGGATGATGCGCCAGGCGGGCCGCTACATGAAGGTGTATCGCGATCTGCGCGACCGACACCCCGGCTTCCGGGAGCGCTCGGAAAACCCCGATCTCTCCTACGAGATCTCGATGCAGCCCTTCGAGGCGTTCAAGCCCGATGGCGTGATTCTGTTCTCCGACATCCTCACGCCCCTGCCGGGCATGGGGATCGACTTCGACATCGTGGAGAGCAAAGGTCCCCTGATCCAGGACCCGATCCGCTCCATGGCCCAGGTGGAAGCGCTTCGCCCCCTGCAGCCGGGCGAGAGCATGCCGTTTGTAGGGGAGGTGCTCACCCGCCTGCGCCAGGCGGTGGGGAATGAGGCCGCCGTGCTCGGGTTTGTGGGTGCTCCCTGGACCCTGGCCGCCTACGTGGTGGAGGGCAAGAGCTCCAAGAACTACGCGGTGATCAAGGCCATGGCCTTCCAGGAGTCGGCCCTGCTGCACCGGCTCCTCGATCACTTCGCTGAATCGATTGCGGCCTATCTGCGCTACCAGATCGACTCCGGCGCTCAGGTGGTGCAGATGTTCGATTCCTGGGCCGGCCAGCTCAGCCCCGCCGACTACGACACCTTCGCCGCGCCTTATCAGAAGAAGGTGGTGGATCTGGTCAAGCAGACCCACCCCGACACCCCCTTCATCCTGTACATCTCCGGCAGCGCCGGGGTGATCGAGCGCATGGCCCGCACAGGGGTCGACATCGTGTCGCTCGACTGGACGGTGGACATGGCCGAGGGCCTGGCGCGCCTGCCCGAGCATGTGGGCGTGCAAGGCAATGTGGACCCCGGCCTGCTATTCGGCACCCATGCGGCCATCCAGGCCCGCATCGACGACACCGTGCGCAAGGCCCGCGGCCGCAAGCACATCCTCAACCTGGGCCACGGGATCCTGCCCGGCACCCCGGAGGAGAACGGCCAGTTCTTCTTCGAGGCCGGCAAGAGCGTGATGGATCGCCTCGGCGAGCAGCGGGGAGCGCTGGCTTGAGCGACCCGTCGGCGGCGCCCTCCCAACCCGTTCGCAGGCCCCAGCGGATCCTGATCACCGGAGCCTCGGGCTGCGTGGGTCAGCACATCGCAGCCCAGCTTTACCGGGAGAGCGACGCCGACCTGCTGCTGCTGCTTCGGGATCCCGCCAAGCTCACGGCGGTGGCGGCCGACGATCCCCGCATCACCCTGCTGGTGGGCGACCTGCGGGAGCTCACACCCCATGCCGGCGCCATTGCGACGGCCACCCGGGTGATCCACACGGCCACGGCGTGGGGCGATCCCGTGCGGGCCCAGCAGGTCAACGTGGAGGCGGTCAAGCAGCTGCTGTCCTTCACCAGCCCCGAATGGCTGGAGCAGGTGATCTACTTCTCCACGGCCTCGATCCTCGATCGCCAGCTGCAGCTGCTGCCCGAGGCCGAGGCCTACGGCACCGAATACATCCAGACCAAAGCCCTCTGTCTGCAGCAACTGGAGGCCCATCCATTGGCCGCAAAGGTGGTGGCCGTCTTCCCCACCCTGGTGTTCGGCGGCCGTGTGGATGGGCAGGGCCCCTTCCCCACCAGCTACCTCACAGCTGGGCTCACCGAAGCCTGCCGCTGGCTGTGGCTGGCGAAGTGGCTGCGGGCCGATGCCAGCTTCCACTTCATCCACGCCGCTGACATCGCCCAGGTGTGCGTTCACCTGGCCACCCAGCCTCACCAGAGCAACCGCGAACCGGGCCAAGGCGCCGTGCGTCGCTTGGTGCTGGGGCAGGCCGCGATCACGGTCAACGACACCGTGGCCCAGCTGTGCCGCTGGCGCCGCAGCTGGCGGCCAGCGCTGGGCCTCGACCTGCAGGGCTGGCTGATCGAGGCCCTGATCAAGCTGCTGCGCATCGAGGTGAATGCCTGGGATCGCTTTTCGATCCGCCAACGTCACTTTGTGCACGAACCGGTGAGCCCGCCGGAGCGGTTTGGTCTGGTGAGCCATGCCCCCACCCTGCAGGCCGTCTTCGACGTATCGGGCCTGCCCCACCGCGGCCTGCCCAAGCCATGAACCCGTCCGGCCTGCGCCGGCTGCTCGCCGCCCTCCTGCTGGGGCTCGTGGCATTGGGGCTCGTGCTGCTGTGGTCAGGGCAGAAGGCTCAGGCGGCTACAGACCAGGGGGCCAGAGACCAGGCAGCCACAGACCAGGCAGCCACGGCCACGATGCAGCTGGGCAGCAAGGAGGGATTTCTGATGTTCCAACCCGAGCGCCTAACCATTGCAGCGGGTGAGCGGGTGCGGTTTGAGGTTGGCGGGCTGGGGCCCCACAACATGATTGTGGACGGCCACCCCGAATGGAGCCATGAGCCGCTGAGCTTTGTTGTGGGCGAGAGCTGGGACCAGCAATTCGACACCCCGGGTCGCTACGCCATCTGGTGCCAGCCTCACCGGGCCGCGGGCATGACCGGCGAAATCAACGTGGTGGCCGCTGAAAACGCAACCGAATGACCCCGGGAGTGTGTGGCAAATGTTGCGAACCTGGCTGGCAAGGGTCACAGCAGCGCCGCTCCCAGCTTAATTTTGGCGGGTAGCCCGTGCTTTGAAAGCGCCTTCCATGCGCCGTCTCTTCTCCCTGATCGCTCTCTGCCTAGCGCTCGTGCTGGGCGCTGCTCCGAGCTTCGCCGCCGATGTGGCCCACGGTGGTCAAATCTTCTCCGCCAACTGCGCGGCCTGCCACATGGGTGGCGGCAACGTGGTGAATGCCGAGCGCACCCTCAAGCAGGATGCCCTTGAGGCCTATCTGGCCAACTACAGCAGCGGCCATGAAGCTGCCATCGCCTACCAGGTGACCAACGGCAAAAACGCCATGCCCGCCTTCGGCGGCAAGCTGAGCGACAGCGACATCGCTGACGTGGCTGCTTACGTCGAGGACATGTCCTCCAAAGGCTGGGCCTGATCCCAGCTGAGCTGACGCTTGGTTTTGCCTCGGTCAAACCGTTTCAGCAAACCCCGGCTTCGGCCGGGGTTTTTTGTTGGGCCCCATCAGCCCTGCTCTCGACGGGCAGCCAGCACGGCCAGGTAGAGCTCCTCGGGCACCTCGCGGATGTCGTATTCGCTTGGGAGCACGCCGTGCACATGCCGGTGCACCGCCAGCCAGCAGTTGCGCTCCGGATCACGGCTGCTGGCATCAAACTCCCGCGATTCAGAAGCAAGGCGCGCAATCAATGCGTCGTTGAACGCGTCGTGCAAAGGGCTGTTCAACGGCTCGTTCAACACAGGATCGGATCCGGGCGCATCCATGACGGCAGACAACGGCAGCGTGGGAGCCCCCATTGGGAGTCCAGAGTGGTCTCAGTCTGAACCAGTGCATCGGCATGGCTGCCCGTAGCCCCTCACCCACAACCCCGCTGCTGCTTGGGTTGGATGCTGCCTTGCTCGTCGTCGCCCTCGCCGGAACTGGGCTGCTGGGGGCCTACCAGGGTCCGGCGCAAGCCCAGGCTTTGCCGAAGACCTCCTGCCCACTGGTGGTGCCGCCCAGCCAGAAGCTGCTCCAGCCGCGTCGCATCAAGCCCGAACAGGTGAAGGCCAAGAACGCGATGGGATGCCTGTCACCGGCGGATGCGGTGTACGGAGCGGATGGCTGTCCGCTCCGGATGTGCGGCCCCGATGCCGGCGTGATTCAACTGCCGGAGCCGTAGGCCACCTGGCACACGGCATTGAGCAGCTGGGCCTGATCAGCGTCGGTTGGAATCTGGCCGTTCAGCAGACCCTGCTGACAATTGGCGGCTCCTAGCAATTGGGTGCCGTTAACCCCGTAAAAGAAACTCACTCCAGAGCTACCCACGGCTTCCACCGAGCCGTAGTTGAGCTGGTAGCTGGTGTTGGGCACCAGGAACACCGGTGATTGCTGCGCCGAAGCCGCATTGACGAGCCCACCGATCACCGCGCCGGTTGCCAGGCTTGCCACCCCCCAGGCAGCAGCATTCGCCCCCCACCAACCCCAGCCTCCCCAGCCGCCATACCAGCCGGTGTTCCAGGGGCGACTGCCCCAGTAGCCGCCATTGCGCCAGCCGTCATTCCAACCGTTGTAATCACGGTTGTAGAAGTTGTTGTTGACGGTGAGGTTTCGGTTGAAGTCGTCGTTGCCGACCGTGGTGCGGCTGCCGGCCCCATACATCGGGTGGTAGCCCTGGTAGCCAGAGCGCCAGTCGCCGCCACCGGACACGTTCCGGTCGACGTTGACGTTGCGATCGCCGCCACCCGACCAGTGGTAGCCGCCCCCACCAAACCCGCCACCGCCACGAAAACCACCACCGCCGCCACCGCCAAATCCACCACCGCCACCGCGGGCTTGGGCCGAGATCGGCATCAGGGCCGTGCTGCAGGCCAGGGCTGCGCTTAGGGCGAATGCCAGGGAACGTCGGAAGCTCATGAGATCGATCCGATTAAGAAGAAGGAGGAAGGAGGAAGGAGGAAGGAGAAGCTGGTGGAGCGGAAGCGGAGTCAGCCTGAGGTGATGGGGGCATGGTTGCCGCCCGCGCCTGGAGGCCGTTGGCCACTGCGGCGCTCCAGCAGCTGCCAAACACCCACGCCGATGCCCCCACCCAGGGCCAGCACGAGCAGATCGCGCATCCATCCGGGCAGCCAACCAACCAGGCTCTCGGGCAGGGGCGTGCCCTTGGGATCGGGGCCATAGGCCACCTGGCAGGCGGCATTGAGCAACTGGGCCTGGGCGGCCGTACTGGGCACTTGGCCATCGAGCAGGCCTTCCTGGCAGTTGGCGGCTCCCTTCACCGGCGGGCTGCCGGCCACCGCGTAGCTGAAGTCGGCCCCACCCGAACCCACCGAATCGACGGTGCCGTTGTTGAGCTGGTAATCGCTATCTGGCACATCAATCACGGGGGATTGCTGGGCGGTGGCATCGTTGACCAAGAAGGTGATCACCTCAGCAGCAGCGAGGGCCGCGAGGCCCAATCCCACCGAAGAACCGCCCCACCAGCCCCAAGAGTTTGGGCTCCAGTTGTACCAGCCGTAGCCCCAAGGCCTACTGCCCCAGTAACTCCCATCGGCCCAGTTATTGTTCCAGCCGCCATAGTTCCGGTTGTAGAAGTTGTTCTCCAGGTTCACCTGGCGGTTGAAGCGGTCGTTGTCGAAACCGCCAAGGCCGCGGGCACCATCCCAACCGCCGGCGCTACAGCGCCGAAACTGATCCGCTGAGATGTTGTGGCCGGTCCAGGGGCTGCGACTACCAGCCCGTAGAGCGGATGGCTACCGCTGTAGCCCTGATTCAGGTTCCGCTCCTCGGGGCGATCCACGGGCATCGATCGCTCCACGGGGGCCGCCCGTTCGATCGGGGCCGCCTGCTCGATCGGAGCCGCCTCCATGCGCGGGGCACTGAAGCGATAAGCGCCACCACCGCCGCCACCAAAACCACCGCCGCCGCCAAAACCACCACCGCCGCGGAATCCCCCACCGCCACCCCTGGCCTCCACAGCGGAGGGAGCGGCCAGCCCCCCTGCCACCACCACAGAGGCCAACACAACACACCAGCGCATCTGCTGCACCTGGACAATCCAGCGAATTGAATGCCTCCACTCATAACCAACGGTCACAGCAAGCCCAGCAACTGCAGAGGACCGTTACAGAGCCCTGCGATGCAGGTTGAGATCGTTGATCAGCCGTTTTGACCCAACCAAAACTGGGGAGGACCGCATTGATCCGTACGGTTCTCCTACCTGTGTGCTTCAACAAACCGCCATACGGTTCAACCACCCGATCCCCAACGGGAGTCGCCCATGCATCCCACCGCCGAACTCTTCACCGAAAAAGCCTGGGCCTCCGTGGTGGCCGCCCAACAGCTGGCCCAGCAGAAGCGCCAGCAACAGATGGAAAGCGAGCATCTGCTGGCGGCACTGCTGGCCCAGCAAGGCCTGGCCGGCCGCATCCTGGAGAAGGCCGGGGTGGATGTGGGCAGCCTCATCCAGAAGGTGGACGCCTGGATCGCCGGTCAACCCAGCCTGAGCGCCCCTCCCGACAACGTCTATCTGGGCAAGGGTCTCAACACCGTGCTCGACCAGGCGGGCAGCCTCAAGGAGACCTACGGCGACAGCTACATCGCCATTGAGCACCTGCTGCTGGCCCTGGCGATCGACGACCGTTGCGGCAAGCAACTGCTGTCGCAGGCCGGCACCAGCGCCGACAAACTCAAAGAGGCGGTGCAGTCCATCCGCGGATCCCAGAGCGTGACCGATCAGAACCCCGAAGGCACCTACGAATCCCTGGAGAAGTACGGCCGCGACCTCACCAAGGCCGCCCGCGAAGGCAAGCTCGATCCGGTGATCGGCCGGGATGAGGAGATCCGCCGCACAATCCAGATCCTCAGCCGCCGCACCAAGAACAACCCGGTGCTGATTGGCGAGCCGGGCGTGGGCAAAACGGCGATCGTCGAGGGTCTGGCCCAGCGGATCGTCAACGGCGACGTGCCCCAGGCATTGCAGAACCGCCAGCTCGTGTCACTCGACATGGGCGCCCTGATCGCCGGTGCCAAGTACCGCGGCGAATTCGAGGAGCGGCTCAAGGCTGTGCTCAAGGAGGTGACGGCCTCCGAAGGCCAGATCGTGCTGTTCATCGACGAGATCCACACGGTGGTGGGGGCCGGCGCCACAGGCGGGGCCATGGATGCCAGCAACCTGCTCAAGCCGATGCTGGCCCGCGGCGAACTGCGCTGCATCGGCGCCACCACCCTCGACGAGCACCGCCAGCACATCGAAAAGGATCCGGCCCTGGAGCGCCGATTCCAGCAGGTGTTCGTGGACCAGCCCACGGTGGAAGACACCATCTCGATCCTGCGGGGGTTGAAGGAGCGCTACGAGGTGCATCACGGCGTGCGCATCGCCGACAACGCCCTGGTGGCGGCAGCGGTGCTCAGCAGCCGCTACATCGCCGATCGCTTTCTGCCCGACAAGGCCATCGATCTGGTGGATGAATCGGCAGCGCGCCTGAAGATGGAGATCACCTCGAAGCCGGAGCAGATCGATGAGCTCGATCGCCGCATCCTGCAGCTGGAGATGGAAAAACTGTCGCTGGGGCGTGAATCCGATGCGGCCAGCAAGGATCGGCTTGAGCGGCTCGAGAAGGAGCTGGCCGATCTGAGCGAACAGCAGAGCGCCCTCAATGCCCAGTGGCAGCAGGAGAAGGGCTCGATCGATGAACTCGGCGCGATCAAGGAGGAGATCGAGCAGGTGCAGTTGCAGGTGGAGCAGGCAAAGCGCAACTACGATCTCAACAAGGCCGCCGAACTGGAATACGGCACCCTGGCGGAGTTGCACAAGAAGCTCGCCGCCAAAGAAGAGGAGCTCAACGCCAGTGGCAGCGACAAGACCCTGCTGCGGGAGGAGGTCACCGAGGACGACATCGCCGAAGTGATCGCCAAATGGACCGGAATCCCGGTGGCCAAGCTGGTGCAGAGCGAGATGGACAAACTGCTCCACCTCGAGGATGAACTACACACGCGCGTGATCGGGCAGGCCCAGGCGGTGACGGCGGTGGCCGATGCCATCCAGCGTTCCCGCGCCGGGCTCAGCGATCCGAACCGCCCCATTGCCAGCTTCCTCTTCCTCGGCCCCACCGGCGTGGGCAAAACCGAGCTCTCCAAGGCCCTGGCGGCGCAGCTGTTCGATTCCGAAGAATCGATGGTGCGCATCGACATGAGCGAATACATGGAAAAGCACGCTGTGAGCCGGCTGATCGGCGCGCCTCCGGGCTACGTGGGCTACGAGGAAGGTGGCCAGCTCACCGAAGCAGTGCGGCACCGCCCCTACGCGGTGATCCTGTTCGACGAGGTGGAGAAAGCCCACCCCGATGTGTTCAACGTGATGCTGCAGATCCTCGATGACGGGCGCGTCACCGATGGCCAGGGCCGCACGGTGGACTTCACCAATACCGTGCTGATCCTCACCAGCAACATCGGCAGCGCGTCAATCCTTGATCTGGCCGGTGATCCGGCACGCCACAGCGAGATGGAAGCGCGGGTCAACGAGGCCCTACGCGGCCATTTCCGCCCTGAGTTCCTGAACCGGCTGGATGAAACGATCATCTTCCACAGCCTCAAACAGGAGGAACTGCGCGAGATCGTGGAGCTGCAGGTGCAGCGCTTGGCAAAACGCCTCGACGACAAGAAGCTGGCGCTCCAGCTCAATGCCGATGCCCTCGACTGGCTGGCCGGTGTGGGCTACGACCCCGTGTACGGCGCTCGGCCGCTCAAACGCGCCATCCAGCGTGAGCTGGAAACCCCGATCGCGAAGGGGATCCTGGGAGGCCAGTTCACCGCAGGTCACACGATTGCGGTGGATGTGGAGCTACTGCCCACGGGCGAGGGGGAAGCCCACAAGCTGCGCTTCCATCAAACCGAGCCAGCAAAACTGCCGGTGTTGGCCTGAGGCTCTCGTGGGCATTGCACGCCGCCAGCACAAAAAAGATCGGCTTCCTCAAACATAGGCTTGCAGCACACCGGAGCGAGTTGAGGCAAGTGGGAGCGATAATCCAGCATTCGTGTTGAAAACGAAGAGATATCGGGGAAATTTCATAGGGTTGCCGAGCACCACAAAACTGAATCAATGCGTCACCTCGTGACTGGTGGAGCCGGGTTTATCGGCTCTCACCTAATCGATCGGTTAATGGCAGATCCGGATAACAACGTGATCTGCGTTGATAACTTCCAGACAGGGTCACGCAGCAATGTGGCGCATTGGATGGGTGATCCACGTTTCGAACTCATCCGCCACGACGTCGTCGAACCCATCAGACTGGAAGTAGAACAGATTTGGCATCTTGCGTGCCCAGCATCACCGGAGCAATATCAGCGGAATCCAATCGCTACAGCCAAAACATGCGTACTGGGTCCTGGGAGGCCGAGTGGCCGCCATTGCCGCCGATGCCCTGCAAGCTGCGCCAACGGGTAAAGAGGGGGCAGCACCCGGCGCCTACCAGGTGGTGGTGCGTCCGGATCGAAGTGAGCTGATGCAGAGCCAACGGCGCTGTGGATTGCGACCAGGCATGCAGGTGCAGGCCGACGTGGTCACCCGCAGCACCAGGGCTGACTGAAAGTCCATTCATCCCGTTTCCGCAAGGCTGATGCCAACCCAGTCGAGCATTCGGCTGATGTCGTGTGCCACAGCCATCAGACCAGCACGGATCGATTGAAAACCGTTGCAGCGC